>JAKFUL010000004.1 GCA_021732665.1 Acetobacteraceae bacterium
CCCCGCCACATCGGGCGTGACCCGCCCCTGCACCAGCGCGAACAGCGACACCTGATAGGTGATGCTCAGCCCGAAACACACCAGCAGCAGCCCATCCAACGCCGCGGAATCAACGCCCCCCGCCAGCACCAGCGCCACCAGGAAACCGGCGGCGATCAAATGCCCCGCCGCGATCAGCCCGACCAGCCGCCCCACCAGCCGCCCGACCAGCCCGGCCAGGAAAGGCCCCACCACCAGGGCGGCGGCCAGCAGCAGCAGCAGATTGCCGGCCTCGATGCGGGAAAACCCCTTCACCTCCATCAGCCAGGGCCCGCCCCACAGGCCCCGCACACCCAGCATGGCGCCGAAGCTGACAAAGGCCAGCGCCATGGCCGGCACCAGCGCGGGCGCGAAGCCGAACCCCACCACCGCGCGGGCATCCTCCATCAGGCTGCGGCTGCTGCCCGGCGGCTTCTCCCGCACCAGCGCCCAGACCGCGCAAAAGGCCAGCGCCGCCAGCCCGGCACAGGCGAAAAACCCAGCCCGCCAGCCGGAAACCTCCACCAGCCAGGCCAGCGGGCTGGCGGATAACAGCATCCCGGAATTGCCGGTGGCCTGGATGATGCCGGCCCAGACCCCGAATTGCACAGGCGGCATGGCCCGCGCGGCGAAGGCGATGGGCGCCATCATCATCCCCGAACAGCCGATGCCGATGATGCTCTGCGCCACCACCATCGACAGCGGCCCGGTGGCCAGCGCCGCCAGCACCGCGCCGAACCCCGCGATGCCCAGCAGCACCAGGGCGACAAGCCGCGACCCCCAGCGGTCCAGCGCCACGCCCACCGGGATCATGGCCAGCGCGAAGGCCAGCGGGAAGGCGCCGGTGATGGCCGAGAGCGTCTCGGTGCCGATGCCAAGGTCGCGCGAGAGCACGTCGGCCGAGACCGCGGGCAAGGTGCGCACGGCGTTGGAAAACACATGGCCCATGGTCAGGGCCAGGATTTGGGCGCCTATCGGCAGCATGCGGTCGGCCTGTCGCGCCGGCTCATCAATTCCGGAAAATCTTGCCCGGGTTGAGTATCCCCTTCGGGTCCAGCGCCTGCTTGACCGAGCGCATCACCGACAGCGCCTCCATGCCATGCTCGGCCTCCAGGAATTCGCGCTTGCCCAGCCCCACGCCGTGCTCGCCGGAACAGGTGCCGCCGAGCGCCAGCGCGCGGTGGACGATCTTCTTGTCCAGCGCCCAGGCGGCTTCGAGCGTCTCCGGCCGCTCATCCTCCAGCAGGATGACGGTGTGGAAATTGCCGTCGCCGACATGGCCGACCATGGGGGCGGAGAAGCCCGAGGCCGCGACATCCTCCTTCGCCCCCAGCAGCGCCTCGGCCAGATGCGAGATCGGCAGGCAGACGTCGGTTGCGATCCCGCGGCTGCCGGGCTTGCTGGCCACGGCGGCCCAATAGGCGTCGTGCCGGGCGCGCCACAGCTTGTTGCGGGCCTCGGCATCGGTGGCCCAGGCGAAACCCTGGCCGCCGGCATCGATGGCGATGGCCTCCACCGTCTCGGCCTGCTCCTTCACCGAGGCGTCGGAGCCGTGGAATTCCAGGAAGAGGGTGGGGCTCGCCGTCATCCCTTCCAGCTTGGAATAGGCGATGCAGGCGGCCATCTGGACCTCGTCCAGCAATTCCATGCGGGCCACCGGCACGCCCATCTGCAAGGTGGCGATGACGGTGTCCACGGCGGATTTCAGGCTGTCGAACTGGCAAACGGCGGCGGAGGTGGCTTCCGGAATGCCGTGCAGCTTCAGGCGAATCTTCGTGATGATCGCCAGCGTGCCCTCGGAGCCGATGATCAGCGACTTCAGGTCATAACCATTGGAAGCCTTTCGCGCCCGCGAGCCGACCTCGATGACCCGGCCATCGGCCAGCACCACCTCCATCCACAGCACATTCTCGCGGATCGTGCCGTAGCGCACGGCATTGGTGCCCGAGGCGCGGGTGGCGCACATGCCGCCGATCGTCGCATGGCTGCCCGGGTCGACCGGGAAGAACAGCCCCTGGTCGCGCAAATGCTCGTTCAGTTGCTGCCGCGTCACCCCCGGCTCGATCAGGCAATCCAGGTCGGGCGCGCTGACCTCCAGCACCCGGGTCATCCGGCTGAGGTCGAGCGAGATGCCGCCGCGGACCGGGTTCACATGCCCCTCCAGGCTGGTGCCGGCGCCAAACGCCACCACCGGCACGGCGTGCTGGTGGCAGAGCGCCACCAGGCGGCTCACCTCCTCGGTGGTCTCACAGAAGGCCACGGCGTCGGGCATGGTCGGCACCGTGGTGTCCTCGCCCCGGCTGTGCTGCTGGCGCAGCGCGTCGTTGCGGGTGATGCGCTCGCCCAGAAAAGCCTGGGCGGCGGCGATCACGGCATCGGCTGGGCGGGGGGCTAGGGTGTTCATGCGCGTTGTCCTCGGGCTGCGGCGTAACATGGGCCGGGCGGGGCAGGAAGCGAAGCCCGTCCTGCGGCAGGTTGACTTCTCACGCTGCGCTGCAAAAAAGGGATTTCGTAAAGCCGCGCGATGGCATAGCAGGGATCGTTTTCACGAAGGAATCGGCATGACCAGCTTTCCCAAAACTCATAACCTTCCGCCCAGCACCCCCAGCCGCGACCCCTGGGAGGATCTGCGCAATGGTTTTGCCTCGGTCATCGTGGGCGCCTTTGCCGCGGTGGGTGCCATGGTCATCGGAACGATGTTCTGAACCCACGAATCCGCTTGGGTGCCGGCGCCGGATATCGTATTCGATTCGGGCGCAACAGGTGAGAATCGCATGTCACCCTTCGTCCAGAAGCTGAACGACGCCCTGAACGGCCGCTCGCCGCCCTATGCCCAGATGCTGCACGCCGTGTTGATCCCGCGCCGGACGAACAACCGGGATGAGCTGCGCGGCGGCTTTCTCGTCCTGGCCGTCGCCGCGGCGGGGGCGGTGTTCGCCATGGTGGCGTTGCTGCCGGCCTGAGGGCTCAATAGCTTCGCGGCATGCCCAGCACGTGCTCGCCGATATAGCTCAGCACCAAATTGGTGCTGATCGGCGCCACCTGGTACAGCCGGGCCTCGCGGAACTTGCGCTCGATGTCGTATTCCTCGGCGAAGCCGAAGCCGCCATGGGTTTGCACGCAGGCCTCGGCCGCGGCCCAGGCGGCGTCGGCGGCCAGCATTTTTCCCATATTCGCCTGCTCGCCGCAGGGTAGCCCAGCCTCGAATCGCTCCAGGCCTTCCTTCACGATGGCCTCGGCGGCGCGCATCTGGGCGTAGGCTTTGGCGATCGGGAATTGCACGCCCTGGTTGGTGCCGATGGGTTTTCCAAAGAGCACGCGCTGTTTGGAGTATTCCACCGAGCGCTGGGTGAACCACTTGGCATCGCCCACCGATTCTGAGGCGATAAGCAGCCGCTCGGCATTCATCCCATCGAGGATGTAGCGGAAGCCGCGGCCCTCCTGCCCCACCAGGTTCTCGGCGGGGACCTCCATGTTGTCGAAGAAGACCTCGCAGGAATTGTGGTTCATCATCGTGCGGATGGGGCGGATGGTCAGCGACTTGCCCACCACCTCGCGCATGTCGACGATGAAGGTGGACAGGCCCTCGGTCTTCTTCGCCACCTGGTCCTTGGGCGTGGTGCGGGCCAGCAGCAGCATCAGGTCGGAATGCTCGGCGCGCGAGGTCCAGATTTTTTGCCCGTTCACGATCCACTTGTCGCCCTCGCGCCGCGCGGTGGTGCGCAGCGCGGTGGTGTCGGTGCCGCTCGTCGGCTCGGTCACGCCAAAGGCCTGCAGGCGCAGCGAACCCTCGGCGATGCCGGGCAAATAGCGCGCCTTCTGCTCCGGGCTGCCATGCTTGAGGATCGTGCCCATGATGTACATCTGGGCGTGGCAGGCGGCGCCGTTGCAGCCCTCGGCGTGGATGGTCTCCAGAATCGCGGCGGCGGCGGAAAGCGGCAGCCCGGCGCCGCCGAATTCCTCGGGGATCAGCGCGCCGAGATAGCCGGCCTCGGTGAGTGCCACGACGAATTCCGTGGGGTAGCCGCGGCGCGCGTCCAGCTCACGCCAGTACACGCCGGGGAAGCGGGCGCAAAGCTTGCGCACTTCCTCGCGGATTTCGGCGTGCGGGTCGGTGGCAAGCAGGGGCTGGTCCATGGGCGTTCTCCTTGCACCCTATCTCGCATGGCTGGGCCCGTGCATCCAGCCGGCGTCAGGCCAGGGCGTTGCGCTCCTCCACCCCCTTGCGCAGCAGGTCGGAGGCGTATTGCCCGCCCCAATTGCCCACCCCCCTGGCGACCAGCCCGGAACAGGGCAGGTCGACCAGATCGGCAAGCTTGCCGGCAACCGCGGTCAGGCGCTGGGCGATCGGCCCCTCCAGCCCCAGCCCATCGGGGTCGAGCATCGGCCAGGCCGGTTGCGCGGGCGCCCCGCCCAGCGCGGGCATCAGCGGCACGATGGGCCGCGGCCCAGCCCCGCCCGCGCCGCCGAAAACCGGATTGGCCGCCGGCAGGGCGAAGTCGTGGAGGAGAAAATTGAACATGTTGCGCCGGCCCAGCAGATAGTCATGGACGCGGTAGCGCCGCTCGACGAAACCCAGGAAGGCGCCCATCCCGGCGGTGGCCAGCGCGTCGCTGCCGTGCAGCTCCTGACCATTCGCGCGCTGCCGCTGTGCGGTCAGCAAATAGCGGCTGGCGACTGTCTCATCGAGCGCCAGCAGCAGGTCGGCGGTGGAGAAGCGCGCCTGATTCTTCCAGGCCCCGGCCAGTCCGGCGAGATTGTCGAGCAGGCCCAGCGTCGCGGCCGGTTTCGGCAGGCTGCCGCCGGCCGCAAAAGGGTCCAGCACCAGCACCGCGGCGCGTGCCTTCAGAGGGTCGCGCGGCAGGGATTTGCCCAGGCCAACCATGCCGTGCCGCACCATCTCCATCGGCTGGTTGTTGGTGGCGCCGCCATCGACGGCGAAGAAATCATAGGTCTGGCCCGGCTGGTCCTCCGGCTTGAGGCTGCTCCAGGCGGGAACGAGCTGCACCACCCGGGCGGCATCGGCCTGCCCGTTCACCGCCGGGCCGGCGGGCAGCACCACCCCGCGCCAATCGTAATCCGACAGCCGGCGGGAGAGCCGGACGGCGGGAAAACCCACCGGAAAGGCACCGGTGGCGCGGACATATTGCGCGAAGCTTTCCCAACTCGCCGAGGCATCGGCGAATTGCGGCATCAGCACCGCCTCATCGCCGCGGACCAGGGCATCGGCGGGGCGGTTCCGCAGAGCCACCGCGAACGCCGCATGGTCGGCATGCTGGAGGAAATGCGTGGCGCGCGGCGTGCCGCTGGAATCGGGGAATTTTACCCGGAAGGGCACGCCGCGCAAATTGGTCAGCGTCATCAGCACATGGAAGGGGTCGGCCAGCCAGGGCCGCGGCCCGGCCAGGGGCGAGACACCCGGCGTGCCGATGCCCCAGCCCAGGATCCGGCTCATCGCCGTTTCGATGGCCAGGCCGGAGAGCAGGGATTGCCCGGCGCCATCGCCGGTGTCCAGCATCTCGGCCAGCTCCAGCGCTTCAACCCACACCGACCAGAAGGGGTTGGCGGCGCTGCCCTGCCCCTCGCCCCGGACATGCGGGAAGGACTGGGACACGGCGCGGGCGAAGATGGCGGCACAGACGCCCCCTCCGGAGGCACCACCCAGCACCTCCACCCGCAGGCGGTGGCCGGGCACCGGCTGGCCGGCGGCCTTCGCCGCCTCCCAGGCATCCAGCACCTCGATGAGCGCGTCCAGCGCCCCTGCCGTCCAGGCGCCGGCGGCGACGGTGCCGTTCAGCACAATGCCCAGACGGAAGGTGTCGTCGGGCTCGCCGGGCACCAGCGGCCTGGTCAGCGCGTCGAGAATTGCGTTCATTCCGGCCTCTCCCTGTCCGAGAGGCAAAGTCTGGCACGGCCGGGGCTGGCGCTTCATCGCATATATGGATGAGACGGCGCGGCGCCCGGGCTACTCCAGCTCGATCATCGCAGCGCGGATCGCATACCCCCAGCGCTGCCGCTCCTGTCGCGCAACGGCCCCCAGCCCCTCGGGTGTCATGGCCTCGGGGGTGCTCGCCTGCTGCCGGAACATTTTGGCCACCGCGGGCTATGCGGCGCCGGTGCTGGCGGCCTGAACCCAGTCCCAGCCGCTGCGCCCGCCCGCGGGCCGGAAGCCCAGCAGCCCCGCGAATTCGCGATGCGCGTAGGGCGCGGCGATGAACGCGTCGGCCAGGGGCTCAGGCTTGCCGCCCCAGGGGCCGCCGATGGCCGCGATCACGTTGGAGCGCTCCAGCGCATCGCCGCCGGTGGCCAGGATGTTCACCCACTTCGGCGCCGCGGCGCGCAACTCTTTGAGGAAGCGCTGCGTCAGCACCCGCTTCACCGGGTCCACCGTCACCAGCAGCGCCACCGGCCGGCCGGCCCGGGCCAGGCGGATGGTGACCCGCGCCGCCATCTCGCCCCCCCAGGAATGACCGACCAGCACCAGCTTCTGCCCCGGCGGCCGGGCCATGGCGGCGCGCAACAACCGGCCGTCATCGAGATGCGAGAAATACTCGCTCCGCCCCGGCGGCAGCATCTCCTGCAGCGAGCGGACGGCGGCGAAGGTGGCATCGCCCATGCCGCCCACCAGGGCGAGCCAGGGCTGTTCAGGATCGTTCTGCAATCCCGCGCTTTCTACTCCAGCCGCACGCCGGTGGCAGCCACCACCGGGCGCCATTTTTGCTGCTCGGCGGCCATGAAGCCGCGCACCTCATCGGGATTGCCGCGCGCATCCAGCACGAAGCCGGCCTGCTCCAGCTCGGCCAGCGTCGCGGGTTCGGCCAGGGCGGTCGCGATGGATTGCGCCAGCCGCGCCCTGGCAGGCTCCGCCACGCCCAGCGGCAGCATCACCGCCATCCACACCGCGGCCTCGAAGCCCGGCAGGTTCAGCGCCTCGGCCACCGTGGGGATTTCCGGCAGCAGCGGGCTGCGGGCACGGGTGGCCACGGCCAGGATGCGCACCCGGCCGGCGCGGTGGTTCTCGATGGCCGTCGCCACCGTGTCGGTGATGGCGTCGAGATGCCCGCCCAGCAGATCGGTCATCGCCGGCGCGCTGCCGCGATAGGGCACATGCAGCATGTCGATGCCGCCCGCCTCGCGCTTGAGCAGTTCCATCGACAGATGCAAATAACTGCCGCTGCCCGGGCTGCCGTATTTCAGCGCGCCGGGGCGGGCGCGGGCGGCGGCGACCAGCGCGGGCAGGTCCCTCGCCACCTCCGGCCGCACGGCGAAGGCCACCGTGGCCGCGCCCACCAGCGAGACGGGCGTGAGGTCAACAAGCGGGTCGAAGACCGGACGATCGACCATCAGCGGGTAGAGCCCCAAGGTGCTGGCGGTGGCGAAGAGGATGGTCTGGCCATCGGGCCGCGCCCGCACCGCCTCCAAGGTGCCGATGGCGCCGGCGGCACCGGCGCGGTTCTCCACCACCACGGGCTGGCCCAGGGCGGCGGCCATGCGCCCGGCCAGGCGGCGGGCAAACACGTCCGTGGCGCCGCCGGGTGGGAAGGGGACGAGCATGCGGATTCCCGCACCCTGGGCCAGGGCGGGGCTGGCCAATGCGGGCATGGCCAATGCGGGCAAGGCGCGACGCGGCCATTTCGTGCGGTTCATCGCATTCTCTCCCATGGCCCTGGTGGATGGGGCCGGGGTGAAACTTTCCACGTGGCGGGGCGGGGCGGCAAGCCTCAGCGGGTGGCGAGACCCTCCAGCGTCACGCTTTCCTGCGTGCCGGCGTCGAGGTCCTTCCACTGCAAGGCGCCATCCTCGGCCACCAGCAGCGCCGCGCGGGCATTCTGCTTGTTGGCGCGCTCCAGCCGGCGCTTGAGGTTGCCGCGATAGGCCATTTCGGCATGCACACCCGCCGCGCGGAGGCGCTGCAGCGCCACCAGCGCCGACGCCTCGGCACCCTCGCCCATCGGCACCACGGCCACGGGGCGCGGCGCCGGCGGCGTGCGTTGCGCTTCCTCCATCAGCAGCGCCAGCCGCTCCATCCCCGCCGCCCAGCCGACGGAGGGCGTGGGCGGGCCGCCCATCTCCTCCACCAGCCCGTCATAACGGCCGCCCGCCATCACCGTGCCCTGGGAACCCAGCCGGTCGGTGACGAATTCGAAGGCGGTGTGGCTGTAGTAATCCAGACCGCGGACGATCCGCGGGTTTTCCCGCAATGGCACGCCGAAAGCGCCGAGATACCCCAGCACCGCGGCGTAATGGCCGGCCGCGGCGGGGGTCAGGTGGTCGGTGATCAGCGGCGCGGCCCCCACCAGCGCGCGGTCGCCGGCATCCTTGCTGTCGAGGATGCGCAGCGGGTTCTTCTCCAGCCGCAGCCGGCTTTCGGCCGAAAGCTTTTCCGCATGTTCGGAAAAATACGCCACCAGCGCGGCGCGATAGGCGTCCCGGCTTTCGGCGTCGCCCAGGGTGTTGATCTCCAGCACCACGCCCTCGGCAATGCCAAGTTCGCGGATGATCTGCCAGCCCGCGGCGATCACCTCGGCATCGGCCAGCGGCTCGGCGGCGCCCAGGATCTCGCAGCCGATCTGATGGAATTGCCGGTAGCGGCCCTTTTGCGGCCGCTCGTAGCGGAACATCGGCCCGGCATAGAAGGCTTTTTGCGGCAGGGATTGCGTCAGGCCATTGGTCACCAGCGCGCGGCAGACGCCGGCGGTGTTTTCGGGGCGAAGCGTCAGGCTCTCCCCGCCGCGATCCTCGAAGGAGTACATTTCCTTCGAGACCACGTCGGAAGTGTCGCCCAGGCCCCGCGAAAACACCCGCGTATCCTCGAAGATCGGGGTGAACCATTCCTCGAAGCCATAGACCGCGGCAATCCGGCGTGCCGTGTCGGCCACCGCGTTGTGGCGACGGGCATCGGCGCCGATCATGTCCCGGGTGCCGCGGGCGGGTTGCAGTTTCGTGCTCATGCCGCGGGCTATGGCGCAGGATGCGGCGCTTGTCATGGGGGCCGGCGGCCGCCATATCCTCCGTCATGCGCCTCGTTCTCGCCCTGCTGCTGCTGCTGGCGCCGGCCGCCTGGGGCCAGACCCACACCACGTCGCGCGGCACCACCGCGCTGATCAGCGAAATCGCCGCCGTGGCGCCCGGCCAGCCGTTCCGTCTCGCGCTCGACCAGGTGCTGGTGCGCGGCTGGCACACCTACTGGACCAATCCCGGCGGCGCCGGCGCGCCGCCCGAGATCATCTGGACCCTGCCCGACGGCGCCACGGCCGGGCCGCTGCAATTCCCTGCCCCGAGCCGCATCCCCTACGGCCCGCTGGTGAATTTCGGCTATGAGAACAGCGCGACCTATCTCGCCACCATCACCCCCCCGGCCAGCCTGCGCCCGGGTGCGGCCTTCACCCTCACCGCCCAGGCCAATTGGCTGATCTGCGCCGAGGTCTGCATCCCGGAGGAGGCCAGCTTCACGCTCAGCCTCCCGGTCGAGGCCAGCCCCCGGCCGGACCCGGCCATGGCCGCGCGCTTCGAGGCCGCGGAGGCGGCGCTGCCCGGCCCATTGCCCTTCCCCGCCCGCATCGGCTTCGAGCCGACCCGCGGCGGGCTGGAGATCACCGGCCTGCCCGGGCCGGTGCGCGAGGCGTTTTTCTTCCCCGCCCTGGACACGCTGCTGGACAGCACGGCGCCGCAACACCTGGCGCAACAGGGCGAAAGGCTGACCCTGGCGCTGGCCCGCGGCCCCGGCGCGCTGCCCGGGAGGGTGGAGGGCGTGTTGACCCTGGTGGACAACCAGGGCTTGCGCACCGCCTTCAATCTTGACCTGACCCCCGGAGCGATGCCGGCCCTGCCCGCCCCCCTGCCGCTGTGGCAGGCCTTGCTCTTCGCGGTTCTGGGTGGGCTGATCCTCAATTTGATGCCCTGCGTCTTTCCCATCCTGGCGATGAAGGCGGTGGGGCTGGCCAGGCTTTCGGGACAGGGGCGGGGCGCGGTGCGGGCGCATGCGGCCAGCTACACGGCCGGCGTGGTGCTGAGCTTCCTGGCCATCGGCGCCGCGCTGCTGGGCTTGCGGCTGGCGGGAAGCGCCGCGGGCTGGGGCTTCCAGTTCACCCAACCCGCCTTCGTGGCCGGCATGGCCTGGCTGATGCTGGCTGTGGGGCTGAACCTCTCCGGCGTCTTCGCCATCGGCGGGCCGGTGGTCTCAGGGCCGGCGCGGGGCGGGCATGCCGGCAGTTTCCTGACCGGGGGGCTGGCCGTGCTGGTGGCCACGCCGTGCACCGCGCCCTTCATGGCGGTGGCGTTGGGTGCGGCCGCGGCCATGCCGCCGGTCGAGATGCTGGCGGTGTTCGCCGCCATGGGTCTGGGACTGGCGCTGCCCTATGCGCTTCTGGGGCTGGCGCCGGGGCTGGCGCGGCTGCTGCCCCGCCCGGGCGCCTGGATGGAGCGGCTGCGGCAATTCCTGGCCTTTCCGATGTATGCGGCCGCCGCCTGGCTGGTCTGGGTGCTGGCGCAGCTCTCGGGCGCCGATGGCGTGGCGATGGGGCTGCTGGGGGCGCTGCTGGTGGCCTTCGCCGCCTGGGCGCTGGGGCTGGCGCAGCAGGGTGGCGCGCGGCTGGCGCGCGCCGCGGCGATGCTGGCCGCGCTGGCCGCGCTGGCCCTGTTGCCGGGCTTCGGCGGCCCGGGCGCGCCCGCGCTGGCGGCGGGCCGGCATGAGCCCTGGGCCGCCGCGCGCGTCGAGGCGCTGCGCGCCGAGGGCCGGCCCGTCTTCGTCAACCTCACCGCCGCCTGGTGCATTTCCTGCAAGGTGAATGAGCGCGTGGCGCTGGAGACCACCGCCGTGCAGGCCGCCTTCGCGGCCGCCCGCGTGGCGCAGCTGGTGGGCGACTGGACCCGTGGCGACCCTGCCATCACCGCCCTGCTGCGCGCCCATGCGCGCGAGGGCGTGCCGCTCTACCTGCTCTACCCCGCCGGCGGCGGGGCGCCCGCGATCCTGCCGCAGATCCTGACCGAGGGCATGCTGCTGCGGGCGATTGCCGAGGCGGGGTAGCGCGCCTCAGCGCAGCCGTCGCCGCAACGCCGCCCCGGTGGCATCCACCGCCACCACGCAGGCGAGGATGGCCAGCAGGATGCCCGAGACCTGATCATAGGACATCAGCCGGAGCGCCGCGATCAGCTCGAAGCCGATGCCGCCGGCACCCACGATCCCCAGCACCGCCGAGGCGCGGAAATGATACTCCCAGCGATACAGCGTGATATCGGCGAGTTGCGGCAGCACCTGCGGCAGGATGGCGCTGACGATGATCTGCAACGGCCCGGCGCCGGCCGCGCGCGCCGCCTCGGCCGGGCGCGGGTCGGTGTGCTCGATCGCCTCGGCGTAGAATTTGCCGACCATGCCGACGCTGTGCAGGCCGAGCGCCAGCACGCCCGGCAGCGCGCCGAAACCCACCGCGGCGACGAAGAGGATGCCCATGATGATCTCGGGCACCGAGCGCAGGAAGGAGAGCAGCAGCCGGGCCAATTGCTGGACCGCGACGTTGGGCGCGGTGTTCACCGCCGCCAGCAGCGCCAGCGGCAGCGAGAAGACCACCGCCAGCGCGGTGCCGGCGATGGACATGGCCAGCGTGTCGGCCAGCGGCTTCAGCCAGCTTTGCCAGCGGGAGAAATCGGGCGGGAACATTTCCGACGAGATCTGCCGCACAGCCGGCCAGGCATCGGCGAAGCGCTCGGCGTCGAAGAAGCCGGTGGCGGCGAGTGCCGCCACGGCCACGGCCAGCACCGCCGCCACCATGGCCATGTGGCGCCGTCCGGCGCTGGCATCCGCGGCCAGGATGGCGGCGTGGCGGCTCATCCGCGCATCGCGCCGAGGTCGAGCTCCAGCACCCGCGCCGTCTCGCGCAGGATGTCGTAGGCGGCGTCGGTCGTGGGCGCGAAACCTTCCACGCGGAAGGCACGCAGCACTTCCGGCTCGCGCAGCTCCAGGAAGGCGGCGCGGATGGCGGCCTTCAGCGGCTCGGCCAGATTGCCCTGCATCACCATGGGGTAGTTCGGGATGGGGGCGGAGAGCGCGACCTCCACCACCCGCGCCGGGTCGATCACCTGGCGGGTGATGAGGGTGCGAAAAATCGCCTCCGACAGCGCGCCGGCGGCGACCTGGCCGGATTGCACGGCGCGCGCCACCGCGTCATGCGCGCCCAGATGCACCACACGGTAATCCGCCCCGCCGCGCAGCTGCGCGCGTTGCAGCAGCAGCGCGCGGGGGACGAGATGCGAGGAGGTGGAGGCCTGGTCGCCAAAGCCCATGGCGCGGCCGCGGATATCCTCCAGCGCCCGAACCGGCCCGCCGGCGCCGGCGATGATGATGGACTGGTAGGTCGGCGCGCCACGCTCCACGCCTACGGCAAAGGCCTCGATCGCCGGCGCCCGGCTCTTCGCCAGGACATAGGAGAAGGGGCCGAAATAGGCGACCTCGATGCGGCCGAAGCGCATCGCCTCGATCATCGAGGAGTAATCGGTGGTGACGATCAACTCGACCGTGCGGCCGAGGCGCTGTTCCAGGTGGTTCTTCAGCGGCTGGGCGTTCTGGATGAGGGTGGAGGCGTTCTCATCGGGCAGCAGCGCCACGCGCAGGCGGCGCGGGTCCGACCCCTGGGCCCGGGCGGCGCCCGGCAAAAGGCCGGCCAGGGCGGCGCCGGGGACTAGGCTGGCCAGGGCGGCGAATTGACGGCGGTTCATGCGTATTCCTCCTCGGAAACGGCGGCGGTGGGGCTGGAGCCGTAGATGCGGGCGATATCGTCCTGGGCCAGGCGCTCGGGCGGTCCGTCGAAGACCACGGCGCCGGCGGCCAGGGCTACGATCCTGTCGGCATAGCGCCGGGCGAAATCCACCTGGTGCAGGCTGACGATGGCGGTGATGCCGTCCTCCCGGCAGATCCGGGCCAACAGATCCAGCACCTTCGCGGCGGTGACGGGGTCGAGGCTGGCGACCGGCTCATCGGCCAGCATCAGGCGGGGGCGCTGGACCAGGGCGCGGGCGATGCCCACGCGCTGCTGCTGGCCGCCGGAGAGCGCATCGGCCCGGGTCAGGGCACGGTCGAGCAGGCCAACGCGGTCCAGCGCATCCAGCGCGCGCTCGCGCTCGGCCCGGCTGGCCGGCATGAGGGCGCGCCAGCCGCCGCGCTGGCCCAGCAGCCCGATCAGCACATTTTCCATGGCGCTGAGCCGGCCGATCAGCTGATGCTGCTGGAACACCATGCCGGTTTCACGCCGATGCGCCCTCAGCCGCCGCGCGATCGGCGTGCCATCGGGGCCCAGCACATGGCCGGCAGTCGGCGTGGCCAGGCCGTTGAGGCAGCGCAGCAAGGTGCTCTTGCCCGCGCCCGAGGGGCCGAGCAGCACGGTGAAGGCTCCAGGCGCGAATTCCAGATCGACGCGCCCCAGCGCGACAACGCCGCTGCCGAAGCGCACGCCCAGCCCGGCCACGGCCATGGCGGGCACCGGTTTCGATGATGATTTGATTTCAGGTGCCAAAGGGATGTTCGATTGGGTTTGTGAATGTGGGATAGCCTCTGGAGCAAATCCGATGGGTGACACCTGCATGAAAGAACCGCTGATCGTGGTGACCAACCAGGCGCATCCCGATGCGCTGGCGGTGCTGGCCGGTTTCGCCCGGGTCGAGGCCAATGCCGGGGAGGCGCCCTGGCCGCGCGAGGAGTTGCTGCGCCGCGCCGCCGCCGCCGACGGACTGCTGGCCTTCATGACCGACCATGTGGATGCCGATTTCCTGGCGCGAACCCCTCGCCTGCGGGCCATCGGCTGCGCCCTGAAGGGGGCCGACAATTTCGACCTCGCCGCCTGCCGGGCGCGCGGCGTGGCGGTGGCGGTGGTGCCCGACCTGCTGACGGCGCCGACGGCGGAGCTGGCGGTCGGGCTGATGATCGGGCTGGGCCGCCATATCCTGGCCGGCGACGCGCTGCTGCGCGGCGGTGGCTTCGCCGGCTGGCGCCCCGTGCTGTTCGGCGCGGGGCTGGAGGGCAGCCGGGTCGGCATCATCGGCATGGGTGCCGTGGGCCGCGCCATCGCCCGGCGCCTGGCGGGCTTCGGCTGCGATCTGGGTTTCCACGACCCCGAGGCGACGCTGGATGGCGCCACCGCCCTGGCCTTGCCGGAGCTGCTTTCGGCTTCGGACTGGGTGGTGCTGGCAGCGCCGCTCAACGCCGCCACGCTGCACATGATCGATGCCAAGGCCCTGGCCCTGATGCGGCCCGGCGCGCTGCTGGTGAATTGCGCCCGGGGCTCGCTGGTGGATGAGGCTGCGGTGGCGCAGGCGCTGCTCGCCGGCCGGCTCGGCGGCTATGCGGCGGATGTCTTCGAGCTGGAGGATTGGGCGCGGGCCGACCGCCCGGCGGACATCCCCCCTGCCCTGCTGGCCCATCCACGCACGCTGTTCACGCCACATCTGGGTTCGGCGGTGGTGGAGGTGCGCCGGCGGATCGCGGTGCAGGCCGCGACCGCGCTGGCGGAATTCTTCGCCGGCCGGCCGATGCCCGGGCGGCTGTGAGCCTCGACCTCCATTTGGTCGAGGCCTTCCTGGCCGTGCTCGATGCCGGTGGCTTTCGCGCCGCCGCGGCCCGGCTGGGCCGGCCGCAGCCCACCATCAGCCAGCAGGTGCGCCGGCTGGAGGAGATGCTGGGCCACGACCTGCTGACCCGCGGCCGGAGATCCTGCCACGCCACGCCCGAGGGCCAACGCTTCGAACCCCTGGCGCGGCATGCCCTGGCCACCGCCCAGCGCGCGGTGGCGGCGCTGCGGGTGGAGCGGCTGGTGGTCGGCGCCGCCTCCAACCCCGGCATCTATCTGTTGCCGCCGCTGCTGGGGGAGGCCACGGAGCTGCGGATCGCCGGCAATGCCCAGACGCTGGAGCGGCTGGAATCAGGCGTGGTCGACCTCGCCGTGACGGAATGGCGGCATGACCGCGCGGGGCTGGAAAGCCATCTCTGGCGGCGGGAGGAGATGCTGGGGATCGTGCCGCCGGGTCATCGCTGGGCCGGGCGCGGCCGCATCGCCCTGGCCGAATTCCTTGCCGAACCGCTGATCGGCGGCGAACCCGGCACCGGCACGGGCCGATTGCTGGCCGAGGCGCTGGGCCCCGGCCATGCGCCGTTGCGCCTGGCCCGGCAGATGGCCAGCACCGAAGGGGTGAAGCGCGCTGTCGCGGCGGGCCTCGGCATTTCCGTGGTGCTGGGCTGCGCGCTGCGCGATGAGCGCCGCGCGGGCTCGCTGGTGGCGCTGGAATTCGAGGAGCGGCTGCTTCGCCCGATCCATCTCAGCCTGCATGAGGGCGCGGCGCGGGGCGGCGCGGCCAGGCGGTTCATGCGCCGGCTCATGGCCGAAAACGCAAGCGGCCTGTAGCGGGGTATCGACACCCGGCAATCGCTGGTGACGAGGAGGCGGCTGACGGCGCGCGCCTCAGGGCAGCGGCGCCGCCGCCTTCGCCCGCAGCAACTCGATCAGCAGCGCGTCGCGCGCCGCCCGCATCGCCGGCTCGTCCAGCCCGGCCAGCTCGGCCCGCGTGCCGGCGGTGATCGCGGCACGCGTGTTCTCATCCAGCGCCGCATCGCCCAGGCCGCGCCACATCGTGTCGATCGACGGCCCGATATGCGCCAGCAGATGCTCGATCCCCCCCGCGCCGCCGGAGAGATGCAGGTTCAGGAAGGGGCCGAGCAGCGCCCAGCGCAGGCCCGGGCCATGCGCGATGGCGGTGTCCAGCGCCGCGACATCGGCCACGCCCTCATTCAGCAGGAAGCTGGCCTCGCGCCACAGCGCCGCCTGCAGGCGGTTGGCGATGTGGCCGGGGAATTCCCTGTTCAGCCGGATCGGCTTCTTGCCCATCGCGGCGTAGAATTCCATGGCGGTCGCGATCGCCGCCTCCGCCGTCGCCGTGCCGCCCACCACCTCGACCAGCGGGATGAGATGCGGCGGGTTGAAGGGGTGGCCCAGCACCACCCGTTCGGGGTGAAGGGCGCAGGCGCCCTGCACCTGGCTGGGCGGAATGAAGGAGGAGGAGGAGGAGAGCACCACCTCCGGCCGCGCCGCCGCATCCATGGCGCGGAACAGCTCGCACTTGGCGTCGAGCTGTTCCGGCCCGTTCTCCTGGACGAAATCGGCCGCGGCGACGGCCTCCTCCAGGCTGGCCGCCATGCGCAGCCGGTCAGGCGCGGCGCCGGAGGCGAGGCCCATCGCCAGCATCGCCGGCCAATGCGCCTGGACGGCGGCGCGCAGCCGCGCCTCGGCGCCCGGCGCCGGGTCGAACGCCGTCACATCCAGCCCGCGGGCCAGGAAACAGGCGGCCCAGGAGGCACCGATGACGCCGGTGCCGATCACCGCGACATTGCCGATGGGCATGCTCAAACCTCCACCAGCACGGCCATGCCCTGCCCGCCGCCGGCGCAGGCGCCGGCGATGCCGCGCTTCAGCCCGCGCCGGCGCAGTTCCAGCATCACCGAGAGCACGCAGCGCAGCCCGGTCGCGGCCAGCGGATGGCCGAAGGCGATGGCGCCGCCATTCACGTTGAAACGCTCGCGCGGCACGCCGAGTGCGCGGCGCACCGCCTCGGCCTGGGCGCCGAAGGCCTCGTTGATCTCGAACAGGTCGATCTCGGCGACGCTGAGGCCGAGCCGGCGCAGCAGCGCCAGCGTGGCCGGCACCGGGCCTATGCCCATCACCTCCGCCGGCACGCCGGCGACAGACGCCGCCAGCACGCGGCCGAGCGGGGCGGTGCCGGAGCCGGCGGCCACCGCCCCGGTCGTCACCACCACCGCCGCGGCACCGTCGACGATGGCGCTGCTGTTGCCGCCGGTCTGCACGCCGCCGAAGACCGGGGCGAGCTTCGCCAGCACCTCGGGCGGCGTCGGGCGGATATGGCTGTCGAGCGCGACCTCCTTCGTGCCGCGCGGCAGCCGCAGCCGGCGCGGCTTCAGGCCGGGGCCCTCGAAAACCGTCTCGACCACCGGGGCGATCTCGGCGGCGAAATGCCCCCCCGCCTGGGCGGCCAGCGCGCGGGAAAAGCTCTCCGCGGCATAGGCGTCGGTCTCCTCGCGGGTGATGCCGTGCAGCCGCGCCAGATTCTCCGCCGTGCCGCCCATGGCGGTGGCGCAGCCGGTGTCGAACAGCCCCTCCCACAGCGCGTCCTTGAATTCGACCTGCCCCAGCGCGAAGCCGCCGCGATGGGTATAGGCCGCGATCGGCGCGCGGCTCATCGTCTCGGTGCCGACGCACAGCGCCGCCTCGACCTGGCCCTGGCTGGTGGCCCGCGCCCCCTGGGCGATGGCCTCGAAGCCCGTGGTGCAAAGCCGCTGCACGCCATGCGCCGGCCGGTCATCCGCCATGCCGGCGTAAAGGCCGATATGGCGGGCGAAGAACAGCGAATCATAGCTGGCCTGGATGCAATTGCCGGCGATGGTCGTGCCGAGGCGGGCCGGGTCGATGCCGCTGCGCGCCAGCGCCGCGCGCGCCGCATGGATGCCAAGGTCAGTCGGCGAGATCAACGCCAGCGCGCCGTTGAAATCGACGAAGGGGGTGCGCGCGCCGGCCAGCAGCGTGGCATCGGCGAAGGTCTCGACCATGGCGCCCGCGGCGTAGCGGCTCCAGTCCGGCGTATCGGTGCCCAGGGCGAGATCATTCATGGCCGTATCACCTCCGAATTGGCGTCATCATAGAGCATGGTCACCGCCGCCGCCCGCCGCGTGGTGATGGCGCGGACATTGAGCGAGCCCTTATCCGTCACCTCGCCCGCGTCGAGCGAGGGCGGCTCGGCCAGCGGCATGGCACGGGCCACGATGCGCGAGGAACCGCCGCCGGCGGCCTGGTTCATCGCCGTGAGCGCCGCGCGCAGCCGCGCGCCGTAACCCGCATCGGCCGCCAGCGCCGGGTCGGCCGGGAAAATCAGCAGGCCGGCATCGTCGCGGTCCGAGCCCACCACCACCACGTCGCGCACCAGCCCGGCCAGCGCGCTCAGGGCACGCAGCCGCATCTCCAGCGCGTTGATGCGGGTGCCGGAGGAAAGCTTGAAATCCTCCACCAGCCGGCCGTCGAAGCGCAGCCCCTGGTCGGGATCGGCCGGGTCCACCCAGAGCACGGCATCGCCGGTGCGGAAGAACCCCTCCGCGTCGAAGGCGGCGGCGTCGGCCTCGGGTTCGTCGAGGTAGCCGGGGAAGACCATGGGGCCGCGCACCCGCACCTCGATCTTGCCATCGGCCGGCAGCAGCCGCAGCTCGGCGCCGGGCAGCGGCGTGCCGATGGCGCCGGGCGGCGCGTGGTCGGTCAGGGTGGTGGTCACCGCCGGCGCCGTCTCGGTCAGCCCCCAGGAGGAGACCACGGGCACCGGCCGGGGCGCATGCCGGCCGGCCAGGGCCTGAAGCCGGCGGAAATGCACCTCCGGCAGCGCCGCGGCGGCGCTGAACACCAGCCGCAACCGGGCAAAGAGCGCCGCCGCCAGCGCCGCATCGGCCTCCAGCGCATCGATCAGCAGGCCATGGCCGCGCGGCACGTCGAAGCGCAGCGTGGGCAGCACGTCGCGCAGATTGGCCAGGGTACGGCCGAAATCGGCGGGCATCGGGCGCCCGTCATCGATCCACAGCGTGCCGCCGCACCGCAGCACCATGTTCAGGTTGTGGCTGCCGCCGAAGACATGGCTCCAGGGCAGCCAGTCGAGCAGCACCGGCGGCTCGCTCGCCAGGAAGGGCCAGACCTGCAGCATCTGCTGCTGGTTCGCCGCCATCATGCGGTGCGTGCCCAGCACGCCCTTCGGCACGCCGGTGCTGCCGGAGGTGAAGAGGATCTTCACCGGCGCATCGGGGTCCACGCCCGCGATGGCGCGCTCCAGCGCCGCGTCGGGCGCTGCCTCCAGCGCCTCGAATTCGGTGGCGCCGGCCCCCACCACCAGCGCGCCCGCGGCCTCGGGCACCGCCAGCGCCCTGGCATAGGGCCGGGTGTCCTCGGCGAAGATCAGCCCGGGGCGCAGCTTCGCCAGGATGTGGCGCAGCTTGCCCAGATCGCCGCTTTGCAGGCTGTAGGGCACCGAGACCGAGGTGACCGGCACGCCCACCGCCTGCGCCGCCAGCGCCAGCAGCGCGTGCCGCACCGAATTGCCGGACAGGATGGCGACCCCCCTGGCCGGACCCAGCCCGCGCGCGAGCAGCCCGGCCGCCAGGCGCCGCACCTGCGCCGCCGCCTCGGCGAAGCTCACCCCCCACCAGGCGCCATCAGGGCCGCGTTCGCGCAGGAAGTCGCGCCCGGGCGCCGCCGCTTCCCAATGCCACAGCGCGTCGGTGATGCGCGGGGCGTGTTCCAGCAGGGGTTGCCGGGCGCGCAGCAGCCAGCCGCCATCGGGCATGTCGACGCGCTCCATCCGCGGCGACGCGAAGATCGGGACGTTCTGGTCCATGGCGTTGCTCCCTCGAGCCGGGGCTTTCAAAACCCCTTGATTTATGCACCATATTGCAGAAGAATAGCGTGGTGAAGGGCTTATTCGGCGGCAACATGCAGTATGTTGCAGGCTGGGGCGGCATTCAGGGACATGCATCGGCGCGAAGACGCCGGGCTTCAGAGAACGGGCTTGGGAGACATGGTACCGATGACGCGCAACAGCTTCACCCCGGGCGTGCCGCGGCGCGCGCTCGCCCTCCCCTTGGCCGGCATCGCCGCCGGCGCGCTGGCCAGCCCGGCCATCGCCCAGGGCGCGCCGCTGCGCCTGGGGCTCATGCTGCCCTTCTCCGGCACCTTCGCCAGCCTTGGCGAGAATATCGCGCAGGCGGTCGAACTGCACCTCAACGAGCGCGGCGGCCGCATGGGCGGGCGCCCGGTGCAGGTCATCCGCCTCGATGACGAAAGCAACCCGGCCAATGCGGTGGCCAATGTGAACCGCCTGCTCGGCCGCGACAGGGTGGAGGCGGTGATCGGCACCGTCCATTCCGGCGTGGTCATGGCGCTGGTGCAGGCGAGCCGGGAGCGCGGCGTGCCGCTGATAATCCCCAATGCCGGCAATGCGGCGGCAACGCGCGAGCTCTGCGCGCCGACCATCTTCCGCACCTCCTTCACCAATTGGCAGCCGGCCTATGGCATGGGCCTCGCCCTCGGCCGGCAGGGGGTGAAGCGCGCCGCCTGGATCACCTGGGACTACGCCGCCGGCAATGAGGCCGGCGAGGGCTTCCGCGACGGGCTGCGCGCCTCGGGCGGGGAGGTCGTGCGCGAGCTGAAGCTGCCCTTCCCGGAGACCAATTTCCAGCCGCTGCTGGCGCAAATCCCCGGCCTGAACGTGGAGGCCGTGGGCAGCTTCTTCGCCGGCGGCGGCGCGGTGCAGTTCGTGCGCGAATACGCCGCCGCCGGGCTGCGCGACCGCGTGCCGCTCTGCGGCTCGGGCTTCCTCACCGAAGGCACGCTGGCCGCCCAGGGCGCCGCCGCCGAGGGCATCCGCACCGCGCTGCATTACGGCGATGGGCTGGACACGCCGAAGAACCGCGCCTTCCGCTCTGGCTTCCGCGAACGCACCAACCGCGACGCCGATGTCTATGCCGTGCAGGGCTATGACGCGGCGCAGCTGCTGGGCATCGGGCTCGATGCCACCCGCGGCGACCCGACGGCGGAACAGCCGCTGGCCCGCGCCATGCGGGCGGCGCGCATCGACAGCCCACGTGGCGCCTTCACCCTCTCCCCCAGCCACAACCCGGTGCAGACCATCTATCTGCGCGAGGCGCGGGGCGGGCTGAACCAGGTGATCGGCGTGGCGGCGGAGGCACTGGCCGACCCGGGCACCGGCTGCCGGATGGCCTGAGCCCGCAAGAAGCGCCTTCAGGTGGATTTCCCGGGTCTGGCGGCGCAGCTGCTGAATGGGGTGCAGCACGGGCTGCTGCTGTTCCTGATCAGCAGCGGGCTGACGCTGATCTTCGGCGTGATGGGCGTGATCAACCTGGCGCATGGCAGCCTGTTCATGCTCGGCGCCTATCTCGCCTTCGTGGTCACCGGCATGGGTGCGCCGCTGTGGCTGGCGCTGCCGGCCGCCATGCTGGGCGGCGCGCTGCTGGGGGCGGTTCTGGAACGCGGGCTGTTCCGGCGTTTCTATACGCGCGACCACCTCGACCAGGTGCTGCTGACCTTCGCGCTGATCCTGCTGTTCGAGGAGGCGCGCTCGCTGCTGCTGGGCAATGATTTCCACAGCGTGCCGGTGCCGGCCCTGCTGGATTTCTCCATCCCCGTCACCGAGGGCTTCGCCTATTCCGCCTATCGCTTCGCGGTGCTGGCGGTCTGCATCCTGGTGGCCGGGCTGATGTTCCTGGGGCTGGAGCGCACCCGGCTCGGCTCCGCCGTGCGCGCGGCGGCCGAGAAGCCGGAGATGGTGCAGCTGCTGGGGCTGGATGCGCGGCGCATCCACCTCGTCGTCTTCGCGCTGGGCACCGCGCTGGCCATGCTGGCGGGCGCGCTGGCGGCGCCTCTGCTGTCGGTCTACCCGAATATGGGCGACGGGTTTCTGATCATCTCCTTCGTCGTCGTCGTGGTCGGCGGCGTGGGCTCGGTCGCCGGCGCCTTCTGGGGGGCGCTGCTGATCGGGCTGGTGGACACGCTGGGCAAGGCCTACCTGCCGGAGGTGGCGGGGCTTTCCATCTATGTGCTGATGGCCGGCGTGCTGCTCTGGCGGCCGGCCGGCCTGTTCGCGCGGGGCGCCTGAATGATCGTCGCCGGGCGCCGCGGGCATTTGCTGATGGCGCTGGCCGCGGTGGCGATCGCCTGCCTGCCGCTGGTCGCCTCCAACTACCACCTGCAGCTCGCCTCGACGGCGCTGGTGGCGGCGATCTTCGCGCTGTCGCTGCAATTGCTGGTGGGCGCGGGCGGCATGGTCAGCCTGGGGCATGCCGCCTTCTTCGGCATCGGCGCCTATGCGGTGCATCTGCTGCCGCCGGGGCTGTCGGTGCTGCTGACCCTGCCGGCGGCGGCGGGCCTTGCGGGTGCCGCGGCGCTGCTGGTGGGCGCGATGGCGCTGCGCACCCGCGGCTTCTTTTTCCTGATGACGACGCTGGCCTTCGGCCAGATGCTGTTCTTCGTCTTCCACGACACGCCGCTTGGCGGCGGCAAGGACGGCGTCTTCGTCACCCGCCCGGCGCTGGAACTGCTGGGCTTCGTCATCGATGTGCCGCGCCGCGACCGCCCGGCCATGCTGCTCTGGCTCAATCTCGGCCTGCTGGTCGCGGTCTATGCGCTGCTGGCGGCGCTCATGGGCACGCTGTTCGGCCATGCGCTGCGCGGCATCCGCGCCAATGAGGACCGGATGCGCGCCCTGGGCTACGACACCGGCCGGATCAAGCTTGTGGCCTTCGTGCTGGCCGGCGCGCTGGCCGGTATCGCGGGCCACGCGCAGGCGATGGCCGATGCCTTCGTGAACCCCGAGATGCTGGCCTGGCATCATGGCGCCGAGGCGCTGCTGATGATCCTGCTGGGCGGGTTGGGCGCGCTGCACGGGCCGATCCTCGGCGCCTTCGCCTTTGTCGGCCTGGGCGAGGCCAGCACGCTGATCACCGAACGCCAACGGCTGGTGGAGGGGCTGGTGATCCTGGCCGTGGTGCTGGCGCTGCCGCGCGGCCTGGCGGGGCTCGGGCGATGAATGCCCTGGAGGCCGAGGGGCTGACGCGGCGCTTCGGCGGGCTGACGGCGGTGGCCGATGTGTCGCTGTCGCTGGCACTCGGCGAGTTGCATGCCGTGATCGGCCCCAATGGCGCGGGCAAGAGCACGCTGGTGAACCTGCTGGCCGGGGAGCTGCGGCCCAGCGCCGGCCGCATCCGCCTGGGCGCCGAGGACATCACCGCCTGGCCGGTCTTCCGCCGCGCCCGGGCCGGCATCGGCCGCAGCTTCCAGCGCACCAACCTGCTGCGCGAGGCGACGGTGTTCGAGAATGCCCGCCTTGCCGCCCAGGCCGCCGTCTTCGCGCCGCGCCGCTGGCTGCGTGCCGCCGCGCGCGACGCGGAGCCGATCGAGCGGGCCGGCCTGGCGCTGGACCGAGTGGGCCTGGCGGCCCGCGCCGCCCTGCCGGCGGGCAGCCTGAGCCATGGCGAGATGCGCCTGCTGGAGATCGCCATGGCGCTGGCCACCCGCCCCGCCGTGCTGCTGCTGGACGAGCCGCTGGCGGGCCTCGGACCCGAGGAGGGCGAGCGGGTGGCCGCATTGCTGCGCGGCCTGGCCCGCGACCATGCCGTGCTGCTGGTGGAGCACGACATGGATGTGGTCTTCGCCGTGGCCGATGTGCTGACCGTGATGGTCGATGGCCGGGTGCTGGAACGCGGGCCGCCCTCCGCCATCCGCGCCTCCGCCGCCGTGCGCGACGCCTATCTGGGGCATGCGGCGTGACGCCGCCGATCCTGGAAGCGCGCGGCATCGAGGCCGGCTATGGCGAGGGGCTGGTGTTGCGCGGCATCGACCTGCGCGTGAGCCCCGGCGAGGCGATCGGCCTGATGGGCCGCAACGGCATGGGCAAGACCACGCTGATCCGCACCCTGATGGGCCTGCTGCCGGCCCGCGCCGGCGAGGTGCTGGTGGATGGCGCGGCCGTGACGCGCGAGGCGCCCTTCCGCCGCGCCCGTCGCGGCATCGCCGTGGTGCCGGAGGGCCGCGGCATCTTCGCCGGGCTTTCGGTGCTGGAGAATCTGCGCCTCGCCGCCCGCCCCGACGCGGCCGGCGCCACGCCATGGCCCGAGGCGCGGGTCATGGCGCTGTTTCCCCGCCTGGCGCAGCGCGCCGGCAATCGGGGCGACCAGCTTTCCGGCGGCGAGCAGCAGATGCTGGCGATCGGCCGCGCGCTGATGACCAGCCCGCGCCTGCTCATCCTCGACGAGGCGACGGAGGGGCTGGCGCCGCTCCTGCGGGACGAAATCTGGCGGACCATCCGCGCGGTGCGGCAGGCCGGAGTGGCCGTCATCATCGTCGACCGGACGGTGGAGGCGGTGCTGTCGCTGGCCGATATGGTGGTGGTGCTGGTGAAGGGCGCGGTGGCGTTCAGCGGCCCGCCCGCGGCGCTGCGCGCGGACCCGGATACGATGCATCGCCATCTCGGCGTTTAGAGGAGGCAGGCTGCCATGAGCAATGCGGTGGAGTATTTCCTCGACCGGCATGTCGCCGAAGGGCGCGGCGGGCGGCTTGCCTTCGTCGATCCCTGGCGGCGCGCGAGCTATGCCGATATCGCCGCCGCCTCCGCGCGGGTCGCCGGCGCCCTGGCGGCGGCGGGCATCGGGCGTGAGGCACGGATGCTGATGGTGATGCAGGATGGCGTGGATTTCCCGGCGCTGTTCTGGGGCGCGCTGCGCGCAGGGGTGGTGCCGGTGCCGGTCAACCCGCTGCTGCCGCCGGCGCAGATCGCCTATATGTTGCAGGATAGCCGGGCGGCGGCGGTGGCGGTCTCGGCGGCACTCTACCCCGCGCTGGCCGCGGTGCTGGAGGGTGCGGCGCCGCGGCTGCTGCTGGTGGCCGACGCCCAGGGCGGCGGCAACCCGCACCGGCCGGATGCCGATTTGCAGCACGCGCTGGCGGCCGCCATGCCGGCACCGGCCCCGGTCGCCGCCAGCGCGGATGAGGTGGCGTTCTGGCTGTATTCCTCCGGCAGCACGGGGGCGCCGAAGGGCACGCGCCATGTCCATGCCAGCCTGCGCGCCACCGCCGAGACCTATGGCGCCCGGGTGCTGGGGATCGCGGCCGAGGACCTCGTCTTCTCCGCCGCCAAGCTGTTCTTCGCCTATGGCCTGGGCAATGCCATGACCTTCCCCATGGCGGTGGGTGCCGCCGCCGTGCTGCTGCCGGACAGGCCGACGCCCGACGCCGTGCTGGGCGTGATGCGCGACCACCGGCCGAGCATCTTTTGTGGCGTGCCCACACTCTATGCCGGGCTGCTGGCGGCGCCCGCGCTGGGGCCGGGCGCGGGGTCGGACCGGCTGCGCCGCTGCGTCTCGGCCGGGGAGGCTTTGCCCGAGCATATCGGCCGCCGCTGGGAGGAAAGGGTGGGCTGCGAAATCCTCGACGGCATCGGCAGCACCGAGATGCTGCACATCTTCGTCAGCAACGCCCCCGGCCGGGTCGCCCATGGCAGCACCGGCGTGGCCGTGCCGGGCTATGAGCTGCGCATCGTCGACGAGGCCGACCAGGATGTTTCCGATGGCGAGATCGGCGAATTGCTGGTGCGCGGCCCCTCGGCGGCCGAGGGCTACTGGAACCAGCGCGCCAAGACGCGCCGCACCTTCCAGGGCGAATGGACCCGCACCGGCGACAAATACCTGCGCGATGCGGCCGGCCATTACCGCTACCAGGGCCGCGCCGACGACATGTTCAAGGTGAGCGGCATCTGGGTCTCGCCCTTCGAGGTGGAGGCGGCACTCGCCAGCCACCCCGCGGTGCAGGAAGCCGCCGTGGTGGGGCGGGAGGATGCCGATGGGCTGGTCAAGCCGATGGCCTTCGTGGTCTTCAAGCCCGGCGCACAAGCCGCGACGGAGGATTTGCAGGCGCATGTGAAGGCGGCCGCCGGCCCGTGGAAATACCCGCGCTGGATCGCGGTGATGGAGGATCTGCCGAAGACCGCGACCGGCAAGATCCAGCGCTTCAAGCTGCGCGAGTCGTTGTGACGCCGGGTGAAATTCTGCTCGATGGCCGCCGGTTGGAGACCGCCTGGTGGGGGCCCGGGCCGGAAGCGGCACCCACGCTGGTGCTGCTGCATGAGGGGCTGGGCTGCGTCGCGCTGTGGCGCGACTTTCCCGCGGCCCTGGCGGCGGCAACGGGCCTGGGCGTCTTCGCCTGGTCGCGCTTCGGCTATGGGCAGTCCGACGGCACAGCCCTGCCACGGCCGCTGACCTACATGCAGGAGGAGGCGCTGGACATGCTGCCCCGCGTGCTGGACGCGGCCGGCATCCGGCGCGCGCTGCTGGTCGGGCATTCCGATGGCGGGACGATCGCCACGATCCATGCCGGCTCGGTGCAGGATGCGCGGGTGCAGGGGCTGGCGCTGCTGGCGCCGCATTTCTTCGTCGAGCCGGAAGGGATATTGGCGATCGCGGCGATCCGCGAGCGCTGGCGCGAGGGCGACCTGCGCGCCCGGCTGGCGCGCCACCACCGCGACCCTGGGAACGCCTTCCTGGGCTGGAACGGCGCCTGGCTGGATGCGGGCTTCCCGCAAGTGCTCGACCTGCAGCCGGAGCTCGCCCATATCCGCGTGCCGGTGCTGATCGTGCAGGGGCTGGCCGACCCCTACGGGACCATCGCCCATGCCGAGATGGCGCGGCGCGAGGCCTATTGCCCGGTCGAGGTGCTGGCCCTGCCGGGCATCGGCCACGCGCCGCATCAGGAGGCGCCGGCGGTGGTGGTCGAGGCCATCGCCGATATGGCCCGCCGCCTGTTTTCGTCCGCCGGCGCCAAAGAGCGGCAATATAATGCATAATTCCTTGCCGCACCCCACGGACATGCATTATAAAACATTCAGCCAAGCGCAGGCCGGGAGTCCAGGAACAATGTCACGCATCGATTTCCAGACCGAGCCCGGTCGCTACCGCCACTGGCGCCTGCGCTTCGACGGCGCGGTCGCCGAATTGCTGATGGATGTGGACCCCGCCGCCGGGCTGTTCGAGGGCTATGAGCTGAAGCTCAACTCCTATGACCTCGGCGTCGATATCGAGCTGTCCGACGCCATCCAGCGGCTGCGCTTCGAGCATCCGGAAGTCGGCGCCGTGGTGCTGCGCTCGGCCAAGGAGAATGTGTTCTGCGCCGGCGCCAATATCCGCATGCTGGGAAAGGCGACCCACGGCCACAAGGTGAATTTCTGCAAATTCACCAATGAGACGCGCTGCTCGATCGAGGACGCGACGGAGCATTCCGGCCAGACCTGGATCTGCGCGGTCAACGGCACCGCCGCCGGTGGCGGCTATGAACTCGCGGTCTCCTGCGACAGCATCCTGCTGATCGACGACCGCCGCTCCTCCGTCTCCCTGCCGGAGACGCCGCTGCTGGCGGTGCTGCCCGGCACCGGCGGGCTGACCCGCATCACCGACAAGCGCCGCGTCCGCCGCGACCGCGCCGATGTCTTCTGCTCCACCGAGGAAGGCGTGCGCGGCAAGCGTGCCGTCGAATGGCGCCTGGTGGATGAGGTGGTGCCGCCCTCCGCCTGGGAAGCACGGATCAGGGAGCGCGCGGATGAGGCCGCCGCGCGCAGCGACCGCCCGCGCGCGGCCACCGGCGTGGCGCTGACGCCGCTCACGCGCCGCTTCACCGATGACGGCGTCGCCTATGGTTTCGTGACCATCGCCTGCGACCGCGCCGCCGGCCGCGCCACTGTCACCGTCGCGGCCCCCGCCGGCCCGCCGCCGGCGACGCTGGAGGCCGCCCGCAGCGCCGGTTTCTGGCCGCTCCAGGCGGCGCGGGAGCTGGACGACGCCATCCTGCATCTGCGCGCCAACGAGCCCGCTTTGGGCCTGCTGGTGCTGCGCACCGAGGGCGCCGCCGCGCAGGTGCTGGCACATGACGCCTTCCTGGAAGCCCATCAGGGCGACTGGTTCATCCGTGAGGTGCGGCTGTACTGGAAGCGCCTGCTCAAGCGCATCGACATGACCTCACGCAGCCTGGTGGCGCTGGTGGAGCCGGGAAGCTGCTTCGCCGGCACCCTGGCCGAGCTGGCCTTCGCCGCCGACCGTTCGGTGATGCTCGATGGGGCGCGGGCCGGCGACAACCGGCCGCCGGCCGCGCTCGCCCTCTCGCCGCTCAATTTCGGCGCCTACCCGATGGCCAATGGCCTGACCCGGCTGCGGGCACGCTTCTGGGGCGAGCCGGACAGCGTGGGCGCGGCACAGGCCCGCATCGGCGCGGCGATCGAGGCCGGGGAGGCGGATGCGTTGGGCCTCGTCACCATGGTCTTCGACGAGACCGACTGGGATGACGAGGTGCGGATCATGCTGGAGGAGCGCGCCAGCTTCTCTCCCGACGCGCTGACCGGGATGGAGGCCAATCTGCGCTTCGTCGGGCCGGAGACGATGGAGACCCGGATCTTCGGCCGCCTCACCGCCTGGCAGAACTGGATTTTCCAGCGCGCCAACGCGGTGGGGGAGACCGGGGCGCTGAAGCTCTACGGCACGGGCGTGCAGCCCAGCTACGACAAGGCCCGGGTCTGACCCGGCCCACCCATCACACAGCGAGGAGGCACCGATGCCCGACGGCATGAATGTCGATTACGACGGCCTGATCCCGAACAATGTCGACCTCGCCAGCGATGCGCGGGTGAAGAAGGCGCTGGAGACCTGGCACCCCGGCTATATCGACTGGTGGAAGGATATGGGGCCGGATGGCTTCCAGGAGGCGCTGGTCTATCTGCGCACCGCCGTCAGCGTGGACCCCAAGGGCTGGGCCAAGTTCGACTATGTCCGCATGCCCGAATACAAATGGGGCATCCTGCTGGCACCCAGGGTGGAAGGCCGGCTGATCGGCTTCGGGAGCCACAAGGGCGAGCCGGCCTGGCAGGAGATTCCCGGCGAATACCGCGGCATGTTGCGCCGGCTGATGGTGATCCAGGGCGATACCGAGCCGGCATCGGTCGAGCAGCAGCGCCACCTCGGCAAGACCGCGCCCAGCCTTTACGACATGCGCAACCTGTTCCAGGTGAATGTGGAGGAAGGCCGCCATCTTTGGGCCATGGTCTATCTGCTGCAGAAATACCTGGGCAAGGACGGGCGCGAGGAGGCCGAGGATTTGCTGCGCCGGCGCAGCGGCGATGCCGACACCCCGCGCATGCTGGGCGCCTTCAACGAGACGACGCCGGATTGGGTGAGCTTCTTCATGTTCACCTTCTTCACCGACCGCGACGGCAAGATGCAGCTGGAGGCGCTGGCGCAGTCGGGGTTCGACCCGCTCAGCCGCACCTGCCGCTTCATGTTGACCGAGGAAGCGCACCACATGTTCGTGGGCGAGACCGGCGTGCAGCGCATCATCGAACGCACCTGCGAGGCGATGAAGGCCGCCGGCATCGAGGACCCCGGCGACACCGCCCGCATCCGCGCGCTGGGGGTGGTCGATCTGCCGGCGCTGCAGCGCAAGGTGAACCTGCATTTCTCCCTCACCCTCGACCTGTTCGGCTCGGAAGTTTCGACCAACGCCGCCAATGCCTATAATTCCGGGGTGAAGGGCCGCTACCGGGAAGACAAGCTGGACGACGACCACCGCCTGCTCGACAGCACCTACCCGGTGCTGCGCTGCCGCGACGGGGCCATTGTGCAGGAGGCCGTGCCGGCGCTGTCGGCGCTGAACATGCGGCTGCGCGATGATTACGTGGCGGATTGCCAGGGCGGCGTGAACCGCTGGAACAAGGTGATGGAGAAGGCCGGCATCGCCTTTCGCCTGACGCTCCCGCATGTCGCCTTCAACCGCCGGATCGGCGAGTTCTCGGCGATCGAGGCCGACCCGGAGGGCCGGGTGATGGATGCCGGCGCCTGGGCCGCGAATCGCGACCGCTGGCTGCCGACGGGCGATGACAATCTCTACGTCACCGGGCTGATGCGCCCGGTCGATACCGCCGGCGCCTATGCCTCCTGGATCGCCCCGCCCAAGGTCGGCATCGACAACAAGCCCGGCCATTTCGAATATGTGAAGCTCTGGGACGCCTGATGATGGACGGGCTGAAGCAGCATCTCATCGACCCCGAGATCTGCATCCGCTGCAACACCTGCGAGGCGACCTGCCCGATCGGCGCCATCACCCATGACGACAACAATTACGTCGTGGATGCCGGCACCTGCAATGGCTGCATGGATTGCGTCGCCCCCTGCCCGACCGGGGCGATCGACAATTGGTTCCAGGTCGCCAGCGCCTTCAGCCTGGAGGAGCAATTCTCCTGGCAGGAACTGCCCCCCCGCCCGGCCGGGCCGGCGGCGGTGGATGCGCTGGATGCCGAGGCGGCGGCGCTGATCGCCGAGGCGCACCAGGGCGCGGGCGGCCATGCCCGGGCACCGGCCAGCGCCAGCAAGCCACGGGTGAACCTGTTCAACCGCGCGAACCCGGCCATGGCACGGGTCAGCGGCAATATCCGGGTGACGAAATCGGGCACCTCATCGGAGGTGCACCATATCATCCTCGATTTCGGCGCCGTGGCCTTCCCGGTGCTGGAGGGGCAGAGTATCGGCGTGGTGCCGCCGGGGGTGGATGCGCAGGGGCGCCCGCACGCGATGCGGCTCTATTCCGTGTGCTCGGCGCGCGATGGCGAAAGGCCGAACACCAACAACCTGGCACTCACCGTGAAGCGCGTGGCGGAGCCGCGGGCGGATGGCACGCTGTTCCGTGGCGTCGCCTCGAACTGGCTCTGCGACCTGGCCTTGGGCGACAGCGTGCCCGTCATCGGCCCCTTCGGCGCCACCTTCCTGATGCCCGACGACCCGGATGCCGATATCATCATGGTGTGCACCGGCACCGGGGCCGCCCCCTTCCGCGGCTTCACCGAGCGGCGGCGGCGCCTGGCCTCCTCCGGCCGTGGCCGGCTGCATCTGTTCTTCGGCGCCCGCACGCCGCAGGAACTGCCCTATTTCGGGCCGCTGCAACGCCTGCCCTCGGCGCTGCTGGACCAGGAACTCGTCTATAGCCGCCTGCCCGGCGCGCCGAAGGAATATGTGCAGAGCCGCATGCGCGGGCGCGGTGCCGACCTCGCCGCCCTGCTGCGTCGCGCCACCACGCATCTCTATGTCTGCGGCCTGAAGGGGCTGGAGGCGGGGGTGGAGGAGGCGTTGGCCGAGATCGGCGCCGCGCATGGCCTGGACTGGCCCATGCTCAGCAGCGCGATGCGCGAGGAGGGCCGCTACCATGTCGAAACCTACTGAGCCGTTCATCCACCGCCGCCGCATCCTGTGGGGCGAGACCGACGCGGCGCGCATCGCCTACACCGCGCGCTTCCTCGACTTCGCCATGGAGGCGGCCGAGGCCTGGATGATCGAGCGCATCGGCATCGGCTGGTACGAGCTGAATGTCGATCACGGGCTGGGCACGCCCTTCGTCAACGTTTCGCTGGATTTCCGCAGCCCGGTGACGCCGCGCGACGAGATCGGCACCACCGTGCTGCTGGCGCGCCTGGGCGGCTCCTCGCTGCGCCATGCCGTCACCGGCCGCGCGGCCGGCGGGCGGCTGGTCTATGAGGGCACGCTGACCTCGGTCTTCGTCGACAACGCGACGATGCGCCCGATCCCGGTGCCCGGGCGCTTCCGCGCGGCGCTGGAGGCGGAGGCGGCGCTGGCTCAGGCGCTCGCAACACCGGGCAAGGCGGCCAGCGCCTCGACGCAGGCGGCCTCCGACCGGCCGGAGGTGTCGAGCACATGCGCCGCCTTGAGGTAGAGCGGCTCGCGGCTCGCCAGGATGGCGCGCAGATCCTGCATCGCGCGCGCATTGTCGCGCATCGGCCGCAGGTCGCCTTGCGCGACCACGCGGCGCATATGCTCCTCGGCCGTGGCACGCAGCCAGATCGTGACGCAGCTGTGCAGCAGGAAGGCGAAGCTCGCGGGCTCCGCCACGATGCCGCCGCCGGTGGCGATCACCGCGGAGGCGCCATCCTCGACCAGCCGTTGCAGCGCGGCCCGCTCCAGGCGGCGATAGCCCTCCTGGCCCTGCATGGCGAAGAGCTCGGAGAGGTCCATCCGCGCCTCGCGCTCCACCTCTCGGTCCAGCTCGACGAAGCCGATGCCCAGGCGTTCGGCCAGCAGCCGGCCGAGCGTCGATTTGCCGGCGCCGCGCAGCCCGATCAGGGCGATGCGCCGGCCGCGCAGCGGCTGGCCGCCCTGCAGCAGCGCCCGCGCCTCGGCCAGGCGCGCTTCCGGCAGGGCGGCCACCGCCTCCTCCAGCAAAAGTCGCTCGACCGAGCGATCGGGCCGGTCGGCGACCAGCTCCTCCACGCCCAGTCCCAGGGCGCGGGCGATGCGCCGCAGCAGCAGGACGGAGATATTGCCCCGCCCGCCCTCGAGCTGCGCGATGTAGCGCTCGGAGACATGGCTGCGCCGCGCCAGGTCACGGCGCGTCACGCCGCGGCGGGCGCGCCAGATGCGCAGGCGCTGGCCGAGGCCGTGCAGGAATTCCGTCTCGCCGCTGGCTTCCGCTTCTCCCGGCGCTTCCGCCGGCCATGCGCCCTCGTTCATGGCGCCCGCGACGGCGCGTCTTGGCGCATGGCTGGGCAAGCCTGTTCAGCCATGGGGCGGCAGGAGGCCCATCCCAGCCTGGCGCGGCGCGACGGCGCGGCCCGGCTTGGCGTTTCGAAAATTACACATGTCGCGCTGCGCTTAGGATGCCTGGGCGCGGCTGGCAAGCACCAACAACGTCCATGAAGGAGACCGTCCATGACCAACCTCGCCCGCCGCGGCCTGCTCGCCGCCACCGCGCTGCCCGCCCTGCCGCTGCCCGCCCGTGCCCAGGATCGGCCGCTGCGCATCGGCGTGCTGACCGACATGTCCGGCCCCTTCCGCAATGATGCCGGCCCGGTCTCGGTCGCCGCCGCGCGTCAGGCGGTGGAGGATTTCGGCCCGGCCGGGCGCGGCCTCTCGGTGCAGGTCATCACCGGCGACCACCAGAACCGGCCCGATGTCGCGGTCTCGCTGGCGCGGCAATGGTTCGATCGCGACGGCGTGGACGTCGTGCTGGATTGCGTCGGCTCGGCGGTGGCGCTGGCCGTGTCCGGCGTGGCGCGGGAGAAGGACAAGGCCTGCATCGTCACCGGCGCCGGCACGGCGGACCTGACCGGCCCGCAATGCTCCCCCAACACCGTGCACTACGCCTATGACACCTGGATGCTGGCCAATTCCACCGGCCATGCGCTGGTGCGCACGGGCGGCGACAGCTGGTTCTTCATCACCGCCGACTACGCCTTCGGCCATGCGCTGGAACGCGACGCGGCGGCGGTGGTGCGCGCCGCCGGCGGCCAGGTGCTGGGGGCGGCCCGGCATCCCTTCCCCGGCACCACCGACTTCTCCTCCTTCCTGCTGGCGGCGCAGGCGTCCGGGGCGAAGGTGTTGGGCATCGCCAATGCCGGCAATGACACGGCGAACACGCTGAAGCAGGCCGCCGAGTTCGGGCTGACCCGGCGCGGCATGCGCCTGGTGGGCCTGGTGATGGTGATCACCAACATACACGCGCTGGGGCTGGAGGCGACGCAGGGCCTCTCCTTCACCGAGACCTTCTACTGGGACCTCAACGAGCGCACCCGGGCGCTGTCGCAGCGCCTCGCCCCCAAGGTCGGCGGTGCGCGGATGACCATGCTGCAGGCCGGCACCTATGGCGGCACGCTGCATCTGCTGAAGGCCTGGGCCGATCTGGCGCCCGAGGCGCGGCTCTCCGGCCGCGCGGTGGTGGACCGGATGAAGGCGATGCCGGCCGATGACGATGCCTTCGGCCCCGGCCGCGTGCGCGAGGATGGCCGCAAGCTGCACCCCGCCTATCTGCTGCGGGTGAAGGCGCCCTCGGAAAGCCGCGGCCCCTGGGATTACTGCACGGTCGCGGCGACGACGCCGGCGGAGGAGGCGTTCCGCCCGCTGGCCCTGGGCCAATGCCCGCTGGTGCGCGGCTGAACCGCCATGCTGACCTATGAGCTGCGCGGCCCCGTCGCCTGGATCGGCCTGGACCGGCCGGCCAGGCGCAATGCCATCGACACGGCGCTGCTCGGCGTCCTGGAGGCGGCGGCGCGGCGCGCGCAGGGGGAGGCGCGGGCGATGGTCATCCATGGCCATGGCCCCTGCTTCTGCGCCGGCCTCGATCTTGGCGAACACCGGGTTCGCACGGCGGAGGCGGTGTTCGACATCTCGCGCGCCTGGCATGCCGCCTTCGCCACCATCCGCCGCGGCCGCGTGCCGGCGATCGCGGCGATCCATGGCGCCGCGGTGGGCGGCGGGCTGGAGCTGGCCGCCGCCTGCCATCTGCGGATCGGCGATGCGACCGCCTTCTTCGCCCTGCCGGAGGGCCAGCGCGGAATCTATGTGGGTGGCGGGGCCTCGGTGCATGTCGCCCGCCTCATCGGCACCGCGCGGATGACCGACATGATGCTGGCCGGGCGCGTGCTGGATGCGGCGATGGCCGAGCGCGCCGGGCTGCTGCAATACCTGGAACCCGCGGGCGGCGCGCTGGCGCGGGCCGAGGCGGTGGCGGCGATCGTGGCGGCCCAGGCGCCGCTGACCGTCATGGCCGTGTTGCAGGCCCTGCCGCGCATGCAGGACATGGCGGAGGAGGACGGGCTGTTCGTGGAAAGCCTGACCGCCGCCCTGGTGCAGACCAGCGCCGAGGCCGAGGCCAGGATGGCCGCCTTCCTCAACCGCAAGCGCGACACCGCCATGCGCCCCCCTGGCGAGGGGCGGGAATAGCGGCGGCTTCCCGCGCCCTTCATCACAAGAGAGCTGCCATCGATCAGATGTCAGGCCGGACAGGAAGCCCGGGCGCGGGAATGCGCCACAGCCATGTCAGCCCAGCTCGATCCGCGCCTCGCGCACCAGCCGGCCCCAGCGGGCCTGCTCCTCGGCCAGGAAGGCGCGGAATTCCTCCGGCGTGCTGGGGCGTGGCTCGCTCGCCTCCAGCGCCAGCTTGTGGACCAGTTCGGGGTGGCCGAGCGCCTGGCGCGTCGCCTCGCTCCAGCGCGCGATGATGTCGGGCGGGGTGCGCGCCGGCGCCACCAGCCCGGTCCAGTTCTGCGCCGTCAGACCGGGGAAGCCCGCCTCGATGAAGGTGGGAACGGCGGGGAAGGCCGGGCTGCGGCTGGTGGCGGTGACGGCCAGCGCCCGCAATTCGCCGGCATCGACCAGCCCGCGCACCGCCGGCGGATTGGCGAAGAAGATATCGACACGCCGCGCCAGCAGATCGGTCGTCACCGGCCCCGCGCCGCGATAGGGGACCTGGGTGATCTCGGCCTGCGCGGCCTGGGAGAACAGCTCGCCCACCAGGTGGCCCACCGTGCCGTTGCCGGAATGCCCCGCGGTGACGCGCGCCCGCGGTGCCCGTGCGGCGGCAACCAGCGCCGCCACATCGCGCCACGGCGCATTCCGGGCGGTGACCAGCAACAGTGGCTGCTGCGCCACGCTGGAGATCAGGGCGAAGTCGCGCATCGGGTCGAAGGGCATCGAGGCATAGAGGGCGGGGTTGATGGCGAGGTTGGAGGCCTGGCCCATGCCCAGCGTGTAGCCATCCGGTGTGGCCTTGGCGACGGCATCGAGACCGATATTGCCGCCGGCGCCGGGGCGGTTCTCGATGACGATGTTCCAGCCGAGGTCGGCCTGGATCCGGCCGGCGATCTCGCGGCTGATCACATCCGTGCCGCCGCCGGGTGGAAACGGCACGATCAGGCGGATCGGGCGTTCGGGATAGGGCGCCTGGGCCAGCGCCGGGGTCGCCAGGGTCAGAAGAAGCGCGCGTCTTTTCATCATTCTCACTCCGTGGTCCGGGGCGTACGCAGGGATGCCAGGATTTCGTCATTGTGCTGGCCCGGGCTGGGCAGGTCGTGCCGCAGCCCCAGCCGTCCTTCGCCGAACTGCATGGGCAGCGCCGGCACGTGGGTGGTGCGCCCATCGGGCAGCGTCACCGGCAGCAACCCGCCCGAGGCCAGCAGATGCGGGTCCTCGAACAAATCCCAGGGCCTGTTGATGCGGGCGAAGGGCAGGCCGGCGGGTTCGCACAGCGCCTCGATCTCGGCGACGCTGAGACGGCCGAGGATGGATTGCACGAGCGGGATGAGGGTGTCGCGGGCCGCGCTGCGCAGGTTGTTGGTGGCGTATTCCGCGCCGAGCAGAACCGGCTCGGCCAGCGCGCGGCAGAAAATCTCCCATTGCCGGTCGGTCACCACGCCGACGAAAATCTGCACGCCGTCGCTGCCGGTGAAGACGTCATACACCCCCCAGGCACGGCGCCCCGCCGGCATCGGCTCGGGTGCCACGCCGGTGATGGCCTGTTGCAGCATGGCGGTGGAGACGAGGAAGGCCGCGTTCTCGAACAGCGAGGCGGCGAGCACCTGGCCCTGCCCCGTGGCCTCGCGCTCGCGAAGTGCCGCCAGGATGGCGATGGCGCCGAACATGCCGCCCATCATGTCGTTCACCGGCGCACCGGCGCGCAGCGGCCGCCCCGGCGGGCCGGTCATATAGGCCAGGCCCGACATCATCTGCACCACCTCGTCGAGTGCGGTGCGGTGCTCATAAGGGCCGGAGAGGAAACCCTTGAGCGAAAGGCAGATCAGGCGCGGGTTTCTCGCGCGCAGGGTGTCGAAGCCCAGGCCCCTCTCGGCCAATGCGCCGGGCCGAAAGTTCTCCAGCACGACATCGGCGGTGTCGATCAGGCGCAGCAGCGTCTCCACATCGGCAGGGTCCGATGTGTCGAGCATCACCGATTTCTTGTTGCGGCTCAGCGCCGCGAAGAAGCCGGTGCCGGAGGATTTGAGATGGCGGGTGCGATCGCCCCCGGGCGGCTCCACCTTGATCACCTCGGCACCCAGATCGGCCAGGATCAGGCCACAGCTCGGCCCCATCACCATATGCGAGAATTCGACGACCCGCACGCCGTCCAGCGGCAACATCACGCCGCGCGCCGGAAGGCGGCCAGCCCGCCGCTGCGCAGCAGGTTCGACGGCAGGCGGTGCCCCACGATGTGCTCGGCCAGCTTGGCGGCCTCGATCAGCGCGTCGAGATCGATGCCGGTCGCGACACCCATTTCCTCGCAGAGGAAAACCAGCTCCTCGGTCGCAATATTGCCCGGCGCGCCCGGGTGGCCGGCGAAGGGGCAGCCGCCCAGGCCGGCCACGGCGGCATCGAAATGCGCCACACCCAGGCGCAGCCCGGCCGCCGCGCAGGCGATGCCCAGGCCGCGGGTGTCATGCAGATGCAGCGAGATTCTTTGCGCCGGATAGGCCTCGCGCACCGCCCCCACCAGGCGTTCGATCAGCACGGGATTGGCCCAGCCCATGCTGTCGGCCAGGGAGATTTTTTCGATGTCACAGCCGCATTCGGCCGCGATCGCCATGGCGTCGCGCAGCGCCGCCATCGCCTGCGAAGCCGGCACCGCGCCGGAATAGTTGCAGCCGAAGGCGGCCTGAAGCGATACCCGCGTCATCGGCACGCCGGCGGCCAGATGCGAGGCCACATGCCGGCGCTGCGCCTCCACCTGCTCGGCATGCGAGCGGTTGAGGTTCTTGCGGGTGAACGCCTCCGAGCCGGTGACGGTGATCGAGCCGTGCACCGAAAGCCGGTCGGCGAAGGCCTGCACGCGGGAGAGCCCCGCCGCGTTGAACCAGAGTGCGGTGTATTCCACCCCCGCGCGGGGCGAAAAACCGGCCACGACCTGCTCGGCATCGGCCCAGCCCGGCACGATCTTCGGGTTGACGAAGCTTGCGACCTGGATGCGCTTCACCCCCGTCGCCGAGAGCGCGTCGATCAGCGCGATCTTGTCGGCGGTCGGGATCGGGCCGGGCTCGATCTGAAAACCCTCGCGCGGGCCTTCCTCGGTGATGTCGACGCGTGTCGGCAGGTCGGTCATGGCGCTTTCTCCTATTGCGGCTGCACGCCGGCCTCGCGCAGCACGTGCGCCCAGCGGGTCATTTCGGCGGTGACGTATTGCCCGGCCTCGGGCACGGAATTGGCCAGCACGCGCTCGGCGCCCATCTCGATGAGGCGCGCGCGCAGCGGGCCGTCACCCAGGACCGCCGCGATTTCGCGCTGCAGCCGCTCCAGAACCAAGGGCGGCGTGCGGGCGGGTGCGAGAACCACCTGCCAGACCGAGAAGGTGGCGGCGGGGAAGCCGGCCTCGGCGATGGTGGGAAGATCGGGCATCACCGGGCTGCGGGCGGGGCCGGAGACGACCAGCGCCCGGGCCTGCCCCGCCAGCGCCACCGGAAAAGCCGAAGGCCCGGCGTCGTAGAGCATGTCCAGCCGGCCCGCCAGCAGGTCCTGATAGGCCGGCGCCGAGCCGCGATAGGAGACCTCCGTCATCCTGATGCCGGCGGCCTGCAGGAAGAGCAGGCTGACCAGCTGCAACGCCCCCCCTGCCCCGGCCGAGGCGTAGGACAACCCCTCCGGCCGCGCCCTGGCGCGCGCGACGAAATCGGCCAGGCCGCGGTCCGGCGAGGCGGCGGGCACCAGCAGCACCATCGGGCTTTCGGCGATGATGGTGACGGGGGTCAGGTCGGTCGCCGGGTCGTAATCCAGCCGGGCATAGAGCGCGCGATTCACCGCGTGCCCGGTGTTGGTGAAGAGCAGCGTATGGCCATCGGGCACGGCGCGGGCCACCGAGGCGGCGCCGATATTGCCGCCCGCGCCGGTGCGGTTCTCCACCACCACCCGCTGGCCCAGGCGCGGCGAGAGCGCATCGGCCAGCAGCCGGGCGATCACATCGGTCGGCCCGCCGGCGGCATAGGGCATGACCATGCGGATGGGCTGGCTGGGCCATTCGCCCTGCGCCCGGGCGAGGGGCGGGGCCAGGGATGGCAGGGACAAGGCCAGCATGGCGCGGCGTGACGGCATCGGACGTTCCTGTTTTTCTGTTTGACAGAAAATAATTTTGACTGTCAGAAATATACCGAGGCCGAGGACCGGACGTCAACGAATTCCCATGCAGCACCGCCGCGGCCGCCCCCGCTCCGAAAACCCGCCCGAACAGCGCGTCGAAGCCGTGGAACGCGCGCTCACCATCCTCGAAGCCTTCGCCGATGGCGCGCGGCGGCTCAGCCTGGCCGAGATCGCCGTCCGCACCGGCCTCTACCCCAGCACCATCCTGCGGCTGGCGGCCTCACTGGAACGCTTCGGCCATGTCCGGCGCGGGGCGGATGGGATGTTCAGCCTTGGCCCCAGCAGCCTGCGTCTGGGCATGCTCTACCGCGCCGGGTTCGACCTGGCGGAACATGTGCGCCCTGCCCTGGCCCGCCTCGTCGCCGCCAGCGAGGAGACGGCGGCCTTCTACATCCGCGAGGGCAACAGCCGCATCTGCCTGTTCCGTCACCACCCCGCCCGCCTGATCCGCCACCATATCGAGGAAGGCACCGCGCTGCCGCTGGAACTCGGCGCCAGCGGCCACATCCTGCGCGGCTTCACCGGCGAGACCGACCCGCGCGCCCTGGCCGCGGCACAGGAACACCTCGCCACCTCGCTCGGCGAACGCGACCCCGAGATCGCGGCCATCGCCGCGCCGGTGCTGACGCCGCAAGGCCGGTTCCTCGGCGCGCTGGGCGTGACCGGGCCGATCCACCGCTTCACGGCAGCGCACCGGGCGCGCATCGTGGAAATGCTGCGCGGCGAGGCTGGGGTTGTGGGGCGTGGTGTTGGGTAGGTGGTCGCTGGTGGGGGCTTGGCCCCCTCCAGACCTCCCGCACCAGGTGCCAGGGGCACCTGGACCGCCGTTGGGTTTTGGGCCCTAGCGCTACTCCGCCGCCAGGGGCAGCGGCTCGCGCTTGAAGGCGCGGCGCGGGTCCTTCCACAGCCGGCCATCGGTCATCACCATGGCCAGGTTCTCCTGGTGCTCCAGCAGCGACACATCGGCCAGCACATCGCCGCGCACCAGCAGCAGATCGGCCAGGAAGCCCTCGCGGACCTGGCCGAGCTCATCCTTCATGCCCATCAGGTCGGCGCCCACGCGCGTCGCGCATTGCAGCGCCTCGTTCGGGGAATAGCCGAAGAAACGCACGAAATGGCTGATGTCCCGCGCATTCTGGCCCTGCGGCGTGAAGGCAAAACCGTAATCGCCGCCGATCACCACGCGGATGCCCCGCTTGCGCATCTGGTGATAGGTCTCGCAGCTCACATCGAAGGCGCGGTCGAAGCCGCGCTCGGTGATGAAGGATTTCGGGATGCCGGCTTTCTCGTGCTCATGGACCAGGTTGTAGAGGATGCCGAAAGCCGGGCCGACGAAGTGCCTGTGCTTGTTGCGCTCGAGCATGTCCAGCGCCTCCTCGTCGGACTGGTCGCAATGGTAGATGCAATCCACCCCCGCCTCGACGCAGCGCTTCACGCTCTCGGAGGAGCGGGAATGCGCCACCAGCATCTTGCCATATTCGTGGCCGACCTCGACCGCCATGGCGATCTCGGCGCGCGACATCGGCGTGATCGCGGCCTTGGCGTGGCTGACGAAATCATCGCCGGAGACGTTGATCTTGAGGTTGTCCACGCCCTCGCGCATGCACAGCCGCGCCACCTTGCGCATCTCCTCCGGCCCATCGGCGATCATCGCGAAGCTCTCGCGGTAGATATGCGCCCGGCGTTCATCGCCCAGGCCCGCGGTGGTCGTGATCTCAGGGCTGGCGGCGCGCATGCGGGGGCCGATGAAATCGCCGGCATTGATCGCGTTGCGCGTCACCACGCCCAGCCGCAGCTTGGCCGAGGCCGCCTCGAACAAGCTCGTAAAGCCATGGTCGAGCATCAGCCGGGTGTTCTTGATGGTGAGGATCAAATGCTCCTCGGGCGGGATGTCGCCCAGCTCGGCCGGCTGCGCCACGCCGGTGAAGGTGGGGTGGCTGTGGCCCTCGACCAGGCCGGGCATCAAGGTCATGCCGGTGGCGTCGATGATGTCGGCGCCGATGGCGTCCAGCGTGCCGAGATCTGTCGCCACGGCGCGGATTCGTCTGCCCTCGATAAGCACATCGGCCGGATAGGGCGCGGCGCCGCTGGCATCGAAGACATGGGCGTTGCGGATGAGTGTTCTGGACATGGTCTCGCTCCGTGGGGGCGCGCTCTGCTCGGCGCATGCCTCAGTATGTCCAAAACTTCATGTGCGGATCAATCAGAAAAGCCGCCTGGGCGGGGACACCATCTCTGGCGAAGGCGTGGCAAAGGGTCCGCGCCCCCTCTCAGCCCGCGGCGAAGCGGCCGATGCGGATCGCGCGCGCCACGCGTTCATGCTCGGCCAGGCTCTCGGCCATCATCGCCCGCATCTCCGCCGGCCCCATGCGCTGCGGCACGATGGCCAGGTTGCGCATGGCGGCCAGGAAGGCCTCGTTGCGGCTGGCCTCCAGCAGCGCCTCGCTCCAGCGCGCGGTCACCGCCTCGGGCAGGCCCCTGGGCCCGCCCATGCCCATCCAGGGGCGCGAGGCCCAGGCATAGCCGAGTTCGGGCATGGTCGGCACGGCGGGGAATTCCTCGCTCTTGTCGGCATTGAGCAGGGATAACAGCCGCAAGCTGCCGTCGCGGACCGAGGGCAGCACCTCGCCCGCCACCACCGCGCACATCACATGCCCGCCCAGCAGCGCGGTCGCCGCCGGCGCGCCGCCGGTGAAGGGCACGAAGGTGACCTCGACACCCTCCTCGGCGGCCAGCCTGGCCATGTTCAGGTGGCTGTTGGCGCCAATGCCCGAGACGCCGATGGTCAGCCGGCCCGGCTCGCGCCGCGCGAAGGCGATGAGGTCGCGCAACGAGGCGAAGGGCGCGTTCGCCGCCACCGTCACGAAGGTGAGGAAGGAGCCGAAGACCATCAGCGGCGTGAAATCCGCCACCGGGTCGAAGGCCAAGGTCTGCAATTGCGGCGCCACGGCGTTGGTGTTGACCGAGAGCAGCCCCAGGACCTGGCCATCCGGCCGTGCCCGCGCCAGCTCGGCCAGCATGATCGTGCCGGCGGCGCCGCCGCGGTTCACCACCGCCACGGGCTGGCCCATCATCGGCTCCACCGCGCGGGCCAGGGCGCGCTGCGTCACGTCGAAGGCGCCACCCGGGGCGAAGGGCGCGAGGAAGGTCACCGGGCGGTCCGGTGCCCAGCGCGCCTGCGCTGCCGCCAGGCTGGGCAATGCCAGGGCCATGAGGTTGCGGCGTGCAAGTTTCATGTCAGGCTCCCACCCTGTGTGCGCGGCGATCATGCCGGCATCGGCCGCGGGAAAGGAAGCCCATGTTGGAAGGTCTGGTCCTGGGCATCGATATCGGTGGCACCTTCACCGACATCGTCGCCCTCGACACCACCACGCGGCGGGTGGTCTCGACCAAGGTGCTGACCACGCCGCGCGACCCGAACGAGGCGGTGGCGCAGGGCACGGAACTGCTGTTCGCGCGGCATGGCCTCGACCGCGCCCGGGTGCTGCGGGTGGTGCACGCGACCACGCTGTTCACCAATGCGCTGGTGCAACGGCAGGGCGCGCGGGTGGGTTTCATCACCACGGCCGGTTTCGCCGACACGCTGGAATTGCGGCGGGAGCGGAAATTCGAGCTCTACGACCTCGCCATCCGCATGCCCGAGCCGCTGGTGCCGGCGGAGCGCCGCCTGGAAGTGGCGGAGCGGACCGACGCGGGCGGGCATATCCTGCAAGCCGTGGCGCCCGGGGCGGTGGCGGCGGCGGCCGAGCGCCTGATCGCCATGGGCTGCGACAGCTTGGCGCTGGGGTTCCTGAACGCCTTCATCAATCCGGCGAATGAGCAGGCGGCGCTGCGCGCCCTGGCGGCGGCCTTTCCCGACCTGCCGGTCAGCGCCTCGCACGCCGTCGCCAATGAAATCCGGGAGTTCGAGCGGTTCTCGACCACGGTCGCGAATGCCTTCATCGCTCCCCTGGCGGAGCGCTACCTCGGCGCCTTCGGCCGCTGCATCACCGAGGGATGCGGCATCACGGCGCCGGTGCTGCTGATGCTCTCCTCCGGCGGCCTCGCACCGCTGGAGGTGGCGCGGCGGCAGCCCATTTCCCTGCTGGAATCCGGCCCCGCCGCGGGGGCGCTGGCCGCCGCCTGGTTCGCCCGCCAGGCCGGGATCGAGAACCTGCTGGCGCTCGATCTCGGCGGCACCACGGCCAAGCTCTGCGTCATCGAGGGCGGCGCGCCGCTGATCGCGCGCCGCTTCGAGGCCGCGCGCGAGCGACGTTTCGTGCCGGAAAGCGGGCTGCCGCTCTGTCTCGCCAGCGTCGACCTGATCGAGATCGGCGCCGGCGGCGGCTCGATCGCGCGGCGCGACGGGCTGGGGTTGCTGAAGGTCGGGCCGCAAAGTGCGGGCTCCGAGCCCGGCCCGGTCTGCTATGGCCGCGGCGGCACCGAGCCCACGCTGACCGACGCCAACCTGGCGCTGGGCCTGCTTGACCCCGTGGGCTTCGCGGGCGGGACGATGCAGCTGGACCTGGCGGGGACGACCGCGGCGCTGGCGCGATTCGGCGACACGCTGGGGCTCGATGGCGTTCGCGCGGCGCTGGGCATCCGCGAGCTGGCCAATGAGAACATGGCCTCGGCCGCGCGGGTGCATGCCGCCGAGCGCGGCGTGGAGCCGGACCGGCTGGCCCTGGTCGTGACCGGCGGCGGCGGCCCGCTGCACGGCGCGGAGGTGGCGCGCAAGCTGGGCATCCGCACCATGCTCTGCCCGCCGGCGGCCGGCGTCGCCTCGGCCATCGGGCTGTGCCTGGCGCCGCTGCGGGTCGATCGCTCGCGCTTTCTCGGCCGGCCGCTCGCCCGCCTCACCGGGGCGGAGATCGAGGCCGGCTTCGCGGCGCTGGAGGGGGAGGCGCTGGCCTCCTCCGGCCTGCCCTTGGCGGGCGCCGCGCTCTCGCGCAGCGCCGACATGCGCTATGTCGGCCAGGGCTTCGAGATCGAGGTGCCGCTGCCGCCCGGCCCCTATGCCGGGACCGATGCCATCCTCGCCGCCTTCCGCGCCGCCTATGAGCGCGTCTTCACCCGCACCATCGACTGGGCGGAGGTCGAGCTGGTGGCGTTGCGCTGCGTGGCCACGCTGGCGCTCACCGACGCGGCTTCGCCGCTGCTGCTGGACGAACCCGTGGTCGCGGGGGGCGAAGCGCTGCGCGACATCGTGCTGGCCGGCGGTGAGGTTGTGGCGGCGCGCTGCCTGGCATGGGGCGCGCAGGCGGGCCGGATCGCCGGCCCGGCCTTGCTGGCGCAGGCCGGCTCCACCCTGGTGCTGGTGCCCGGCGATGCGGCGGAGCCGGCCGCGATGGGCATGGTGCGCCTGGCACTCGCCCAGGAGACGACGCGGGAGGGCGAATTCGATGCGGTGCGCACCGAGGTGCTGTGGCGCCGGCTGATCGGGGTAGTGGACGAGGCCTCGGCGGCGCTGGTGCGCAGCGCCTTTTCCACCGTGGTGCGCGAATCCGATGATTTCTCGGTGGTCATCACCGATGCCGCCGGCACGCTGCTGGCGCAGGGGCACAAATCCATCCCCAGCTTCATCGGCAGCCTGCCGCGCACGGTCGAGCATTTCCGCGCCGTCTTCGGCGATGATCTGGAGGATGGCGACATCCTCATCACCAACGACCCCTGGTGGGGCACCGGGCATCTGGCGGATATCTCGCTGGCCATGCCGGTCTTCCATGCCGGGCGGCTGGTGGCCTTCGCCGCCAGCACGGCGCATGCGCCGGATATCGGCGGCCGCAGCGGCGCCCAGCGCATCGCCGATGTGCATGAGGAAGGCTTCCAGATCCCGCCGCTGAAACTCGCGCGGCAGGGTGAGCTGGACCGCGCCATCATGGCGCTGCTGGCCCGCAATGTTCGCGCGCCGGAGGAGGTGCTGGGCGACCTCTACGGCCAGATGGCGGCGCTGCATCTGGTGCGCCGGCGGCTGGCGGGTTTGCTGGCGGATTGGCGCCTGCCCGATCTCGACGCCTTCGCCCGGGCCAGCTGCGCCCGCACCGACGGCGCGGTGCGCCAGGCCCTGGCCAGCCTGCCGCATGGCTCCTGGGAGGCGGAGGAGGAGACCGATGGCATGGATGGCGTGCCGATCCGGCTCAAGGCGCGGGTGACGCTGGCGGCGGATGGGGTGACGGTGGATTACGCCGGCAGCTCGGGCCAGATCCCCGCCGCGCTCAACGTCGCCTGGTGCTACACCTTCGCCTTCACCGCCTATGCGCTGAAATGCGTGCTGGACCCGCAAAGCCCGAACAATGCCGGCTCGCACCGCGCGATCCGCGTGGTGGCGCCGGAGGGTTCCATCCTCAACCATGCCTGGCCCTTCTCCGGCGGCAACCGCGCGCTGGTCGGGCATTATTTGCCGGCGCTGGTGCTGCGCGCGCTGGCGCAGGCGATCCCCGACCGCGTGATCGCCGCGACCGGCAGCCCGATCTGGAGCTTCCTGCTGCGCGGCCAGCGCGCCGATGGCACCCGCTTCGCGCTCAAGACCTTCTTCAATGGCGGCATGGGCGCCGGGGCGCATGGGGCCGGCGAATCCGCGCTCTCCTGGCCCTCCAACGTCTCCTCCACGCCGGTCGAGGTGATCGAGCAGCACGCGCCCATCCGGGTGCTGCACCGGCGGATCAGCCGCGGCTCGGGCGGCGCGGGCGGCCATCGTGGCGGGGATGGGCTGGAGCAGGATCACCTGCTGCTGGAGGGCGGGCCCTATTCCATCGGCTTCAACGCCGAGCGCACGCGCGCGCCGGCGCGCGGCGTGCTGGGCGGCGGCCAGGGCGCCTGCGGCGCGGTGCGCATCAATGGCGAGGAGGTGGACATCAAGAACAGCCCCTTCGCGCTGCGCCCGGGCGATGTCGTCGGCATCGCGACGCCGGGCGGCGGCGGTTTCGGGGAGCCGGCCTGACCGGGGCATGCCCCGCCGCTAGCCTGCTCCCCCAATCCCCCATAAAACGCGGTCCAGGAGCCCGTGGCTCCTGGCGGGGAAGGTCCGGAAGGGGCAGCGCGCCCCTTCCGGGAGCCACCCGCGCCGCCCCCCTGAAGGACTGAGCCCCGCATGAAGATCAACGGCCAAACCTACCGCAGCGTCTGGCTGGATGCCGATGGCTGGAGCGTGCGCATCCTGGACCAGACCATGCTGCCCTGGCGGGTCGAGCAGCTCCGCCTGCAAACCGCCGAGCAGGCCGCCCATGCCATCCGCTCCATGCAGGTGCGCGGCGCGCCGCTGATCGGCGCCGTCGCCGCCTATGGCCTGGCGCTGGCCATGCGCGCGGCGCCGGGCAGCCTGCACGAGACCGCGGCCATGCTGAATGAGACGCGGCCCACCGCCATCAACCTGCGCTGGGCGCTGGACCGCATGGTGGCGGCGCTCGGCAACCTGCCGCTCGCCGAACGCGCCGCGGCGGCCTATGCGGAAGCCGCCGCCATCGCCGATGACGATGCCGAGACCTGCCGCCTGATCGGCACCCATGGCCTGCCCCTGCTGGCCGAAATCGCCGCGCGAAAAGGCCGGGTGAATATCCTCACCCATTGCAATGCCGGCTGGCTCGCCACCGTCGATTTCGGCACGGCGCTGAGCCCGATCTACCAGGCCTTCGATGCCGGGCTGGACGTGCATGTCTGGGTGGACGAGACCCGCCCGCGCAACCAGGGCGCCGCCCTGACCGCCTTCGAACTCGGCGCCCATGGCGTGCCGCACACGGTGGTGGCCGACAATGCCGGCGGCCACCTGATGCAGCATGGCGAGGTCGATATCTGCATCACCGGCACCGACCGCGTCACGCGCCAGGGCGATGTGGCGAACAAGATCGGCACCTACCTCAAGGCACTCGCCGCGCGCGACAATGGCCTGCCCTTCTGGGTGGCGCTGCCGCATTCCACCTTGGACGTGGCCGTGACCGACGGCGTCGCCGAGATCCCCATCGAGGAACGCGCGGCCAGCGAGGTCACCCACCTCACCGGCCCGGACGAGACGGGCATGCTCCGCCGCATCCAGGTCACGGCACCCGGCAGTGCCGCCGCCAACCCCGCCTTCGACGTGACGCCGGCCCGGCTGGTGACCGGGCTGATCACCGAGCGCGGCCGCTGCGCCGCCTCCGAGGCAGGGCTGCGCGGGCTTTATCCGGAGAAATTCAGCGCCTGAGCCAAGCGTCCAGCGCATGACCGTCGCGGCGATACGCGTGGTTGCGGGGGCGCCGCCCGCGCTGGCAGGATTTCGGCATGAATCCTGACCAGCGGCGAATCATCTGGGTGGCCTTGCTGGCCGCCACCGTCACCGCCTCCCTGGCCATGGGCATCCGCCAGACCTTCGGGCTGCTGCTGCTGCCGATGCAGATGGAGCACGGCGTCGACCCCTGGGCCTTCGGCCTGGCCGTCGCCCTGCACAATCTGATGTGGGGCCTGGCCCAGCCGGTCGCGGGCTCGCTGGCCGACAAATACGGCACCGGGCGCGTCATGGCCTTTGGCGGCATTTTTTATCTGATCGGCTGCGGGCTGCCCGGCCTCTGGCCGAGCAATCTCTCGGTGCTGCTGGGCATCGGCTTCTTCTCCGGCCTGGGCGTGGCCTGTGCGGGCACCGGCATGGCACTCGCCGCCATCGGCCGCATGGCGCCGCCGGAGAAGCGCGGCGAACTCATCGGCATCGCCTCCGCCGGCGGCTCGATGGGGCAGGCCTTCATGGTGCCGGTGGTGTACCAGCTTTCGGGCTCCTTCGGCGCCGCGGCGGCGCTGGCCTCGGTGGCCGTGGCCTCGCTGCTGATCATCCCGATGTCGCGCTTCATCGAGTGGAATCCACAGCCGGGCAAGAAGCCCTCGGGCGGGCTGAAGGCGCTGCCCGGGCTGGCGCGCTCGTCGCTCGCGGATCGCGATTTCGCGTTGCTGACCGGCGGGTTCTTCGCCTGCGGCTTTCAGCTCGCCTTCCTCACCACCCACCTGCCCTCGCATCTGGCACTTTGCGGGCTCTCGCCCGGCCTGGGGGCCACTGCGCTGATGCTGATCGGGCTGTTCAACATCCCCGGCTCCTGGCTCTGCGGCTGGCTGAGCGGCAAGGTGCGGCCGGAGGCGGCGCTGGGCGCCATCTACATGCTGCGCACCGTCGCCATCGCCATCTTCGCCATGGCCACGCCCAGCGAATGGGGCACCATGGTCTTCGCCGCCGTCATGGGCTTCGTCTGGCTCGGCACCGTGCCGCTGACCTCGGCCGCCATCGCGCGCCGCTTCGGCACGGCCGATCTCGGCGCGCTGTATGGCGTGTGCTTCTTCAGCCACCAGATCGGCGGTTTTCTGGGCGCCGCCTCGGGTGCGCTGCTGCTGCAATTCACCGGCAGCTTCGCCGCCTTCTGGCCGGTGATGGTGGTTGTGGGGCTGGCCGCCTCGGTGCTGAACTGGATGTGCCGGCCGCCCGCGATGCGGGCCATGGCCTGAGCCCCACCCACCACCAGGACTGGAATGCCGCATGCGCTGGGAAACCCTGACCGCCCCCGAACTCCGCGCGATGGCAGGGCCCGATACCCTGCCCGTGCTGCCCGTCGGCAGCCTGGAGCAGCATGGCGCGCATCTGCCGGTCTGGACCGACAGCCACGCCGCGCACAATATTTCTCTCCGGGCCGCCGACCTGGCGGCGACCCGCGCGGTGGTGCTGCCGCCGATCTGGCTCGGCCTGTCCGAGCATCACCTGCCCTATGGCGGCACCATCTCCAGCGATTTTTCGACCTTTCACGGCATGATCCGCTGCGTGGTGCGCAGCCTGAAGGCCCAGGGTTTTTCCAGGTTGCTGATCGTGAACGGGCATGGCGGGAACATCGAGCCGCTGGCCGTCTCGGTGCGCGAATGCGCGCATGAATTCGGCCTGGCCGTGGTGGCGGTGACCTGGCCCAGCGCCGCACCCGCGGCCATCGAGAAGATCCTCACCACCCAGCCCGGCATCATGCATGCCTGCGAGGGCGAGACCTCGCTCTGGCTGGCGATGGAGCCGGCACAGGTCAGGACTGACCTGATCCCGGCGCCGGGCAACACACCCCCTTCGCCGGCCGGCTATTCGCGCTTCTATTCCTTCTGGGAAAAGGCGGCGCCGACCGGCGTGCGCGGCGATGCCCGCGCCGCCACGGCCGAGAAGGGCGAGGCGATCCTGGCCGCCGTCACCCAGGCCATCGCGGCGGCCATGGACAACCCGGTGCTCTGGACGACGCCCGACCCGGTCTGGGACCCCGCGCGCAGCGCGCCGGGCTGACGCCAGCCCGGGCGGCGCATGACGATTGCATGACGCGGTTGCGCTTCGCCCCGCGCTGAGGGATCAGGCAGCATGAGCTGTCCCTCCATTCCGCCCGGATCAAGCTGATGGAGAGCTTCGCCTCCTTCCTGGGCGGGTTGGGGCTGTTCTTCCTCGGCGTGCGCCAGCTCGGGCAGAATCTCCAGGCCATGGCCGGGCCCCGGCTGCGGCGCTGGATCGCCCGGCTGACCCGTGGTCCTTTCTCGGGCGCGGCCGCGGGGCTCGGCCTGGGCATGCTCACCCAATCCAGCAGCGCCGTCACCTTCCTCGCCGCCAACATGCAGGCCAGCGGCCTGGTCAGCGTGGCCGCGGCGCTGCCGGTGCTGGCCTGGGCCAATCTCGGCACCACGCTGCTGGTGCTGCTGGCCACGCTGGACATGCGGGTGGCGGCGCTGACGCTGCTGGGCGTGGCCGGCATCGCGCATTACTTCAACCTCGATGGCGGCCGGCGGCTGCGCCTGCCGGTGCAGGCGGTGGTGGGGATCGGGCTGATCTTCCTCGGCCTGTCGCTGCTCAAATCCGGTGCCGCGCCGCTGCGCGAGGCCGGGCTGCTGCAGGTGATCCTGGCGCTGAGCGGCCATGCCGCGCTGACCGCCTTCCTCCTCGGCGCCGCCGTCACCATGCTGGCGCAAAGCAGCTCCACCATCACCATCCTGGCCATCAGCCTGTTCAAGGTGGGCGTGCTGACCTTCGCCGAGGCGGAGATGGCGATCTATGGCGCCTCGCTCGGCTCCGGCCTGGCCACCTACCTGATCTCCGGCGGGCTGACCGGCACCACCCGCCAGCTCGTGCTCTACCAGGTCATCTTCAAGGCGATCGGCGCCTTCGTCTTCGTCTCGCTGCACCTGCTCGGCGCCGCCGCGGGGGTGACGCTGGAGGGCATTTTCCCCACGCTTCTGCCCAGCGGCGAGGCCCGGCTGGGGCTGCTCTTCGCGCTGATGCAGCTGGTCACCGCGCTGGCGATGCTGCCGCTCAACCGGCGCATGCTCATCCTGCTCGCCGCCCGCGCGCCGGCCCACCCGACGGAATCCCTCACCCGCCCGATCTTTCTCTATGACGGCGCGGCGCGCGACGCCTCCAGCGCCCTGGCCCTGGCCCGGCGCGAGCAGAACCGCCTGCTGGCGCGCATCCCCGTGCTGCTGAACGCGGTGCGGGAGGGCGCGCTGATCGGCAACCTGCCGGCGGCCGAGCTCAGCGACACCGCGAAGCCGGTGGAGGCGGCGATCCAGGATTTCCTCGACCGCCTGACCCGCGACGCGGCGGCGAATGCGCTGCGCGACGATGCGATGGGCGAGGCGGTGCGGCTGGATGGCCGCAACCGCCTGCTGCGCGAGCTGCGCCAGGCCGTGACCGATTTTGCCGTGCTCGCCGAGGAATCCGCCGGCACCGCCCCCCTGCCCCAGCTGGCGGAGGCGATGCACCTGCTGCTGGAACAGCTGAGCGAGCTGCACGACGCGGAGGAAGCCTACACCCTGCTCAGCCTGACCGAGGATCGCGGCGCGATGATGCGAAGGCTGCGCGAGGCCAATGGCGCCGGGCTCTCGGCCGACCGGCTGCACCGCGCCACCGCAAGCTTCGAGCGCGCGGTCTGGCTGATCCGCAGCCTCGTCACGCTCGACCTGGAAGCCGGCCCCCGCGCCTTCGAAGCGCCGGTCTGATTCCGCTCAGCCCGCCAGGAAATCCAGCACCAGCTTCACCTGGTCCTCGGCCATCAGCGCCGGCGCGTGGCCGCAGCCGCCGATCGTGGCCAGGGTGGTGTTGGCGTGCAGGTCCATCCGCGCCGCCGTCTCGGCCGTCAGCAATTCCGAATGCTCGCCGCGCAGCACCAGCACGGGGCGGTTCACCGTCCAGTCCCACAAGCCCCAGAGATCGACATCGGTCAGGGTGACGCCCTGCATGGGTTCGACGATGCGCGGGTCGTAATGCAGATGCATCTCGCCATCGGCGGACATCCGGGCGCTGTGCTCGGCGAGGTGGCGCCATTGCGGGTCGGTGAGCGGCCCGAAGCCGGCATTCACCCGCCGCAGATAGGCCTCCAGCGCCCCCAGATCGGCGAAGCGCGGCGGCGTGTGGCCGAGATTGTCGCGCATGCGCGACAGCGCCAGGGCGGGGATGAAGGGGCCGACATCATTCAGCACCATCCGCCGGACACGGTCGAAAGGCAGGCTGATCAGCCCCATGCCGATGAGGCCGCCCATCGAGGTGCCGACCCAGTCATACTCCCCCAGCTCCGCCAGCAGCGGCGTGAGGATGCCGACATAGACGGGCACGCTGTAGAGGGCGGCCACCGGCAGCCAGCCGGAAATGCCGCGGCCGGGGATGTCCGGGCAGATCACCCGGCGTCCCTCGGCCGCCAGGGCGCGGGCCAGCGTGTCGAAATCCCGCCCATTGCGGGTCAGGCCATGCACACAGACCACGGGTTTCCCCGAGGCCGGCCCCCATTCATGCCAGCGCAGCGAGACGGCGCCGCCCTCGAAGGGGCAGTGGATGCCGCCGATGCGTGGCTGTTCCATCAGACGATGCCCCTTTCCCGCAGGCCCGCCACCTCGGCGGCGCTCATGCCGAGAATATCGCGCAACACATGGTCGCTGTGCTCGCCGAGAATGGGCGGGGCGGAACGGTAATCGGCGGGGGTGGCCGACATTTTCACCGGGTTGGCGATGACTTTCACGGTTTCGCCCGAGCCATGGGTCATTTCCACGACCATCTCGCGCGCCACGACATGCGGGTCGGCAAAGACCTGCTCCAGTGTGTTGATCGGGCCGCAGCCGATCTTCAGGGCTTCCAGCTTGTCCACCCATTCGGTCGTGGTCAGCGTCTTCATCACCGGGGTGAGGGTGGCGGTGACGAGGTCGCGATTGGCGACGCGGTTGGGGTTGGTGGCGAAGCGTTCGTCGCTCAGCAGGTGTGCCAGGCCGACATTCTCGCAAAACCGAGAAAAAGTCGGGTCATTGCCCACGGCCAGGATCAGGTAGCCGTCCTTGGTCGGGAATTCCTGATAGGGCGAGATATTGGGGTGCTGGTTGCCCAGGCGCGGCGGGTTCTCGCCGGTGCTGAGGTAATTCATGCCCTGATTGGCGAGCCAGGCGACATGGGTGTCGAGCATGCCGATATCGATCTGCTGCCCCTGCCCCGTGGCGTCGCGGTGGCGGAGTGCGGCCAGGATGCCGATGCAGCCATAGAGGCCGGCGAAGAGATCGGCCACCGGAATGCCCACTTTTTGCGGCGCGCCATTGGGCTCGCCGGTCAGCGACATGACGCCGCCCATGGCCTGGATCAGCGCGTCATAGCCGGGCCTGGGCGCATAGGGGCCGGTCTGGCCGAAGCCGGTGATGGAGCAATAGATCAGGCGCGGGAATTTTTTGGCGAGCTGTTCGAAGCCCAAGCCGTATTTGGCCAGCGCGCCGACCTTGAAGTTTTCCACCAGCATGTCGCAGCTCTCCAGCAGCTTCAGGACGATGGCCTGGGCTTCCGGCTTGGCGATGTCCAGCGTGACCGACTTCTTGTTGCGGTTCACGCCGACGAAATAGGCGCTCTCCTTCGTGTTCGGCACGAAAGGGGGGGCGAAGCCGCGGGTGTCGTCGCCGGAATCGGGCCGTTCGATCTTGATCACCTCGGCGCCGAGATCGCCCAGCATCTGGGTGCAGGTCGGCCCCGCGAGGACGCGGGTGAGGTCGAGGACGCGAAGGCCCTTCAGGGGGCCGCTGGGTTCGGACATGGTTTTGATTCTCCTGCGCCCGGTTTCATCACGCGGGGGGGAAACTGTCACCCCTCCGACCTGGCGTGATGACCAAAGGCGGCATCGCCGGAGGTCTGAATCACGCCTCAGTGAGCGTGCTGGCGTGGAAGAGGTCTTCCGGGGTGATGGCGGTTGCGGCCAGGCCATCGGCGAGGGCGAAGCGGATCATCGCCGCCACCTCCGCCTTGTTGCGGGCGAAACCATAGGGCCAGGGGTCGCCGCCCATGATCGCGCGCTGCTCCTCAAACGCCGAGGCCAGCCAGGGCATGGAGACGCGCAGGAAATTCACCAGCTGCAACTCGGCCAGCGAGATGTCCCGCGCCTTGGCGAAGGCACGGTAGAGTTCCACCGCCAGCCAGGGATGCGCGGCCGCGATGTCGCGCCGGATGGCCACGCAATGCATGATGGGGAAGAAGCCGGTGGTCCTGTGCCAGGATTTTTCCTCTGCCGCGTAGTCGGGCCAGAGCCGGGTGACCACGCCCTTGCCCAGCGAGGCCGGGATTCGCGGGCCGATCAGCGCATCCACCGCGCCCGTTTCCAGCGCCACCGCCGGGTCCATCCCCAGCGGCGAGAGGTCATGGCCCGGGGGCGGGGCGATGGCGACACGCTCCCCCCCGCTGCGCCAGCGGATCGACCGCGTGTCCACGCCGTATTGTTCCCGCAGGAAGCCACGCACCCACAAGGCGGCGGTCTGCTGGAACTCCGGCAGGGCGATGGTCCGCCCGGCCAAATCGGCGGCGCTGTTGATGCCGCGATCATTGCGGATATAGACCCCGGAATGCCGGAAGGCGCGGGAGAGAAAAATCGGCACGCCGACATAGGGGCCGTCGCCACGCGCGGTGGTGACGATATGGCTGCCCATCGACAGCTCCGTCACATCGAACGCCTTGTCGCGCATGGCGCGGCGAAAAATATCCTCCGGCTCGCCGGGCAGAAAGACGAAATCCACCCCCGGCACGGTGACGCGGCCATCGAGCAGCGGCCGCGTGCGGTCCGACGCCGCGCAGGCCAAAGTGAGGGTGATCCTGGCCATCAGAGGTTTTCCGGTGTGAAGGGCAGGCGCCTGGGCCGGGTGCCCAGGGCCGAAAAGATGCCGCCGGCGATGGCGGCGATGGCCGGCGCCATGGAGGCCTCGCCGGCGCCGAGCGGGCGTTCGTCGGGGCGCTGGATCAGTGCGGTGGTGACGGCGGGGACATCGGCGAAGCGCAGCACGGGGTATTCCGCCCATGAGTCGCTGATGATGCGGGTGCCGTCATGCCGTGTCCGCTCATGCAGGGCGACGGAGACGCCATGCAGCGCGCCGCCCTCCAGCTGGTTGACGGCGCCGTCGGGGTTGATCACTTCGCCCATATCGGCGGCGATCCACAAATGCCGGCAGCGCACCCGCTCCTCGGCCTCCACCCGCGCCACCACGGCGCACCAGGCGCCGAGATTCTTGTAGCGCGCCACCGCGACACCCATGCCTTCGCCGGGCCAGCCGGCCATGTCAGCGGCTTTTTCCAGCACGACGCGGGCGCGCGGGTCGGAGAGGTGGCGTAGGCGGTATTCCACCGGGTCCATCCCGGCCCGCTCGGCCAGCTCATCCATCACGCTCTCGATCGCCCAGACATGGATCAACGCGCCCAGACCGCGCAGCGCCGAGGTGCGGATGGGCATGTCCGTGATCCGCGTCAGCCCGACATACAAATTCGGGAAATCATAGCCCGGGATGGCATTGCGCTGCGCCCCCCCACCGCCCGCCACCGGCGGGTTGATGGAGGCGGGCATGGGCTGGCCGCCCTCGATCCAGGGGGCGGCCAGCAGCGTGGCCACGGCACCGCGCCCGGGCCGGCCGGAATGGCCATTGCTGCGGACATGGCTGGCCCAATGGGTAATCAGGCCGGCTTCGTCGGTGGTGGCCTCCACCCGCACCAGCATGGCCGGGGATTGCGGGCCGTAAGCCAGCTCCTCGGCCCGGGTCCAGAGCGCGCGCACCGGGGTGCCGGGCACGGCGCGGGCGCAGAGGGCAGCGTCCAGCGCCACGTCATCGGCGCCGTTATGGCCGTAGCAGCCCGCACCCTCGGCATGCCGCACCACGATGTTTTCCGGCGGGAGTTTCAACGCCTTCGCCAGATCGGCGCGCAAATTGTAGGGGCCCTGGGTGTGGCTCCAGACCTGCACGGTCGCGCCTTCCCACAGCGCCACGGCGCAGCACAGGCCCACCGAGGCATGGGTGAAATAGGGGCGGTGGAATTCGCGGGTGATGGTCGCGGGTGCCGTCTCGCCACGGGCCTCCACCACGCTGTCCTCGCCCGGCGCCGCGCGCAGCCAGGCCTCGGTGTTTTCCGGCAGGCCGGTCCCCGGGCTCCATCGCGGCCGCAGTCGCCCAGCCGCGCGCTCGGCCTCGGCCTCGGTCGCGGCCAGCACGGCGAGGAAACCGCCATCGCGCACCAGCCGCGCATCGGTGGGCGCCAGGTCGATCAGGGTCGCGCCGGGCGCGGGCGGCCTGATCATGCGCGCATGCAGCATGCCCGGCAGCCGCAGGTCATGGATGAACCGGCCCTGGCCGAACAGCTTGGCCGGAAGGTCGAGCCGCGGCTGCGAGGTGCCGGCCAGTCTCCGCGCGCCCGGCGCCTTGGGGCGTGCATCGGGCGAGGCCTCGGCCTCCAGCAGCCCCTGCCCGGCCAATTCCCAGTAACTGCCGAGCGGCCCGGCGGGGCCGATGAAGGCGCCGTCCTCCACCCGGATATCCTCGGGCGAAACACCGCTGCGTTGCGAGATCACCGACAAAAAGATCCCCCGCGCATCGGCCGAGGCATGGCGCAGCGCCATGCCCGATTCCTGCACGGACAGCGAGCCGCTGGTCACCGCCTCATTCGGGCTGGTGCCGGTGGTGGCCGGCAGCAGCCGCACGCGGGCCAAGGCCACATCCAGCTCCTCGGCGACGATCTGGCTGAGCGCGGTCAGGATCCCCTGGCCGAGTTCGACCTTGCCCGGCCGGGCGGTCACAAAACCCTCGGCGGAAAACTCCAGCCATTGGCTGAGCATGCGGTTGACATGCAGCGAGCCGGGCAGGCGCGGCTTGTCGTCGGCGGTGCCGTGGAAGGCGAGGTTCATGCGATGGCCCTCATCACGGCGCGCAGAATCCGGTTGTGGCTGTGGCAGCGGCAGAGATGCGGCTGCAGGGCCTCGCGCACCGCGGCCTCGCTCGGCCGGGGCCCGCGCGCCAGCAAGGCCGCGGCGCTGATCATGATGCCGGAGAGGCAATAGGCGCATTGCCCGGCCTGCTCTTCCAGGAAGGCGGTCTGCAAGGGGTGCGGGTGTTCCGCGCTGCCCAGGCCTTCGAGTGTGGTCACGCTCTTGCCCGCCACCGCCTCCACCGGCAGGGCGCAGCTGGGCAGGGAAACCCCGTCCACCAGCACATGGCAGGCGCCGCAGGCCTCCTCGCCACAGCCCAGCTTGGGCCCGTTCAGCCCGTATTCGCGCAACGCCAGCAGCAGGGAGGTGCCGCCGGGCAGGCTCACCTCGGCGCCGTTGAGCGAGAAACTCATGCCGGGGTGATCCGCGCCATGCGGATGTATTCCGCCTGGCGGGTGATGTCGGCGCGCAGGAAGGCGTCGAAATCGGCGATGCTCATCGGCAGCGGCTCGGCACCGGCGCGGGCTTGCGCATCGCGGGTCTCGGGACGGCGGAGGAAGGCGTTGATCTCGGTGTTCAGCCGCTCGGTGATCGCGGCGGGGGTGCCGGTCGGCGCCATCACGCCCAGCCAGATGCTGGCCTCATAGCCCGGCAGGGTCTCGGCCAAAGGCGGCAATTCGGGCAGCAGCGGGCTGCGGGCGGGGCCGGTGGTGGCCAGGCCGCGCACGCGCCCGGCGATGATCTGCTCGCGCATCGTGGGGATGGCGTCGAACATGATCGGCACCTGCCCCGCCACCAGCGCCGTGCGCGCCTCGTTCGAGCCACGGAAGGGGATGTGCTGCGCTTCCACCCCGGCCATGGCCAGGAACACGGCGCCGGCGATGTGATAGGGCGTGCCGGGGCCGGAGGAGGCGTAATCATACCGCCCGGGCTGGGCGCGCAGCAGCGCGATCAGTTCGGGGACCGTGTTCGCCGGCACCGAGGGGTGCACCACCAGCGCGTGGCGGGCGATGTTCACCGCGGCCACCGGCGCCAGGTCGCGCATCAGGTTGTAGGGGCGGTTGGGCAGCAGGGTTTCGTTGGCGGTGTGGGTGTTGCTCATCAGCAAAAGCGTGTGGCCATCGGGCGCGGCCTTGGCGACGACATCGGTGCCGATCACCGCCCCGGCGCCGGGGCGGTTCTCGACCACCACGGGCTGGCCGAGGGCCGCGCTCAGCGGTTCCTGCAACGCCCGCGCCGCGACATCGGCGCTGCCGCCCAGGCCGAAGGGCACGAAGATGCGGATGGGGCGGGCCGGCCAGGATTGCGCCAGGGCGGGCGCGGCCAGGGTGGTGAGCAGCAGGGCGCGTCTTTGCATCGGGGTCTCCTCGGCGTTTCCGCCGGGTACATCGGGCCGGGCCGCGAATCGCGCAACCCTTGCCCGCCGGCACGCCCCGCCACATCCTGCCCCCGCAAACGGAGAAGACCATGCCCAGCCTGCGCACCGATGACGGCGTCGACCTGCATTACGAGGATGTCGGCGAAGGCACGCCGATGGTGTTCGTTCACGAATATGCCGGCGACCATCGGGCCTGGGAGGCGCAGCTGCGCTTCTTCGCCCGCCGCTACCGTTGCATCGCCTTTGCCGCGCGCGGCTATCCGCCCAGCAGCGTGCCCGCGGACCCCGCCGCCTATTCGCAGGACCGCGCCACCGACGACATCGCCGAGATCATCGAAAAACTTGGCCTGGCGCCGGCGCATGTCGTCGGCCTTTCCATGGGCGGCTTCGCCACGCTGCATCTGGGGCTGCGCACCCCCCATCTCGCCCGCAGCCTGGTCGCCGCCGGCGTGGGCTATGGCGCCTCCCCCGACAAGCGGGCGCAATTCTGGGCCGAGACGGACGCCACCATCGCCCGCATCCGGGCCGAGGGCATGGACAAGATGGCGGACGTCTACGGCCATGGCCCGACGCGGCTGATCTTCGAGCAGAAGGACCCCAGGGGCTTCGCCGAATTCATCGCGCAGCTGGCCGAGCACAGCACCGAGGGCTCGGCACTCACCATGCAGGGCGTGCAGCGCCAGCGCCCCTCGCTGTGGGATCTGAAGGACGGGTTCGCGAAGATGACGCTGCCCACCCTGGTCATCGCGGGCGATGAGGATGACCCGACGCTGGAAGCCTCGATCTACCTCAAGCGAACCATCCCAGGCTCGGCTTTGCTGGTGATGCCGAAATGCGGCCACACCATGAACCTGGAGGACCCCGACGCCTTCAACCGCGCGGTGCTGGATTTCGTCACCCATGTCGATGCCGGCACCTGGCGCATGCGCATCCCGGCCAGCCTTTCGGGCGGCATCATCCGCTGAAAAAACGCCATGATCGGCGGGCATGAGGGGGGCATGAACGCCCCCGCCCTTTCCGTTGTCGTGCCCTGCTACAATGAGCAGGAGGTCCTGCCCGAATTCCAGGCCCGCATCATGGCGGCGATGGAGGGCATCGGGCTGCCTTTCGAGATCGTCTATGTGAATGACGGCTCCCGCGACGGCACCCTGGCGCTGATGCTGGCCATGCAGGCGGCCGATGCGCGGGTCGCCGTGGTCAACCTCAGCCGCAATTTCGGCAAGGAGATCGCGCTGACCGCGGGCCTGGACCATGCGCGCTGCACGGAGGCCGTGGTGGTGATCGATGCCGATCTGCAGGACCCGCCGGAGGTCATCCCGGCACTGGTGGAAGCCTGGCAGCGCGGCTTCGACGTGGCCTATGCCCAGCGCGCGGTGCGGCACGGCGAATCCTGGCTGAAACGCACCACGGCGGCGGGCTTCTACCGGGTGATGCAGCGCCTGGGCGGCCGCGTGCAACTGCCGCGGGACACCGGGGATTTCCGCCTGATGTCGCGCCGCTCGCTCGACGCGCTGCTCAAGCTGCGCGAGCAGCATCGCTTCATGAAGGGGCTTTTCGCCTGGGTGGGGTTCCCCGCCGTCGCCGTGCCCTATGACCGCGCGCCGCGCGCGGCGGGCATCACGAAATGGAACTGGTGGAAGCTGTGGAACCTGTCGCTGGAGGGCATCACCAGCTTCACCGTGGGGCCGTTGAAGATCGCGAGTTATCTCGGCCTGGGCATCGCCTTCTTCGCCGCGCTGTTCATCCTGCAATTGCTCGGGCGGACCATCCTGTTCGGCAATCCGGTGGCGGGCTATCCCAGCCTGATGGCCGCGGTGCTGTTCCTGGGGGGCGTGCAGATGATGATGCTGGGGATTATCGGCGAATATCTCGGCCGGGTGTTCAACGAGACCAAGGGGCGGCCACTCTACATAGTGGAACGGCACCTCCCCAGCGCATGAAGGACCTCCTGGAACAGGTCCGCGCCTGCCGGGTGTGCGAGGCGCATCTGCCGCTCGGCCCCCGCCCGGTGGTGCGGCTTTCGCCCTCGGTGCGGCTGTTGCTGATCGGCCAGGCGCCGGGGACGAAGGTGCATGCCAGCGGCACGCCCTGGGATGATGCGAGCGGCGAGCGGCTGCGCGCCTGGCTGAACATGGCGCCGGCCGAATTCTACGACGAGACCCGCATCGGCATCATGCCCATGGGTTTCTGCTACCCCGGCGTGCTTCCGCAGGGGGGCGACAGGCCGCCACGGCCGGAATGCGCGCCGCTGTGGCATGCGCCCCTGCTGGCGGCGATGCCCCAGATCCGGCTGACCCTGCTGATCGGCGGCTATGCGCTGACCCAATATCTCGGGCGCGGCACGATGACCGAGCAGGTGCGGATGCAGCCCGGCCTGCCGCGTTTCCTGGCGCTGCCGCATCCCAGCTGGCGCACGGTGGGCTGGGCGGCGAAGAACCCGTGGTTCGAGGCGGAAACCCTGCCGCGGCTGCGCGGCGCGGTCAGCGCGGCGCTGCGATAACCCGCCAGGAGCCGGAGGAGACATCCAGCCGCAATTCGCCCGGAGCGGGCGGGCTGGCACGGGTGGCGGCGTCGGTGCAGACCGGCGTCTCGCGCCAGCGCGCGGCATACATGGTGTTGATCGGGCGCGGCGTCTCGCTGGCCAGCGCCAGCATTTCCAGCAGCGCCTCGCGCGTCGCGTGGTCGTCCGGCGCGGTGCAGGGCCAGCTCGGCAGCAGGGTGACGCGCCCGGCCGAGGCCAGCAGGGGGCGCAGGGTGGCGGCGTCGATCCGCCAGGGGGCCTGCGCCCGGGCCCAGTCATGCAACGCCAGGCGCGAGGGCGTGGCATCGACGAACTGCACCACCGCCAGCAGCGCCAGCGCCACCAGCCCCACCCTGCCCTGCCGCGCCAGCAGCACCGAAACGCCCAGCAGCAGCGCCGCCCCCACCGGCCAGAAGAACCGGCCGGAGGCACGGAACTGCTCCAGCAGGCCCGGGGCCTCGCCCAGGTCGAGGATCACCGCGCCGCCCAGGCCGACGCGAAAGCTGACCGCCAGCGCCGTCAGCCCCAGGCAGGCCAGCACCAGCCCGGCATGGGCGGCCAGCCCTCGCAGCACGGCTGATGGACGCCACGCCACGACCAGCGCTATGCCCAGCGCCAGGCCCAGCCCCAACCAATTGTAACCTTCCCAGCCGCCATGGCCGGTGGCGTCGATCTCGGCCGCGATCCCGCCACCGAGGAAAAACGACCGGAACGGCCATAGCGGCGACAGAAGATTCAGCGCGAAGGCGCCATACCAGCGCTGCCCATCCCCCTGCGCACCCAAATATCCCAGAACGGTCATAATTCCGCCCACAAATGCCAGCCCCGCCCCGGCCCCCAACGCGGCCCGCAGCCATGGGCCGCGCCGCAGCAGCAGGGTCAGCGGCACGGCGGCCAGCAGCGCCAGGGTCATCACCGCGAGATAGGGGTGCACCAGCAGCGCCGCCCCCTGCAAAGCCACCGCCGCCGGCCAGATCCGCCGGCCCGCCACCAGCCGCAGATAGCAGCCCAGGCCCAGCCACAGCAGAAAATGCCCGCACAACGCGGCATGGCCGAAGCGCATGATGAAGGCGGGCATCGACATCGCCGCGAACGCCAACGCCAGCAACGGCAAGGCTCGGCGCTCCCCCGCCCCCGCCATCGCCCAGGCGGCGCTGGCCGGCAGCGCCACCCAGGCCAGGGCATACCACAGACCGATGCCATGGAACCCGGCCGGCAGCAGCGGCGCCAAAAGCTTCAGCGGCAGCGCCAGCAGGGGAATGCCGTCGGCGAAGGCGAGATTGAGGCCGCCCAGCATGGCCACATCCAGCACCGGCCAGCCCCAGGGCGAGGCGATGAAATAGCGCTGCGCCACCGCATGCTGCGCCGCATCGCCGGCCATGCGCCACGGCCCGCCCGCCCCAGGCCACAAAAAATCCACAGGAAACAGCCAGATGGCCATCACCAGACCACAAACCGCCGCCACAAGGAGGGTGCTTCGCATGGCGCCCTGCTGACATCGGATTGTGACAGGGGCAAGGCCAGAAAACCTGACGCTTTTTGTGCTCCGCCACATTTCCGCCTCAACTCAACCATGATGCGGCCCGTTACCTCATTCAGATTACAAACGCTGCAATTTCCCCCACCCCCTTTCGGGACCACAGCCATGCCCGGCCTGGACAGTCTCTCCTCCCTTCGCCCCGACCAGTCGGTGGGCCAAACCCAGATCGGCGCGGTCAGGCCGCTGCTGCAGGTGCCCTCGGCCGCCGGGGTGAATGCCGCGTTCAAGCGCGGCTTCGACATTCTCGGCGCGGGCGCCATGCTGCTGCTGCTGGCGCCGGTCTTCCTGCTGCTGGCGCTGCTGGTGCGGCGCGATGGCGGGCCGGCCTTCTATGCCCATACCCGCATCGGCCAGGGCGGGCGCGGCTTCGGCTGCCTGAAATTCCGCTCCATGGTGATCGACAGCCAGGCACGGCTGGACGCGCTGCTGGCGTCGGACCCCGCGGCGCAGGCGGAGTGGAACGCCACCCGCAAGCTCCGCCACGACCCGCGCGTCACCGCCGTGGGCCGCTTCCTGCGCAAGACCTCGCTCGATGAGCTGCCGCAGCTGATCAATGTGTTGCGGGGCGAGATGTCGCTGGTCGGCCCCCGCCCGGTCATCGCCGCCGAATTGGCGGAGTATTACGGCGCCGCCGCCGCGCATTACATGAGCGTGCGGCCGGGCATCACCGGGCTGTGGCAGGTCAGCGGCCGCAGCGACACGTCCTATGCCCAGCGCGTGGCGCTGGACGTGGCCTATGCCAGCCGGCCCTCGCTCTGGACCGACATCAAGATCCTGGCGCGGACGCCGATGGTGGTGCTGGCCCGCCGGGGCGCATGCTAGAGCAGGATGGGTTGAGGCGGAATCGCCGAAAACCCTGAATCATGCTCTCAGCAACGGCTGGACCATGCGAAGTGAACGCATGTGAACGCAGCATGGTCTAGCCCTCCCAGGCCTGCCTGCCATAGAGCCACTCCATCCCCGCCCAGGCCGCCTGGGCGGGGCGGTTGGCCAGCATCATGTCGCGCAGCTCCGCCTTCACGCCGCCGGCGTGATAGGCCTCGCCATAGATGCGCGCCATCAGCTGCACCCTGCCCGTGCGCAGGACACGGGCCTCCTCATACCCGGCCAGGGCTTCGGGGATCGTGGCGTGGCGGCCGATCTGGTCGGCCAGGCAGACAGCGTCCTCCAGCGCCATGTTCGCCCCCTGGGCCAGGTATTGCAGCATCGGGTGGGCGGCGTCGCCGAGCAGGGTGATGCGGCCCTGGCTCCAGCCCCGCCTGGGCTCGCGGTCGCACAGCACCCAGAATTTCCAGGCATCGATCATGCGCAGCATGTGCCGCACTTCGGGCCGGGTGCCGGCGAAATGGCTCTCGATCAGCCCCAGATCGCCGGCGGCGTCCCAGCCCTCCTCATAATGGTCGGAATGGAAGACGGCGACGAGGTTGAGCAATTCCCCCCGCCGCAGCGGATAGGTCACGAGATGCAGCTTCGGCCCGGCCCAGAGCGTGACCTCGTCGCGGGAGATATTGTCCGGCACCCGCGCCATCGGCAGCACGGCGCGATAGGCGATATGGCCGGAAACCAGCGGCGGCCCATCGCCGATCACCCCGGCGCGGATGCGCGACCACAGCCCGTCGGCGCCGATCACGGCATCCCCCGTCAACGCCCGCCCGTCGCTCAGATGCAGCGTGGCGCCGCGCGCATCCTGCGCCGCTCCTGCGACGCCGGCATTCAGGTGCAAACCCACCCCCGGATGCGCCCGGCAGGCGTCGAGCAAGGCGCGGAGCATGTCGGCGCGGTGGATCACCGCATAGGGCTGGCCGAAATGCGCCGCGAACCCCGCGCCCAGCGGCACCCGCGTCACCTCATGGCCATGGATGGCGCAGCGCATCACCAGCGCCGAAGGCCGCACCGCATCGGCATCGATGGCGGCGCGCACGCCAAGCCTGTCGAACATGCGGAACACGTTGGGGCCGAGCTGGATGCCGGCGCCGATCTCGCCGAATTCGCCAGCGCGCTCGAACACCTCGGCCCGGTGCCCGGCCTGCGCCAGCGCCAGCGCGGCGCCCAGGCCGCCGATGCCGCCGCCGGCGATGAGAAAATGGCTCATGATCCCGGGGCTCCCGCGCGCATGGCGCCACGCTAGGGCACGTTCACTTCAACCGTAAACGGTTGAGGTGAAGCCCGTGCTCTGGCAGCATAGTTTCTGGAGCGGTTGCTTCACCTGAACCGATTCCGGTTCAGGTGAAACCGCTCCAGCCCCGGGCCTCGCGCCCCGCCAAGCCTCAGCCGGCGAAGGCGACCTTTTCATTCCCGCCCACCATCGGCGGCCGGCCGGTCAGCACCGCCCGCGCATAGCCATAGGCGAAGAGCATCGCGCCCCACGGGCTGTCCCAATACTGCGCCTCGGCGGGGTGGAAGGCGATCAGGGTCAGCTCCTCGCTCTCGGCCCCCTTGGGGAACCAGACCCGCGCCGCCTCGCTCCACAGCGCCTTCTGCTTCTCCATGTCGCGCATCACCACCGCGTCGCCGGTCAGCGAGAGATGCTCGTGGCCATGCTGGAAGGTGAGCAGCACCTGGCCCTGGGCGCCGATCTCCGCCGCCTTGGGGCTGTCCGCGCGGGTGAAGAACCAGATGGTGTCGGCCTCGTCCGGCCCGCACATCGCCGCCATCGGCCGGGCATGCATGCGCCCCTCGCCATCGAGCGTGGTGAACATGCAGGCGCGGATGGCGCTGACCATGCCCCGCACCTTCTCCCGCCGCTGGTCGTCGTTCATCGCCTGGGCCATGTCACCGCTCCTGTTGGGTTCAGCGAGGTAACGAGGCTGGCGGCCCGGGGTTGCGCTGGACAAAGCCGTCAACCGGCGGCACGACGGGTGCCATGCGCGTGCTCTTCATCCACCAGAACTTCCCCGGCCAGTTCCGCCACCTCGCCGCCGCCATGGCGCAGGCGGGGCATGAGGTCTCGGCACTCGGCGAATCCGCCCAGACGCCGCCCCAGGGCGTCACCCTGCACCGCTATGCCATGCCGGCGATCAGCAAGGAATCCCAGGCCCGGGCGCATCCCTATCTGCGCCGGCTGGAAACCCATGTGATCCGCGCCCAGGCCGTGGCCCGCACCGCGGCACAGCTGCGCCAATCCGGCTACCGGCCCGACCTCATCCACGCCCATCTCGGCTGGGGCGAGGCGCTGTTCATGCGCGACGTCTTCCCCGAGGCCCGCATCCTGCTGCATGCCGAGTATTTCTTCGCAAGCCAGGGCGGAGATGTCGGCTTCGACCCGATCTATGGCGGCATGACGCTGGACACCGCGGCGCGCACCCGCATGCTCAACACGGGACAGATGATCCAGCTCGAGGGCGCGGATTGGAGCCTGACGCCCACCCTGTTCCAGAAATCCCGCTACCCCGACTGGGTGCAGGCACGCATGAGCGTGATCCATGAAGGCGTGGACACCGCGATCTGCAAGCCCGACCCCGCGGCCGAGCTGCGGCTGCCCAGCGGCCGGGTCTACCGCCGCGGCGACCCGGTGATCAGCTACGCCGCCCGCCACCTCGAACCCTATCGCGGCTTCCCCTCCTTCATGGACGCGCTGGTGATCCTGCAGAAGGAACGGCCCGATCTGCGCGCGGTGATCGTGGGCGGCACCAAGGGCGGCTATGGCGGCATGCCACCGGGCGGCGGCAATTGGCGGGAGCAGGTGATGGCGCGGGTGGAAAGCAAGCTCGACCTCAGCCGGATCGATTTCTGCGACTGGCTGAGCCATGACGATTTGCACCGGCTGTTCCGCGTCACCGCCGCGCATACCTACCTCACCTACCCCTTCGTGCTGTCCTGGTCGGTGCTGGAGGCGATGGCCTGCGGCGCCGCCGTGCTGGGCTCCACCACCGCGCCGGTGCAGGAGGTGATCGCCGATGGGGTGAACGGGCTGCTGGTGGATTTTTTTGATAGTGAGGCGATCGCGCGGCGGATCGGCGAGATGCTGGATGACCCGGCGGCGCTGGAGCCCATTCGGGCGGCGGCGCGGCGCAGCGTGGTGGAGAATTACGATCTGAACAGCATTTGTTTGCCGCAGCAGGTGGCGTTGCTGGAGGGGTTGGCGGCGGGGTATCCCCAGGGCTGAACCAGGCTTGCCTTGCCGGGGAGGGGTGCTGCGTGCATGTTCCGCCGATTCCGGAGGAACCACCATGCTAGACCAGCCGCACCGCACCCCCGAGGCCCCCAGTGCCGACCCCTTCGCCCTGGCGAAGGCGCTCTCCGGCATGCATTTCATCGGCGGCCGTTACGTGCCCGCGATCTCGGGAAAAACCTTCCCCGTGGTGAACCCCGCCACCGGCATCCAGGTGGCCGAGGCCGCCGAGGGTGACGCGGCTGATGTCGATGCCGCGGTGCAGGACGCGGCGCGGGCACAGAAGGCCTGGGCGAAAATGCCGGCCCGCAAGCGCGGCGCGCTCGTGTATCAATGCGCCGCCCTGCTGCGCGCCCACCAGGACGAGCTGGGCCGCCTGATCGCGCTGGAAACCGGCAAGGCGTTGCGCACCGAAAGCCGCGTCGAGGCCGGCGTCGTCGCCGATATTTTTGAGTTTTTCGGCGGATTGGGCAGCGAATTGAAAGGCGAGAGCGTCCCCTTCGCCCCCGACGTGCTCTCCGTGACGGTGCGCGAGCCTTTGGGCGTGGTCGGCGCCATCATCCCCTGGAACGTGCCCATGCTGCTGATGGCGCTGAAAATCGCCCCGGCCCTGGTCGCCGGCAACAGCGTGGTGGTGAAATCGGCCGAGGAAGCCCCTCTCGCCGTGCTGCGGATCTGCGAGTTGCTCGGCCGCATCCTCCCCGCCGGCTGCTTCAACATGTTGTCCGGGCAGGGTCCGGAATGCGGCGCCCCCCTCGTCGCCCACCCGCTGGTGAAGAAGGTGACCTTCACCGGCTCGGTCGAGACCGGGAAGATCGTCGCCCGCGCGGCGGCCGAAAAGCTGGTGCCGGTGACGCTGGAACTCGGCGGCAAGTCGCCGATGATCGTCTTCGCCGATTGCGACTTCGCCAAGACCGTCAGCGGCGCGCTCACCTCCATGCGGTTCACCCGCCAGGGGCAGAGCTGCACCGCCGCCAGCCGCATCTATGTCGAACGCCCGATTTTCTCGGCGTTTGTCGCCGAGATGGAAAAGGCCGTGAACGCCATGGTCATGGGCGACCCGCTGGATGAGAAGACCGATATCGGCACGATCATCAGCCAGGGCCAGTTCGACAAGGTCCAGGCCTTCATCGCCGAAGGCCGCGCGACGCCCGGCGCCACCGCGCATGAATGCTCGGCCATGCCCACGGACCCCACCCTGAGGAAGGGGCTGTTCCTGCGCCCCGTCATCTTCACCGGCCTGGACGGCAATTCGCGCCTGGTGCGGGAGGAAATCTTCGGCCCCGTCACCGTGATCCAGCCCTTCGACGATGCCGAGGCCGTGCTGGCCGAGGCGAATGACAGCGAATACGGCCTGGCCGCGTCGCTCTGGACCAACAACCTCAAGGTGGGCCTCGACCTCGCCCATCGCCTGGAAGCCGGGCTGGTGCAGATCAACCAGAACCTGGTGGTGCAGGCCAATCTCTCCTATGGCGGGGTGAAATCCTCGGGCCTGGGCAAGGAGGCCTCGCTGGAGGCCATGCTGGAACACTTCACCCATAAGAAGACGATCATGGTCAACATGGCATGAGCGACGCACTGGCTTCCAAGACCGTCGCCGAACTGAAATCCATGGTGGTCAACGCGGAGAAGATCCTCGCCGGCCCCAATGTGAAGCAGCACCCCGCCGCCGAGGCGTTTCGCGAAGCCGCGAAGGCGGCCCTGGCCACCCGCCGTGTGGGTGGCGCCGTGCGCGCGCCCGATGAGGCACTCGATGCTGCCCTCGCCCGCATCAAGGCGGTGGCCGCCGATGCCGCCCAGCGCTTCGACCTCAGCCCCGAAACCGCGAAGGCCGCCGGCGTCACCACGCCGCACAGCCTGCTCGCCGGCAATGGCCAGCCCAAGGTCGGCGGCGGGGTGCGCACGAAAAAATTCCGGCGCTGCCCCTACATCTCCTATCGCGGCCCCGGCGGCATCGCGATGCTGCAATACGCCGTGCCGCATGAGGCGGAGGAGGGTTTCTGGGCCGGCGGCCTCACCACCCCCGGCTCGGCCGAATCCAAGACCGGCTTCGACACCGCGATGGCGGAGGAGGAGGCGGTGGCGGCCTTCCTGGCGGCCCTCGCCGGCGTGGCACCCAAGCGGGGCTGAGCGTGGCGGTCACCATCGTCGTCGTGGCCTTCAACTCGGCCACGGTGCTGCCGGCCTGCCTGGCCTCCATCCCGGCGAAATACCAGGTGGTGGTGGTGGACAATGCCTCGACGGACGATACGGCGGCGCTGACCCAGGCGCTGCGGCCGGAGGCGAGGCTGCTGCGCACGCCCCGCAATCTGGGCTTCGGCCGCGGCGCCAATGCCGGCTTCGCCGAGGTCACCACGCCCTTCGGCCTGCTGCTCAACGCCGATGCGCGGCTGACCCCGGGCGTGCTGGAGGCGCTGGTCGAGGCCGCGCAGCGCTACCCCGATGCCGGGCTGCTGGCGCCCGAGATCTTTGGCGATGACGGCGCGCTGCAATTCGGCCATGCCCTGCCCTATACCCCGCAGCGCCGCCGTTTCGTGGCCATGCCGGCGGGCGATTGCTGCATGGATTATGTCGGCGGCTCGGCCATGTTCTTCCGCATGTCGGCCTTCCGGGCGATGGGCGGCTTCGATGACGCCATCTTCCTGTATGGCGAGGATGACGATATCTGCCTGCGCCTCACGGCCAGCGGCCATGCGCTGATCCATGTCGCCGGCTGCCAGGTGCTGCATGCCGGCGGCAAATCCACCACCCCCTCGCCCCGGCTGGAATGGTGCAAGGCCTGGCACCAGGGCTGGTCGCGCATTCATGTCGAGGCCAAGCATCGTGGACAGCGCGCCGCCTGGCGCTACCTGCTGCGGGAATGGCCGCGCCTGCGCCTCAAATCCAGCCTGCGGCGGGGCGATGCGCGCCACACCAAATGGCATGGCCGCGCGGCGGGGATGGCGGCCTGGGCACGCGGGGTCCAGGCCACTTCGGTCGGGCTGGACCCCGGGGCCTAGTTCAACGGAAGGGGGGCGCGTAGTGCAGCCCGCCCCTCGTCCAGATCTCGTTCTGCCCGCGCGGCATGGCCACCGGCGTGCCGGGGCCGAAATGGCGGTTGTACATCTCGCCGTAATTGCCGATGGCGCGGATGGCGTTCAGCGCCCAGGCGGGGTCGAGCCGCAGCGCCTGGCCGACCTCCGGCAGCGCGCCGAGCAGGCGCCGCACATTGGCGTCGGGCGAACTCGCGCGCAGCCCCGCCGCATTGGCCTGGGTCACGCCGCTCTCCTCCGCCTCGATCAGGGCGAAGACGAACCAGCGCACGATGTCGAACCAGTTCTCATCGCCGCGCCGGATCACCGGGGTATAGGGCTCCTTGGAAAAGCGCTCGGGCAGGATCACCCAATCGGCCGGAACCGGCAGCGCCGATTGCGCCGAGGCGAGGCCGGAGGCGTCCATGCCATAGGCATCGCAGCGGCCCGAGGCCAGGGCGCGGACGACCTGATCCTGGTCGGCGAAGAGCACGGGGGTGAAGGCGAGGTTCCGCGAACGGAAGTATTCCGCCGTGATGCCCTCATTGGTCGTGCCCTGCTGCAGGCAGATCGAGGCGCCGGCGAGGCCCGCCACATTGGCCAGATTGGCCGAACGGCGGACCATGAAGCCATGCCCGTCATAGAAATAATTGGCGGTGAAGCGCAGCCCCAGCGTGCTGTCGCGCAGCACGGTGTGGGTGGAGGTGAGCATCAGCACATCCACCTCGCCCGCGTTCAGCGCGGTGAAGCGGGTGGCGAAGGTCAGCGGCACCCAGCGCAGCTTCGTCGCATCGCCGAAGATCGCGGCCGCCAGGCCACGGCAGAGATCGGCGACCATGCCCTGGTATTCGCCGCGGCTGTCGATGGTGGTGAAGCCCGGCGTGTTGGCATTCACCCCGCAATTGAGCTGGCCCCGCGCCCGCACCGCGTCCAGCGTGCCCTGCGCCTGGGCCGGCACCGCGAGGCCGGCGGCCAGCGCCGCCCCCATCATCCATCTCCACATCTTCATCGGCCCTTCCTGGTGAGGCGGCCACTCTGGCCCTCGCGCGGCCGGGGTCAAGCAAGCGGGGCTGGCCAAATGCGGACCGGTCATGCCCTCGCCTCCTGCATCTCGATGATCCGGCCATCCTCCATCGCCACGATCCGGTCGGCGATGTCGAGGATGCGCGGGTCATGCGTGACCAGCAGGATGGGCGTGCCGCGCCGGCGCGCGAGGTCGCGCAGCATGTGCACGACTTCCTGACCCGAGACGCGGTCGAGCGCCGCCGTCGGCTCATCGGCCAGGATCAGCCCGGGTTCGGCCACCAGCGCCCGGGCCACCGCCACGCGCTGCCGCTGCCCGCCCGAGAGCTTCGCGGGCAGCTTGTCGACATGATCGGCCAGGCCCACCGCCGCCAGCATTTCGGCCGCCCGCGCCAGCCGCGCGGCCTCCTCCAGCCCGGCGTGAAGTTCCAGTGACATCGCCACATTCTGCCGCGCCGTCAGGAAGCCCAGCAGGTTGTGGCTCTGGAAGATGAAGCCGATGCGGCCGCGCAGCGCCACGCGCTGGCTCTCCCGCGCGCCCATCAGCTCCTGGCCCAGCACCCTGGCAGAGCCCTCCTGCATGCCGCGCAGGGCGCCGATCAGGGTCAGCAGCGTGGTCTTGCCCGAGCCCGAGGGGCCGGTGAGCAGCACGATCTCGCCGGCAGCGACCCGCAGATCGACATCGCGCAGGACCGCCCGGCGCAACTCGCCCTCGCCATAGGCGAAGGTGATGCCGCGGAGTTCCACCGGCCCATCGCCTACGGCGCCCCCGGGCTGCGGGCGCCCGGGGGGCATCGGCGGCGCTGAATTGCCGCCCATCGCCGCGTCCATCAGAACATGTCCGCCGGATTGGCATCGCGCAGCTTGCGCATCGCCAGCAGCCCGGCGGTGAAGCACATGCCGAAGATCAGCAGGAAGACGTTCAGCGCCCGGTCGAAGGGCATGTGCAGCGGCAGGAAGGTGGCGCCGGCCACGAAATCATACAGGAAGACCGAAAGCCCGAAGCCCGGGATGAACCCGATCACCGCCAGGATCACCGCCGCCCCCAGCACGACACGCGACAGATAGCCATTGGAATAGCCCATGGCCTTCAGCGTGGCGTATTCGCTGAGGTGTCCCGCGATATCGGCGAACAGGATCTGGTAGACGATGACCATGCCGACCACGAGGCCCATGATCGAGCCGAAGAGGAAGATGAAGCCGATGGGCGTGCCGGTCTCCCAATAGGCGCGCTCGCCCCGCACCAGCTCGACATGCGTCAGCACCACCACATCCTCGGGCAGCACGGCGCGCAGCCGGGCCTGGGCCGCCACCGGATCGGCGCCGGGCCGAAGCTTCAGCGCCACCAGATCGGCCATGCCGGGGTTGCGGCTGAACACCCGGCGGAAATTCGTCTCGTTCATCACCACATTGCCGTCGGCGCCGAAGCTGGGGCCGATCTCGACCAACCCCACCAGCTCGAAATCGCGCCGCCCGACCTGGATGTGGTAGGGGCCATTCTCCCGGAACAGCCGCCCGATCGGGCCGAATTCCGGCCGTGACCGGTCATCGAAGGCCACCGTGTCCGGCCGCTGCAAGGCGCCCACCAGGGGTGCGAGGCCGGTGAACTCCACCGCGCCGACCGAGATATCCAGCCCGATCACCTGGGCCGAACGCCGGCTGCCCGTCAGCGGGTTGCGCACCGTCGCCTGCTCCAGATAGATCGGCACGGCCTGGGCCACATCGGGGTCGGCCAGCGCCTGCCAGGCCCGGGCGCGCGGCAGGCGTTCGGGCCGGAAGCTCGCCTGCGTCATCGGGTGCATCAGGAAGAGGTCGGCGCGCATGGCCGCCAGCATGTTGGTGGCACTGTCGAACAGCGCGCCCTTGAAGCCGAGCTGCATGAAGACCAGCACGCAGGCGAACATCACCCCGGCCATGGCGGTGGCCAGCCTCGCGCGGTCGGACAGCAATTGCCGCCAGGCCAGGCGCACCGCCAGCACCAGGCCCTGGCCGAAGCCGGCCGGCCGCGCGGCCGGCGCCACGGGTGCCACGGGTGCCGCGCCGCCCGCGTTCAACTCCGGCGCCCAGGCCAGCAGCCTGGGCTTCTTGGCGATCTCGTTCATCGCGCCACCCCCGCGGTGCGCGCCGGGCTGATCGCCACCTGCACCTGCATGTTGGAGCGCCGGGCCAGCAGCGCGCGGGCCTCATCGCCCAGCGTGAGGCGCACCTCCACCGTGCGGGCATCCACCGCCGCCACCGGGTCGGTCCCGGCCTGCACGGTGCGGCGCACGCTCAGGCCGATCTCGCGCAAGGTCGCGGCCATGCGCCGGCTCTCGCCGGGGATGATCACCTCGGCCGGCATGCCCAGCGCCAGGCGCGGGATGTCGGTCTCATAGACATCGGCGACGACATCCATCGCGCTCAGATCGGCCAGCTCCAGCAGCCCATCCGCGCTCGTCACCTGGTCGCCCGGGCGGGCGAAGACGCGCAGCACGGTGCCGGCGATGGGGGCCACGACACGGCTGAGCGTGGCATCGGCGATGGCCTTGTGCAGCAGCGCCTCGGCACTCGACACCCGGGCCTCGGCCAGGGCCACATCCTCGGGGCGCGGGCCTTGCAGGGTGGCGAGGTCGGCCTGCGCCTGGGCGCGGTCGGCACTCGCCCGGATGGTGGCGTAGCGGTTGCGCTCGGCCACCGCCTCGGCGCCGGCGCCGCTCGGCACCAGGCGGTCGGCGCGGGAGGCGTCGCGGCGCGCGATCTCCTCCTGCGCGGTCAGGCTGGCGATGCGGGCGCGCTGCGCCTCGATCTCGGTAGCGCGGCCGCCGGCTCGGACGCGGTCGAGTGCCGAACGCTGCTCGGCCAGATTGGCCTCGGCGCGCATCACCTCGGCATCCTTCAGCGGCGCATCGGCGAATTCGGCCAGGATCTGGCCTTCGCGCACCTCATCGCCTTCGGCCACCAGCAGGCGGGAGAGGCGGGTCACCGCCATGCCGCCGGGCTGGTTGAGGCGGCGGATGCGGCTGCGCGGCTCCACCCGGCCCAGCGCGCCCACGCCCATCACGCCGCCCGGCGGCGCCCCCAGGGGAGCCCCCAGGGGAGCCCCCAGGGAAGCCACGGCGCCGGCCGGAGCAGAGCCTTGCGGCGGTGCGGCGGGCGCATCGCGTTGGCCGAGGAACCAGCCGCCGGCGCCGCCCAGCCCGAGCAGCCCGAGGGCGAGGAGCGCGCGCTTCATGGCGCGAACTCCAGCAGCAGGGTCAGGCTTTGGCGCAGCTCCCGCAGCTCGGTCTCGTCCAGCGTGTACATGCGGAACAGATGCGCCATGAACAGCCCGTCGCAGGCCGCCATGATGGCGAGGCCCCGGCCGGTCGGCAGGCCGTCTTCGCGCAGGGCGGCGCGGATTTCGGCGAAGACGGCGCGCACCGGCTCCAGCAGCGCGGTGTCGTGGTGATGCGCGGCCAGGAAGACGGCGGTGGCGCGGTCGGTCCGCTCATCGGTGGCGCAGCCGCTGTCGAACTGCCAGGCCAGCAGGGCGCGGGCGACCTGGCCCGGGCCGGGCGGCACCGTGGCCAGCACCGCGTCGAAGCTCAGGCGGATATAGGCCGAAAGCCGCTGCATCAGCGCCTGCAGCAGCGCCTCCTTGCTGGCGAAGTGATACAGCAGCCCACCCTTCGAGACCCCGGCGGCGCGCGCCGCCGCGTCCAGCGTCAGCGCCGGCACACCGCGCGCCTGCACGATATGCTCGGCCGCGTCGAGCACGCGGATGGCGGTGTCATGGCCATGGCCGTGAATTGGGAAGAGCGGGGGGAGCGGCGGAGTGGATTGGTCAAGCATGTCGCCCATATAGACCGTCCAGTCGGTACAGCAACCGTCCAGCCGGTAAAGTTTTTTGTTGCCGCAACGAATCATCGCATCTTTGCAGCCCGGGCGCCACAAGGCATTACTGGCGCCATGAGCCAGCCAGCCCCTACACCCGCCCCCATCCCGCCCGGCATCATCGGCCACAACCGGGCGAACCTGACGCCGCATTACGCCATCTTCCCGCCCCAGGGCATCATGGACAGCCTGCTGCCGGGCTTGCGCGGCTGCATCCTGCGCTTCATGACCAGCCCGGCCATGGGGGCGAGGTTCAGCCAGGCCATGCTGCTGGTGGCACCGGGCGGCGGCACCGGGGAGGCGATCGACAACAAGCTGCAGCATTTCCTGTACGTGCTGACCGGCGCGCTGGAGGTGACGGCCGGGCGCAAGAAGACCACGCTCGTCGCCGGCGGCTATGCCTATATCCCGGCCGGCGGAAAGCTCTCCTTCCGCAATGCCGGGGACATCGAGGCCCGCGCGCTGTGGGTCAAGCGCCCCTACACCGCGGTGGCGGGGATCGACCCGCCGAAATCGCGCTTCGGCCACCGCGACGACGCGCCGCGCGAGGATGTGCAGGGGCGCTGGCGCTACTGGCTGCTCGGCACCGCCGACATGTCGATGGATTTCGAGATGAACATCATGGGCTTCGGCCCCGGCACGCATTTCCACTGCGTCGAGACCCATGTCATGGAGCATGGCCTGTACATGCTGGGCGGCCAGGGGCTGCAATTGCTGGGGCGGGACTGGCACGAGGTCTGGACCGGGGATTTCGCCTGGATGGGGCCCTATGTACCGCAGCAATTCTACGCCACGGGCTGGGGTGGGGCGGAATACCTGCTTTATAAGGATGTGAACCGCGACGTGGTGTTTTAAGCTTCCCTCCCGGCATGGCCGGCCTTGCTGGCTCAACGACCGGCAGATGCCGCAGTCAGTGCGTGGTCAGCGGCCCGCAGGAAACCCGCATGTGACCTGCGATCCAAAATGATCTTGAAATGGCAAATTATCGTCGGCTAAGCTTCCCCGACGTTTGGGGGGCAGCGGATATGCGCAAGGTCTCGAGATCCGCCTTCCTGATCGGCGTCCTGTTGCTCGCATCATGCGCGTCATCGCCAGCGCCAAAGGCCGTTGCAGATTTCGCCAGCGCATTGGGCGCCGTGGAAACCGGCCTTGGTCGCCTGCTCACAACCTCGCGTGGGCTGACGCGGGATGCCGCACTTGAGGACGCAAACGCCACCTTTGTCGCCGATCGACGCGACACCACTGATGCCAGAGCCGCAGTCCCGGCCGTTCCCGACCTGGCGACCCCGCGGGAGGCGGCTTCAGGCAGGGCAATGGAAGCGTCGATCACCGTTCTGCGGGATTACGCGGATGACCTCGTCAGGGTTGCGTCGGGCACGCAGCTTCGGGCAACGCAGGCATCCATCAATGGCACCGTGGCCTCGGCTCAATCCGCGATTGCCCAGTTTGGTGGCCTTGCTCCCGGACAACAGCAGCAAGCCGATGCTGCTTCCGCCGCGCTCGGCGCATTGCTGAATTTCCTGATCGAACAACGCGCGGCTTCCGAATTGACCAGGATTGTCACCGAAGCCCACCCGCAGATCGAGACGATCGCCGGATTTCTGAAGGATCGCGTCATTGGTGATGACCAGCACGGAATAGCCAGGGCTGTACGGCAGGCCTACCGCCAGATGGTCGCCCGCCAGGAGGCGACGCTGATGATCATCGCGAATGATCGCCGGATCAACGCGGTCGACAGGGATCGCGCATTCCGTGAAGCCGCGGTTCGAATACGCGCAGCAGCAGCGACGCAATCCATCCCCGGCGCCACGAGTGACATGCTGGACAAGATGATCGTGGCGCATCGCGCTTTGGCGCATCCGGAGACGGCCGCCTCCGCCATCGGAGCATTTGTCGCCTCGGTGAACCGCCTGCTGAGCCTTTACAGCGACATACGCGGCGCGGGTTGAGGGAGGAGAGACGTCATGAGCGGTAGCGCCATGCCAGTTATCAAAAACCGGGAGGCCCTGGAAGACTGGAGCAATCTGGCAAAGTGGCTCGAGGATCGGCTCGACGAGCGCGCCTTCAGCGGCGAACTCTATTTGCAGATGTCGCATCTCTATTCGGTTGCGGTGCGGGAGATCAACCGCCTGGAAGCCAAGGCGGACCTTGAGGCTGATGAGCAATATCAGCCGAGGACGGCCATCGATGGTCTCAAGACAGCCGGCAAGGATCTGGAGGCGCTTGAGGACTGGCTAGAAAATGTCGGCGCTGCTGCAGACACAGTCAAACTCGCCGTCAGCGTCGCGGTCATGATCGCCAAGCTCGTGGCGGTTTAACTCAGCGAACCGGCACGCGGTATGGATGGCCGGCACGGCTGCCGGCCCCGCGCCCCGGCCGGGCTCTCTCAACCCGCCAGCTCCAGCAACGCCGCGGCAAACGCCGCCGGCGCCTCCTGCGGCGGATTGTGCCCAACCCCCGGCAGCACCCGCCGTTCGAACCGCCCGGTGAATCGCGGCGATGCGTCGGGCCCCGGCGGGTTCACCCCATCGCTGCCGCCATGCAGGTCGATGCAGGGCACGGCGATGTCGGGCTGCGCCGCCAGCGCCGCCTCGACAGCCGCATGCGCCGCATCGCCGGCCACCAGCCCATGGCGGTGGCGATAGGAGTGGACCACCGTCTCGACAAAATCCGGGTTGTGCCAATGCGCGGCGCTGGCGGCGAATTCCGCCTCGGAAAACCGCCAATCCGGCGACCACATCCGCCACAGCAGCCGGGCGAAGGCGTCGCGGTCGGCCGCCAGGCCCCGGGCGCCGCGTTCGCCATGCAGATACCACTGGTACCAATGCCGCATTTCCCGGTCGGGCGGCGCCGGCTCGCCGCTGCTGGCGATGTCCTGGATGTTGTAGCCGGTGCAGGTGACAAGCCCGGCGCAGCGCCCGGGGTGCAAAGCCGCCACGATGCAGGCCGCCCGCCCGCCCCAGTCATACCCCGCAAGGACTGCGCGCCCGATCGCCATCGCATCCATCAGCGCCAGCAGATCAGCCCCCAGCGCCCCCTGCGCGCCGGAGCGCATGACACCGGGCCGGAGCCGGGTTTCGCCATAGCCGCGCAGATGCGGCACCAGCACCCGGCGCCCGGCGAGATGCGGCAGCACCGCGTCATAGCCGCGGGCGGAATAGGGGAAGCCATGCAGCAGGATGAGGGCCGGGCCATCCGCCGGCCCATGCTCCTCGACCGCGATGACCGCCTGGGGGGTCTCGACCAGCCGGGGTTCAACCTCCATGCGGCAAGGCCCGTGGGTCGGCCTGGCGATGCGCAGCCCGCCCGGCCGCGCCACTCACGGCTTGGCGTCGTTGGCGGCCTGCGGCTTGATCACGCTGCCGATGGTGCCGCGCACCAGCGTCACCCGCACATTCGGGGCGATCTCGGCCTCGATCTCGTCCGAGCCTTCGACCACCTTCTTCACCTCGGCGACGATGCCGCCGGCGGTGATCACCCGATCGCCGCGCTTGAGCTCGCCGAGCATGGCGCGGTGTTCCTTCATCTTCTTCTGCTGCGGGCGGATCAGCAGGAAATAGAACACCACGAAGATGAGGATCAGCGGCGCGAGCTGCATCACCATGGCGCCGGCACCGGCTGCGTCCTGCGCGTAGGCGGGCGAAATGAACATGTGTGAAGGCTCCGTAAGGTTTTTCTCGGGCGGAACCTAGCGGCCCGCCCCCGCACGTCAAGCGGCTGGACTACCCATCGCATCCGGGCCAAAGGCCCATGCATGACAAGCCTGAACGACGCCCTCCTTCTCCGCATCGCCGAAGCGCTGGAGCGCCTGGCGCCCCCGCCGGCCGAGCGGATGGTACTGGAAGGCGCCGACGCCTTCGTCTGGCACCCCGGCCCCCCAGCGCGGCTGGACCCCGTGCCGAATGTCGCCCGGGTGGAACTCGGCCTGCTGAAGGGGGTGGAGCGGCAGAAATCCATCCTGATGGAGAACACCCTGCGCTTCGCCCAGGGGTTTTCCGCCAACAACGCCATGCTTTGGGGTGCGCGGGGCACCGGCAAATCCTCGCTGGTGAAGGCCGCGCATGCGGCGGCCAACGAGGCCCATCCCGGCGCGCTGGTGCTGCTGGAAATCCAGCGCGAGGATATCCGCACCCTGCCCGAGCTGCTGAACGTGCTGCGCGCGCAAAGCCGCCGCGTGCTGGTGTTCTGCGACGACCTGTCCTTCGAGCGCGAGGATGCCGATTACAAGGCGCTGAAATCCGTGCTCGATGGCGGCATCGAGGGGCGGCCGGCCAATGTGCTGTTCTACGCCACCTCCAACCGCCGCCACCTCATGCCGCGCGACATGATCGAGAATGAGCGCAGCACCGCCATCAACCCGGCCGAGGCGGTGGAGGAGAAGGTCTCGCTCAGTGACCGCTTCGGGCTGTGGATCGGCTTCCACAACACTGACCAGGATACCTTCTTCGCCATGATCGAGGGCTATGCTGAGGCGATGAAGCTGCCCATCGAGACCGAGGCGCTGCGCCGCGCGGCGGTGGAATGGTCGGTCACCCGTGGCGGCCGCTCGGGCCGGGTGGCCTGGCAGTTCGTGCAGGACATGGCGGGGCGGCTTGGGGTGAAGATCTGACCCCGCAGCCTTTCCGCCTTGGCAATGATTCCCAATCCGGCAGCCATGCCAGGCATGGTCGCCCTCTGTCGCCGGCGTGATCCGCCGGCGGAAAAGCGGCGATGAGGCTGATTCTTCGGGCTCGGGGGCCTGTGTCCTTTCGGCCACCACACTGTGTTATTGCTGCCTAGTGCGGATGAATGAAGGAAAATCATCCGATCTCGATAAGTTATCCACAGGGCCGACCAACAAATCACGACTGATTACGGCTTGTATCAAAACCCTTGGTTGCCCCCTCACCCCAACCGAAGGACAAAACGTTCAGGAGTTGGGCCGGTTGCGCCCGGGGGCTTCAAAAGGATTTTTGAATGCGATATCGCACGATGACGCTCGGCCTATGCCTGGGCCTTGGCTTCACCACGCTGCCCATCCTCGCCGAGGCCGCAAGGCCCGATCAACGCAATACATCCTCGCAACGCCAGCAGGTCAGCCAGTCCGCCTCCGTCCGCGGTGGCTTCTCCGCCATGCCGCGGGCCAGCCGGCACAATCCGCGGCAGTCCCGCGGCACCGCCGCCGCCCGCCGCGGCACCTATGGCTATTCCGCCGGCATCTCCTGCGTGCCCTATGCCCGCCAGGCATCGGGGATGAACATCTCCGGCAATGGCCGCGACTGGTGGCACAATGCCGCCGGCCGCTATGCCCGCTCCAGCCGGCCGGAGCCCGGCGCCATTCTCTCCTTCCCCTCCTCGGGCGGCATGCGCTCGGGCCATGTCGCCGTGGTCAGCCGGGTGATCAATGCCCGCCTGATCGAGATCGACCACGCCAATTGGGGCGGCCCGGGCATCGCGCGCGGCTCGGTCATGCATGGCGTCGATGTGATGGACGTCTCCGAGAACAATGACTGGACCCAGGTGCGCGTGCAGGTCGGCTGGAGCAACGCGAATTTCGGCCGCGCCTACCCCACCCACGGCTTCATCCTGAACCGCCCCGATGACGGCTCGCACCACTACGCCAGCTATGCCCGCGGCGGCTATTCGCGCGCCAGCTTCCAGCGCGGGCCGCGCAATGCCATGCCGACGAGCAATATCCGCCAGGTCGCGCTGACCAGCCGCCCGGCGCAGGCGCGGACCGCGATGAACCGCACCGCCAGCACAATCCGGCACTGAGCCGGCAATTCAGCCCGGCGGACGGAAGAACGCCGCCGCGGCCGAAAGGCTGGCCTGGCGTGCCGCCCGCGCAGCCTCCGCCCTGGCGATCTCGGCCCGCAGCGCCACCAGATGCTGGTCGAAATCGGTCACCGACCAGCCATCATAATGCGGCGGCGCCAGCGGCGCGTCACGGCGCTTCGGCGCCTCATCCTCCAGCATGCGACATTTCCTTTCGCGGCTTGCTTTGACCCTGGCGTGAACCACCTTTATGGTAGAAGACCAATCCGGCGGGACTCGACCCGCCGTCAACCCCATTCCGCCCTCGCGCCACGCGAGTGCCGGTGCGGGGGCCGCGGCATCTGCCCATGGCAGCCAGGCGCGCCCTGCCCTGGCCTCCCCGCCGCCAACCTGTGAACCAACGCCGATGACCCAACCCCTGATGCCCAAGGCCACCGCGGTGTGGTTGATCGATAAAACCTCGCTCACCTTCGAACAGGTGGCCGAGTTCGTCGACATGCACCCGCTCGAAGTCCAGGCCATCGCCGATGGCGAGGTGGCGCAGGGCATCATCGGCTACGACCCCATCGCCAACAGCCAGTTGACGCGCGAGGAAATCGCCCGCTGCGAGAAAGACCCCAACGCCCGCCTCCAGCTCGCCCGCTCCTCCATCGAATTGCCGAAGATGCGCGGCAAGGGCGCCCGCTACACCCCCGTCGCCAAGCGCAATGACCGGCCGGACGGCATCGCCTGGCTGCTGCGCAACTACCCCAAGCTGCCCGACACCGCGGTGGGCAAGCTGCTGGGCACCACCAAGGATACCATCGCCAAGGTGCGGGAACGCACCCATTGGAACAGCACCAACATCAAGCCGCGTGACCCGGTGATCCTGGGCCTGTGCACCCAGCAGGCGCTGAACGCGGCCCTGCTGGCGATCGGCGAGAAACCAGGCGCCCTGCCGCCGCTGCCGGCGGCCGAGGACATGGTGGAATAGGCCAGCCGGCGTGGCCGCATTGCTCGCCGCGCCGCTGTTGGTCCAGCTTCATCTTGTGGTGGCCCTGGCGGCGCTGGTCCTGGGCGGCTGGCAACTGGCCATGGCCAAGGGCGGGGCCGGCACCGCACCCGCGGTACCCTCTGGGCCGGCCTCATGGCCGCCCTGGCCCTGTCCAGCTTCGGCATCACCGGCGCCGATGGGCGCTATTCCTGGATTCACCTCATCTCGGCGGCCGTGCTGGTGATGATCCCGCTGGCCGTGCTGCATGCGAGGCAAGGCCGAATCGCGGCGCATAAGCGCAGCATGCTCGCGCTCTACTTCGGCGCCCTGATCATCACCGGCGGCTTCACCCTCATGCCCGGACGGTTGTTGCACCAGGTCTTCCTCGGCGGCTGAGGCGCAAGTCAGGGATGCCGGACACGGAAAAGTTGTAAACACACGCCCCCGCGCTGCATGATGCGATATCGAAACAAAGAGGTGCATCGAGGCCATGAAGACGCCATCGCGCGGGCGAACAGGAATGGGCTTCAGCGAGGGCTCCGCCGGCACCCTCCTCGACCTTCCCGATGACGGGTACGCGCCGGGCTACCTCGGCCACCGCGCCAGGATGCGGGAGAAGATCGCCCGCGCCGGCCCCGAAGCGCTGCTCGACCACGAAATGCTGGAGATGCTGCTCTTCCTGGCCCTGCCGCGCCGCGACACCAAGCCCATCGCCCACGCCCTCCTCACCCGATTCGGCAGCTTCGCCGACTGCATCACCGCGCCCATGGCGGAATTGCAGGAGGTGGAGGGCATGGGCGAGGCCGCCGCCGCCGCCCTCAAACTCGTCCAGGGCGCGGCGCTGCGCCTCTCCTCCGCCCAGGTCCGCAACGCCGACGTGCTGAACAACTGGGACCGGCTGATGACCCACCTCACCGCCGTGATGGCGCGCGAACCCATCGAACAATTCCGGGTGCTCTTCCTCGACAGCAAAAACCGCCTCATCGCCGACGAGGCCCAGGCCCGCGGCACGGTGAACCACACCCCGGTCTACCCGCGCGAAGTGGTCAAACGCGCCCTCGAACTCAATGCAACCGCCCTCATCCTCAGCCACAACCACCCCAGCGGCGACCCCACACCCAGCCGGGCCGATATCGAAATGACCCAGGAAGTGAAACACGCCGCCATGGCGCTGGGAATCACCCTGCACGACCACGTCATCATCGGCCGCGGCGGGTACCTGTCATTCCGGCGCGCGGGGTTGCTGTAGCTGGGGGTGGGGTGGCGAGCGCGGCCCGCAAGGGGGCTTTGCCCCCCGGTGGGCCACGCTCACTACCCAACCTGCTCCAGCTTGGGCCCCATCGCCTGGAGTGCCTGCCGCCCCCATGCGCGGGCGACCCAGGTGACGAGCAGGACGGAACTGCCGTGCCAGATCAGCACCATGGCGGCGGCGTCGAGGTGGTGCAGCAGGGTCAGCCCCACCGAGGCGATGGCGGCCGCGGCCAGCCCAGCCATGGCCGAGACTTCGACCGGGCGCATCAGGGCGCCGTGCCGCACCATCCACAGCATCGACAGCGTCATCGGGATGCCGAAGCCCAGAATGAAGCGGGTGCAGCCGAAGCTGGTGCCCAGGCCGAGGCCCGCGAAGCCGCCCAGCCAGATGTCGCGCACGCAGCCCAGGCTCATTCCCGCCACCCAGCCCAGTGCCGGCAGCAGCGGCGCGTAGAGCCAGCGTGTGTCGCCATCCGGCCGCGCCACGTTGAAGGCGGCGAAGGCGGCCAGGATGCCGGTGGCCAGGGCGCAGGCGATGTTCACCTGTTCATGCATCAGTCCCAGCCGCATCTCGAGATCCTGGCGGAAGCCGCTGATCGCGACGGCGGCCGCCATCAGCGCCGCGGCCAGGCCGAGCCACAGCAGCGCGCCCTGCCAGGGCGGCGCCAGCCGGCGGACGGGTTTGGCCCGTTCGGTGAGGCGGGCGATCAGGTCTTCATCATTCATGCGGGTTCTCATCAGCGGTTTCCTCCCAGCTTCGCGCGCAGGGCAGCGACCGCGCGGTGGGTGGCGATCTTCAGCGCGCCCACGCTCATGCCGCTGATCTCGCTGGCTTCTTTGAGCGGGCGCTCCTGGAGTTTGGCGAGCAGCAGGGCCTGGCGTTGGCTTTCAGGCAGTTGCGCCACGGCCCGGCGCAGTTCCTCGGCTTCCAGGCGGCTGGTGCCGACGGCCTGGGTGGCGCCGGCGCCGTCGGGCAGGTCGTCGATATTGGATTCGCGCCCCGTGGTGCGGCCGTGCTTGCGCAGCCGGTCGATGGCGCGGCGTTCGGCGATGGCGTTCAGCCAGGGCCGGAAGGGGCGGGTCGGGTCATAGGTGTGGCGCAGCGCGTGCAGGCTCAGCAGCGTGTCCTGCACCGCGTCGTCCACATCGGCGGGCTGGCGCAGGCGGGCGCGGCAGACGGCGCGGATCTGCGGCAGGATTTCCCGCAGCAGCCGGTCATAGGCGCGCTTGTCGCCATCCTGGCTGGCGGCCATCAGGCCGGACCAGAGGGCATCGCGCGCGTCGCGGGCATTCTCCGTGGCGCTATGCGGCGTTGTTTCGGCGGCCATACCAAATCCGGTCATTGGGAGAACCAGCATCCCACGCGCTCCTTGTGTCGCCAAGGTTACGCCGGGGCGCGGGGCAAGGTTACGGCGGAAAATGGGCCTGGCAGGACTCGAACCTGCAACCAAACCGTTATGAGCGGTCCGCTCTGACCATTGAGCTACAGGCCCCCGGAGGCTTTTTTGCGCGGGCCGGGGCCGGGGGGCAAGCGGTCAGAAAAGGAAATCCGTCGCCGGCGGCGTCGGTGAACCATCCGACGGCCCGCCACCGGGTGTGCACGGGCCGGCGCGGCGCCTGATGCGGGGGCGCCAGCAGGTGCCGGGCATGGACGCGCCCGGGCGCCCGGTCGCCATCCGCCACAACCTGGCCGGCACAGGGGAAAGCCGGCCGCGGTTGCGCGGCGCCCGCTGGCGCCGCGCGCCTCACCCCCGCCCGGTCACCGGCAGCAGCGCCCCGGTGATGCCGCTGGCCTGTTCGCCCAGCAGGAACGCCATGGCCACGGCGACCTGTTCCGGGCTGACCCAGCGCGTGGTGTCGGCATCGGCCATCGCGGCGCGGTTCTGCGGCGTGTCGATGGTGCCCGGCAGCACGGCGTTGACCCGGATGCCCTCGGGCTTGAGTTCCGCCGCCAGGCTCTCGGTCAGCCGGTGCACGGCCGATTTCGCGGCCGCATAGGCGGCCATGCCGGCCCCGGCCTGCAGCGCGCCCATGGCGCCAATGCCCACCAGGCTGCCGCGCCCGGCCGCCCGCATTGGGCCCAGCGCCGCCTGATAGAGGTTCAGCGTGGTGAAGAGGTTCACCTGCAGCATCTGCTGGAACAGCGCCGCCGGCGCCTCGGCGATCGGCGCATAGGCGAAGCCGCCCACCGTATGGCCGACCATGTCGATCCGGCCCATCTCCGCCATCACCCGCGCAATGGCGGCCGCGCAGGCGGCGGCATCCATCAGGTCGACCCCAGGCAGGGCGAGATGGCCGGCGGGCGGCAGGCCCGCCAGCGCGGCCTGCACGGGGGCCGCCGCGCGGTCGATGGCGACGACGCGCATCCCCTGCCCCGCCAGCAGCCGGACAAGCGCGCCGCCCACATTGCCGGCGGCACCCGATACGATCGCGACCCGCTGTGTTGCTGTCATGGCACCTGTCCCCTGATTGTGGCGGTGCGACGCTAGGCGGCAGGCCCGTGGACAGGCAAGCGCGCGGCGATGACACGCTTGCCTTTATAATAACCCGGCGCCCGGCGCGGGCCGCAACCGCGCCCGCTGGACAAACCGCCCCCAAACGTGCAAACGCCGGCTCAGTTCCGCAGCAACGTCACAAAGACCACGGGCCGCGCCGCCACTTCTGGCGCGCGCCCGCTTTTCCTCATGGAGCCCGTCATGGCCACGCATACCTCGCTCGATCGCATCCGCAACATCGGCATCACCGCGCATATCGATGCCGGCAAGACGACGACGACCGAGCGAATCCTCTACTACACCGGCAAGAGCCACAAGATCGGCGAAGTCCATGACGGCAACACCACGACCGACTACATGGCGCAGGAGCGTGAGCGCGGCATCACCATCACCTCCGCCGCCGTCACCGCGGAGTGGAACGACCACCGCATCAACATCATCGACACCCCCGGCCACATCGATTTCAACATCGAGGTGAACCGCTCCTTGCGCGTGCTCGACGGCGCCGTCTTCATCATCGAGGGCGTGGCCGGCGTGCAGCCGCAATCCGAGACCAACTGGCGCCTGGCCGACCGCTACAACGTCCCCCGGCTGATCTTCGTGAACAAGCTCGACCGCACCGGCGCGGATTTCTACAAGGCCTGCGACACGCTGACCGAGAAGCTCGGCATCAAGTGGATCGCCCTCCAACTGCCGATCGGCGTCGAGGACCAGCTCAAAGGCGTGGTCGACCTGGTCGAGATGAAGGCGCTGATCTGGGAGGGCGACGATTTGGGCGCGAGCTTCCACGAAGCCCCGATCCCCGAGGACATGGTCGAGCTTGCCGCGGAATATCGTGAGAAGATGCTCGACATGGTCGTCACCGCCGATGACGAGGCGATGGAAGCCTATCTCTCCGGCGACCCGGTGCCGGTGGCACTCCTCAAGCGCGCGATCAAGAACGGCACGATCTCCGGCGAATTCCGGCCGGTGATGTGCGGCAGCGCGTTCAAGAACAAGGGCGTGCAGCCGCTGCTCGATGGCGTCATCGACTACCTGCCCAGCCCGATCGACATCCCCGGCATCAAGGTGGCACCCGATGAGGGCATGGACGAGACGCAGGACCGCCGCAACATCCCGGCCGACCTGGAAGCGCCCTTCGCCGGCCTGGCGTTCAAGATCATCAACGACAAATACGGCAACCTGACCTTCGTGCGGGTCTATCGCGGCGTGCTGCGCCAGGGCGACATGGTGATGAACACCACCAAGGGCCATCGCGAGCGCATCGGCCGGATGTTCCAGATGCACGCGGACAAGCGCGAGGAAATCAAGGAAGTCATCGCCGGCGACATCGCGGCCTTCGTCGGCCTGAAGGACACCGGCACCGGTGACACGCTGGCGTCGAACGACGACCCGGTGATCCTGGAGCGCATGGCCTTCCCGGTGCCGGTCATCGACATCTCGGTCGAGCCGAAGACCAAGGATGCGGTGGAGAAGATGTCGCTCGGCCTGGGCAAGCTCGCCGGCGAGGACCCCTCGCTGCGCGTCAAGACCGACCAGGAGACCGGCCAGGTCATCCTGTCCGGCATGGGCGAGCTGCACCTGGAGATCATCGTCGACCGGCTGCGCCGCGAATACGGCGTGGATTGCAACATCGGCGCGCCGCAGGTCGCCTATCGCGAGACCATCACCAAGAGCCACACCGAGACCTATACCCACAAGAAGCAGTCCGGCGGCTCGGGCCAATACGCCGAGGTGAAGATCATCTTCGAGCCGAAGGAGCGCAATGACGGCATCGAATTCGTCAACGCCGTGGTCGGCGGCTCGGTGCCGAAGGAATACATCCCCGCGGTCGACAAGGGCATCAAGGTGCAGGCCGATACCGGCGTGCTGGCCGGCTTCCCGACGGTGGACTTCAAATACTCGCTGGTCGACGGCAAGTACCATGACGTGGATTCGAGCGCGCTCGCCTTCGAAATCGCCGCGAAGGCTTGCTTCCGCGAGGGCATGAAGAAGGCCGGCCCGGTTATCCTGGAGCCGATCATGGACGTGGAAGTGACCACGCCGCAGGACCACGTCGGTGACGTGGTGGGTGACCTCAACCGGCGCCGCGGCGTGATCCAGAACCAGGACATGGCCGGCACCTCGGTGATCGTGCGCGCGCATGTGCCGCTGAAGGAGATGTTCGGCTACATCTCGAACCTGCGCGGCATGACCAAGGGCCGCGCGTCGTTCTCGATGCAGTTCCACCATTATGATCCGGTGCCGCGCAATGTGGCGGATGAGATCATGAAGCAGAGCGCCTGAGGCGCCGCAGGGGGCTCTGCCCCCGTTGGACATACATGTCCAACCCCCCACCAGGGCCGACCCGGCCCTGGACCGTGCTCTGGGAATTTTCGCCCGCTGGCACTCGCGCGGCGGGAAGGCTCGACCATATGATGGGATGATGACACCCCACCTCTCAGGCCCGGAGCGATGATCCACTACAATTTGCGCTGCGACGCCGCGCATGAATTCGACAGCTGGTTCGCCTCCGCCGCCGGCTTCGACAAGCAGGCGGCGGCGGGGCTGGTCGAATGCCCGATCTGCGGCTCCAAAAAAATCTCCCGCGCGCTGATGACGCCCGCCGTCGCCCGCGCGCCCGGGGTGAAGGGGCGGCCGGAGGCGGAGATCGTGCCCAGCCATGTCGGACCGGCCAAATCCACCAACCCCCCGGTCCCGGCCCAGATAGTCGCCCTGCTGCAACGCATGCGCGCCGAGGTCGAGAAGAATTGCGACTATGTCGGCCCCGATTTCGCCGAGGAGGCGCGCCGCATCCATGAGGGCGAGGCGGAGGCGCGCGGCATCTATGGCGAGGCCACCGAGGCCGAGGCCGAAGCCCTGCGCGATGACGGCATCGAAATCGGCCAGATCCCCTGGCTCCCACGCGCGGATGGCTGAATACTGCCGCTTCTGACAAGGAGCGACGACAGCATGCGGTTTCGGGTGATCGACGCGGATGAGGACATCAAGGCCGGCATTCCCCGGCTGAGCCGGCCAGGCGACCCGCCCGTGGAGATCATGATGGCCGGCACGCCGCTCGACGTCGCTCTGGCCGATATCGAGGTCGCCATCGTCGATGGCACCAATATCGCGACCGAGGTGGCGGCGGCGCATCCGGCACTGAAACACATCATCTTCCTCGGCACCGGCGCGCGCTCCTACATGGACCCCGACGCGTTGGCGGCGCGTGGCATCACCGTGCATATCATCACGGGCTATGGCGACACGGCGGTGGCCGAGCACACCATCGCGCTGATGTGGGACGCGGCGCGCAAGACGGCGCGGATGGACGCGGGCGTCCGCGCCGGCGGGTTTCCGCGATTCGAGGGGCTGCAACTCACCGGAAGGACGCTGGGCCTGCTGGGTTTTGGCGGCATCGCGCGCGAGGTGGCGCGCATCGCCGGCGGCGGCGGCATGAAGATCCTGGCCTGGAACCGCACGCCGCGCGAATCCCCAGGCGTGGAGTTCGTCAGCCTGGAACGCCTGCTGGCCGAGAGCGACGTGCTGAGCCTGCATCTGCTGCTGACCGATGAGACCCGCGGCTTTCTCTCGGCGGAGAAGATCGCGCGGATGCGCCCGGGCGCCATCCTGCTGAACACCGCGCGCGGCGGCGTGGTGGATGAACAGGCGATGATCGCGGCGCTGACATCCGGCCAGATCGGCCATGCCGCGCTGGATGTCTTCGACACCGAACCCCTGCCGGCGGGCCACCCGCTGGCGGCGCTGCCCAACACCACGCTGACCGGGCATTCGGCGTTCAAGACGGCGCAGGCGGCGGATAATCTTCTGCTCGGCGCGCTGGAGCATGCGCGGCGGCTGCGGCGGGGCTGAGGCTGCCCGTTCCTCGCCCGGCAGGGCGGGGAAGGATGTCCTCAATCCCGCCCGAGCACGGCGCGATTATCCGCCCCCAGCGCCGGCGAATCGCGGCTGGGATGCGGCCTTTGCCGGTTGAAGGAGAGCGGCAGGCCGACCACGCTGGGGCCGCCGCCGGGCAGCGGGCGGATCAGGTCGATGGCGGCCATTTGTTCGCTCGCCACCACCTCGGCGATGTCGTTCACCGGGCCGCTGGGCACGCCCACGGCATCGAGTGCCGCCAGCCAATGGTCGCGCCCGCGCGTCGCGAAGACTTCGGCGATGAGCGGCACGATGATGGCGCGGTTCTTCACCCGGCTGGCGCCGGCGGCGAAGCGTTCGTCCTTCGCCCATTCCGGGTGGCCCAGCACGGCGGCGGCGCGGGCGAAGAGCCGGTCATTGCCGGCGGCGAGGCAGAGCGGCCGGTCGGCGGTCTCGAAGACCTGGTAGGGCACGATGACGGCCGCACCCGTGCCGTGGCGTTTGGGGATGTCGCCGGTGGCGATGTGGTTGTTGATCTGGCCCTCGACCCAGAAGGCGGCGGTTTCGAACAGGCTGCCATCGACCAGGCAGCCGCGCCCCGTGCGGTCGCGCCAGCGTAGCGCGGCGAGCGCGCCGATGGTGATGAAGAGGCCCGTCGCCTTGTCGTTGATCGAGGCGCCGGCGAAGGTGGGCGGGCCGTCGGGCTGGCCGGTGACGCTCATCATGCCGCCATAGGCTTGCAGCAGCGGGTCGAAGCCCGGCTTCATCATCATCGGCCCCTCGAAGCCGAAGGCCCAGATCGAGCAGTAGATCAGGCGGGGATGGGCGGCCAGCATGGTTTCGGGGCCGATGCCGCATTCATCCACCACGCCGGGGCGCAGGTTCTGGATGAGGATATCGGCGGTCTCGCACAGCTTGTGCAGGGCGGCGACGTCGTCGGGGTTTTTCAGGTCGAGCGTGATCGAGCGCTTGGAGCGGTTCTGGCTGTGGAAATACAGCGAGGTCACGCCATCGGGGCCATAGGGCGGGCCCCAGAGGCGGGCGTCGTCACCGCCATCGGGTTTTTCGACCTTGATGACCTCGGCGCCCATGTCGGCGAGGACGGCGCCGGCGAGCGGGCCGGCGAGGGCCTGGCCGACCTCGATGACGGTGAGGCCGGTGAGTGGGCGATCCATGGGTGATTCCTCCGCGGGTAGCATAGGCGGGGACGGAGGTTGCGCCAGGGTGGGGGTCTAAAGCCTGCTCCTGGCCTCCGCCGCGCATTCTGCACGCAACGCCCTGACGCGTTTCGCGACACAGTTCTTCGAGATTGTAAGATTCAGTGGTGGGTCGTAATGTCGGATAAGCCTATTCTCTTTAGGCCTGATGTTGGTTTTTGTGACGGGAAATCGCCGATATTCAAGATGCGCGTGCATCCAGCCCGTCAGCAGCCCCTCGTCGTCAAAGCAAAAGTGTTTGCGATCGCTAGAGCCATCTCGTTTCAGGCGCGGCACCGCTTTCATGGGACTCGTCTTTCTCAAGACAGCGCCCACTGAGCGCCTTAGGGTCGACCAACCGCTATTCAAATGCTCATTGTGGTACCTGTCGGGAAGGCTTTTCTCCGCTTTGCCGATATAGATTAGGCAAGGGGTATCAAGTCCGGCAGACTTCATACCAATCGCCTTCTTTAGGAACACAGCATAAACGCCAGGCTTCGTGCTCCCCTCACCAGGGTCAACGCCATCAGGCCATGCGTCGATCACACGGCAGATAGCGTCAAAGTCCCAGTCATCCCCCATTACCAACGCCTCCCCATCAATACACCCGCGCCAGCCACCGCGCCGGCACTCCCGCAAAATACAGCGCCAATATCGACAAATTCTTCGCCGAACGCCGCAAAAATCCCTGCCGCCGCCACTTCTCGCCCGAGGTCACGGCACGCGCCGCCAGCGCCACCGGCCGCCGCGGCCGCAGCCGGCGAATGAACTCCACATCCTCCATCAGCGGCAGCGGCCGAAACCCACCCACCGCCTCATACACATCGCGATGGATCAGCAGCCCCTGGTCGCCATAGGGGAGAGAAAAATTGCGGCAGCGCCAGGCCACCGCGCGTTCCAACCGTCGCGCCGCCGGGCTGTTGTCATCCAGCGCGAAGGTGAAATGCGCCACCCCCGGGGGGGCCGCCATGAAGCCCCGCGCCACCGCGCTCCATCCCGGCTCCAGCCGCGTATCGGCATGCAGGAAGAGCATCCACTCGCCCTGCGCCGCCGCCGCCCCCGCCGCCAGCTGCGCGCCACGGCCCTTGGGTGCGAGCACCACCTCCGCGCCCAGCGCCCGCGCCACATCGGCCGTCCCATCGGGGCTGCCGGCATCGGCCACGATGATGCGCGCCGCCGCCTCCCCCAGGCTTTCCAATGTGCCCGGCAGCGTAGCCGCGGCGTTCCAGGTCGGAATGATGACGTTCATTTTTTGTTCTTGACTGCCCCCGAAACACCCATCAGATTGCGCAAGAACACAACAGGAACTCGATCATGCCCGATGGTCTCCTCTGGGGTCAGCCCTCGCCGCGCCGCCTTCCCGCCATGCATGCCATGGGCCAGCAGTCGCGCACAGGCCAGGCCATTCCCGGCAGCCAATACAAGGGCCGCGGCGCCATCTCCAACCCCGGCAACCGCTTCGAGGAAAGCGCCGTCGAGCCAATCGACGATGGCTGGGGCACGCTGGCCGAGGATCTGGCCGACCTGCCGCCGCTGGCCACCCAGCTGCTGCGCGAAAAATCCAAATCCGCGCTGACCTATAATGACAGCCCCGATATCGGCTTCGATCGTTCCATCAACCCCTATCGCGGCTGCGAGCATGGCTGCATCTACTGCTATGCCCGCCCCAGCCACGCCTATCTCGGCTATTCCCCGGGGCTGGATTTCGAGACCAAGCTGCTGTTCAAGCCCGATCTGCCGGCGCTGCTGGAAAAGGAATTGCGTAGGCCCGGCTATATCCCCCGCCCGGTGGCGCTGGGCGCCAACACCGACCCCTACCAGCCGGTCGAACGCAATGTCCGCCTGACGCGCGAGGTGCTGGAAATCCTGGAGCGGTTCAACCACCCCGTCACCGTCGTGACCAAATCCGCCCTGGTGCTGCGCGACGCCGATATCCTGGCCCGCATGGCGGCGAAAAACCTGGCGCAGGTGGCGATCTCCGTCACCACGCTGGACGGCGCGCTGGCCCGCAAGATGGAACCCCGCGCCGCCAGCCCCGCCCGCCGCCTGGCCGCCATGGCCGATCTCTCCCGCCTGGGCATCCCCACCGCGGTGCTCGCCGCGCCGATGATCCCCGGGCTGAACGACGCGGAGCTGGAAAAAATCCTCCTCGCCGGCGCCAATGCCGGGGCGAGGCGCGCGGGCTACGTGCTGCTGCGCCTGCCGCTCGAAATCCGCGCCCTGTTCGAGGAATGGGTCGCCCGCCACTTCCCCGACCGGGCGCGGAAAGTGCTCTCCCTGGTGCGCGAGACACGCGGCGGCGCGATGTACCAAAGCGCCTTCGGCACCCGCCAGACCGGCACCGGCCCCTATGCCGAGCTGTTGCAGCAGCGCTTCCTCCGCGCCGTCTCGGCGCTGGGGATGGAGCGCCGGCAGGGCGGCATGGCGGCGCTGGATTGCGAGCAATTCGCCGTCCCCAGCGGTGGCAAGCCGGCCGCGGCACAGATGGCGCTGTTCTGATTTCTGTCGCAAGCTGGGCTCACAACCCAGGAGCGAAACCCATGAACATCCAGGACAGCAAAGCCGCGCGCACCGCCCACGTCGCGGCCACCGTCGAGCGCATCCGCGCCATCGAGGCCGATGGCGTGACGCCGGCCAACCTCTCGCGCATCCGCGATGAGCTGATGCAGCTGGCGGCGCAGGAACACCTCTTCCCCTCCGCCGATTTCCCGCCGCCGCCCAATGGCGAGAAGGGCTCCAACCGCTACCCCTTGCAGGAGGACGCGAATGGCCGCTTCGCGCTCTACCTCAACGCGCTCAACCCCGGCAATGAGACCAAGCCGCATGACCACACCACCTGGGCCGTGGTCGTGGCGGTGGATGGGCAGGAGCTGAACCGGGTCTATCGCCGCCTCGATGACGGCAGCGACCCCGATGCCTGCCGGATCGAAGAGGACCACCAGGTGATGGTCGAACCGGGAACCGGCATTTGTTTGATGCCCGACGCCATCCATTCCATCCACACCACGGGCAGCGTGCCCACCCGCCACCTGCACATGTACGGGCTGGGGCTGGACCGGCTGGATGGCCGGAAGGCCTATACGCTGGAGGGTGAGATCATCCCCTACAACAAGAACTTCATGAAGCCCTCGGCGGATTCGAAGGCGTGATCCAGCCGCTCTCCGCGCAGCAGCTCAAGCGCATGCTCGCCGATGGTGGGCGCCCGCTCGCTATCCTCGATGCGCGGGAGGAGGGGGAGTTCGGCCAGGGCCACCTGTTCTGGGCCGTGCCCTGCCCGCTGTCGCGCGCCGAGCTGCGGCTGGATGAATTGCTGCCGACGCGCGATGCCACGCTGGTCTGCGTCGATGGCGGCGGCGGCCATGCGCAAACCCTGGCCGCGCTGGCGGCGGCGCAGGGCCATACCCGCGTGCATGTGCTGACCGGCGGCACGCCGGCCTGGGCGGAGGCCGGCTTTGAGGTCTTCTCGGGCGTCAACGTCCCCAGCAAGGCCTTCGGCGAATGGGCCGAGCATCATTTCGGCACGGAAAGCCTGGACCCGCCGGAACTCGCCGCGCTGCAGGCCAGCGGCGAGCCCATGGTGCTGCTGGACAGCCGCACGCCGGAAGAGTTCCAGCGCATGACCATCCCCGGCGCCATCAACGTGCCGGGCGGCGAGCTGGTGTACCGGATCGGGGAATTCGCGCCCGATGCCGGCACCACCATCGTCATCAACTGCGCGGGACGCACCCGCAGCATCATGGGCGCGGAGAGCCTGCGCCGCGCCGGCCTGCCCAACCGCATCGTGGCCCTGCGCAACGGCACCATGGGCTGGGAGCTGGCGGGTTTTTCCTGCGAGCATGGCGCCGGGCGCGCCCATGCCCCCGGCATCCCCCCCGGCGCCGCCCTGGCCGCCGAGCGCGCGAGAAGCTTCGCCAGATCCGCCGGTGTCCGCACCCTGCCCGCCGCCGATCTGGCGACGCTGCTCGAGGATGGCCGCGCCACATACCGGCTGGATGTGCGCACGCGGGAGGAATTCCTGGCCGGCCATGTCGCGGGCTTCACCCACGCCCCGGGCGGCCAGCTGGTGCAGGCGACCGACAATTGGGTGGCGCTGCGCCCGGCCCGCATCATCCTCACCGACATGGGCGATGGTACCCGCGCGCGGATGACCGGCGGCTGGCTCAGCCTGCTCGGGCAATGGGAGGTGCTGGTGCTGGAGGGCGTGCCGCCGGAGGGCCCGCTTGCGACCGGCCCAGCACCGCTGGCCGAGGTGGCGCACCAGCCCGCCATCACCGTGGCCGGGTTGGCTGCCATGGCCGATGCGGTGGTGATCGACCTCGCCCGCAGCGTGGATTACCGCGCCGGACATATCGCCGGCGCGCGCTGGGGCCTGCGCACCCGCCTGGCCCCGCCGCCGCCCGCCGCCATGGTGGTGGTGACCGCGCCCGATGAGCGCCTGGCCCATCTGGCCGTGCCCGAGCTGGCGGCGCTGACCACGGCGCCGGTGCGCGTGCTGGCCGGCGGCACCGCCGCCTGGCGCGAGGCCGGCCTGCCCATGCAGGCCGACCGCACCATCCCCGCCGATGGCGAATGCATCGACTTCCACCTCCGCCCCTATGACCGCAACAGCGGCGTCGAGGCGGCGATGCGCGACTACCTCTCCTGGGAGATCGACCTGGTCCATGCGGTGGAGCGCGACGGCGACAGCCGCTTCGGCGAGCCGGGATGACGCCCTGGCTGCGGCGGTTGGGCGGCGCCCTGCTGGATGCCGCCCTGCCGCCGCATTGCCTGACCTGCGAGGCCCTGGTCTCCGCCCAGGGGACGCAATGCGCGGCCTGTTTCGCGCGGCTGACCTTCATCGCGGCACCGCTCTGCGAGGGCTGCGGCGTGCCCCTGCCGCATGCCGGCGCGCCGCGTTGCGAGGCCTGCCTGGCGCATCCCCATCGCTTCACCGCCGCGCGCGCGGCGCTGCTCTATGATGACGGCGCCCGCGGCCTGGTGCTGCCCTTCAAGCATGCCGACCGGACCGAGCTGGCCCGCCCGCTGGCCGGCCACATGGCGCGCGCGGGTGCCGCGCTGCTGGCGCGGGCCGACCTGCTGGTGCCGGTGCCGCTGCATTGGCAGCGGCTCTACAGCAGGCGCTACAACCAATCCGCCCTGCTGGCCCGGTTGCTGGCGCGGCGGGCCGGGAAGCCCTGCCTGCCCGATGCCCTCACCCGACAGCGCGCCACCCCGCCGCTGGGCGAGCTCGGTGCCGCGGCGCGGCGCGAGGCGGTGGCCGGCGCCTTCGCCGTGGCGCCGCGCCGGGCCGCCCGGATCATGGGCAAGCATGTTCTGCTGATCGATGACGTCCTGACCTCGGGCGCCACGGCCGATGCCTGCGCGGCGGTGCTGCTGGGCGGCGGGGCGGCGGGGGTGGAGGTTTTGGCCGCGGCACGCGTTCCGCCGGCGAAACAATCACATTCATGATATCGGCCGCCGCGTTCAGCTTCCCTCAACCTGCCGCCGCCATGTTGCGGCCATGCCGAACCGACGCTTGCGCCCCGACCCTCATGACTTCGATCGCATCTTCCCCGATCATGCCTATGCGCCGGGCTATGAGCCCGCGCCGCGCGAGAGGCCGCCGGAGGAAGAGCGCGAACGGGTGATCGCTGCCGGCGAGATGATCCGCTTCGCCTTCGCCGCCCTGATGGTGCTGGCCGGCATGGCGGCGCTCTCGGGCCTCATGCTGGCGGCCTGACCGGGGCCGCGGTGAACCCGCCAGGGTTGACGACACGGGGCTGACGACACGGGGTTGACGACATGCGGAGGTCTCGCCATCTCCCGCGCCATGGCCGATGTCGAAATCTTTACCCAAGCCTATTGCCCCTATTGCGACCGCGCGCTGGCGCTGCTCGCCCGCAAGGGCGCCCGTGTGACGGAGCGCCACGCGCCCCATGGCAGCGAGGCGCGGCGCGAGAGCATCGCCCGCTCCGGCGGCCGCGGCTCGGTGCCGCAGATCTTCATCGGCGGCCAGCATGTCGGCGGCTGCGACGACATGGTGGCGCTGGACCGCGCGGGCAAGCTGGACGCGCTTCTGGCCGCCTGAGGCGCTACTGCGCGCGCAGGCCGGCGCGCTGCAACACGCTGGCCATGCGTGGGATCTCGGCGCGGATCAAAGTGGCCAGCTGCTCCGGCGTATTGCCCACCACCTGCACTCCGAGGTCGTTCAGCCGCGCCGCCACATCGGGCTGCGCCATCGCCGCCACGCAGTCGCGCTGGATGCGGGCCACCACCTCGGCCGGGGTGCCGGCGCGGGCGAAGAGGCCGAGCCAGGCCACGGCGTCGAAGCCGGCAAAGCCCTGTTCGGCGATGGTGGGGATCTCCGGCACCGCCGGCACCCGCTCGGGGCTGCTGACACCCAGCGCCCTGAAGCTGCCGTCGCGCAGCCTGGGCAATGCGGTCACCACACTGGCAAAAGTCATGGTCGCGCGGCCGGCGATCACGTCCTGCAACTGCGCCCCGCCATCATTATAGGCCACGCCGGTCAGCTCGATGCCGGCGATCTGGTTGAGCAATTCGCCGCCGATATGCTGCGAGGTGCCGGCGCCGATATGGGCGAAGCTCAGCGCCCCGGGCCGCGCCCGCGCCTCCGCCACCACCTGCGCCAGGCTGGTGTAGGGGGTCGCATTGCTCACCACGAGAATATTGGGCGTGCGGCCGAGCTGGGAGATCGGCGCCAGGTCGGTCAGCGGGTCATAGGGCGGCCGGGGCGTCATCGACACGCGCACGACGATGGAGGCGTCGCCGGTCAGCGCCAGGGTCAGCCCATCGGGCGCGCTCTTGGCCACCCGGTCCACGCCGATGGTGCCGGCGGCGCCCACGAGGTTGTTCACCACCACGGGCTGGCCCCAGGCGCGGGTCAGATGCGGCGCCATCAGCCGCGCCAGCACATCCTGGCTGGAGCCCGGGCCGAAGGGCGAGATGATGGTCACCGGCCGCTCGGGCCAGGCGGCATGGGCGCGGCCAGCGGCCAGGATGAAGGGCACGGCCAGGGCCGCACGGCGGGTCGGGTGCATGATGTATCCTCGTGTTGCCGCAGGATGAGGGATGCATCGCGCATCCCGCAAGGGTCAGAGCGGCAGATCGATCCAGGACAGATGCCCGCCCTTGCCGGCGCCGGTGTCCATGAACACCACCTCGCCCCCTGCCCTGCCCTTCATCCGCAGCGGCCGGCCATCGGTGCTGCGCACGTCATGGCCGCAATAGGCGGTGATGCCGGGTGGGATGGTCTCCACCCAATGCAGCAGGCGCTCGGGGTAGCCATCCTTCTGCAACCCGCCCACGACCTGCCCGTAGAGCGCGCGGGTGACCGGCGGCTCGGGCCGGGTGGCGCCGGCATCGCCGGGCGGCGGGCTGTGCAGCATGGCCGGATGGAAGGCGGCATGAACAAACAATGAGTTGCCCCGGCGCAGCCAGGCCGGCGCCCGCGCCACCTCCGCCACCACCCGCGCCTTCAGCGCTTCGCCATCCCCGGCATCGGCGAGCTGCGCCAGGGTCCGGTCCAGCCCCTCGTTCGGGCCGCGCATCCTGGCGCCCATCAGGGCGCGGCGCAGCTTGTGTTCATGGTTGCCCAGCAGGAACAGCCCCTGGCCGGCATCCATCAGGGCGAAGATGCGGCGCAGCACCGCGGGGCTGTCCGGGCCGCCATCGGTCAGGTCCCCCAATTGCAGGAGGAAGATATTGCCGGCCAGCGCGCCCGCGGCGGCCGCCTCGAAGCCGCGCGAATCGCCATGCACATCGCCGACCACCCGCAGCCCGGCAAAGCCCCGCTCGCGCAGCCGCAGGGGATCCTCGCGCCACATTCAGGCCGCGGCCTTCAGCGCGGCATAGGCCGCCAGCGCCCGGGCGCGGCCCTGGGCCAGCTCGATGATCGGCAAGGGGTAGCCGCGGGGCGGGTTGGGCGCGGCCCAGGGCTGGTGCAGGAATTTCGTCGGCAGCCCGGCCAGCTCCGGCAACCAGGCCCTCACATAGCTTCCCCCGGCGTCGAATTTCGCGCCCTGCAACACCGGGTTGAACACCCGGAAATACGGCGCCGCATCGGCCCCGCAGCCGGCCACCCATTGCCAGGAGGCGCTGTTGGAGGCGAGGTCGCCATCCACCAGCGTGTCCCAGAACCAGGCCTGGCCATCCTGCCAGGGTTGCAGCAGATGCTTCACCAGGAAGCTGGCCACGACCATGCGCACCCGGTTGTGCATCCAGCCCGTCGCCCAGAGCTGGCGCATGCCGGCATCGATGATGGGGTAGCCGGTCTCGCCACGCTGCCAGGCGCGCAGCAGCCGCGCATCGGGCTGCCAGGGGAATTTTTCGAAAGCCGCCTGCAACGGGGCCAGCGGCATCTCCGGACGGTGCCAGAGCAGGTGATAGGAGAATTCCCGCCAGAGGATCTCCTTCAGCCAGGTATGCGCCCCCTCGGCCCCCGCCGCGCGCGCGGCGTGCCAGAGCTGCCGGGGCGAAACCTCGCCGAAGCGCAGATGCGGGCTCAGCCCCGAGGTGCCGCCGGCCAGCCCCGGCAAATTCCGCGCGGCGTCATAGCCGGCCAGGCCCGGGCCGCCGAAATCGGCCATGCGGCGCGCGGCCCCGGCCTCGCCGGGCTGCCAATGGGATGGGAAGGCGGCGGCCCAGTCGCGCCCGGGCAGCAATTCCAAAGCTTCGAGCGCGAGGCCGGGCGGCGGCGGCGCGGCGGCGATCCGCCCGGGCGCTGGCCGCGCCGGCGCGGGCTCGCCCAACGCGAACACCGCGCGGGAGAAGGGGGTGTAGACGCCATAGGCGCCGCCCTGGCCGGTGCGCAGCCGATGCGGCTCATGCAGCAGGCTCGATCTGTGCAGGACCAGCGGGCAATGCCCGGGCAGCGCCTGGGCCAGGGCGGCATCGCGCGCCCGTGCCCAGGGCTCGTAAAGCCGCCCGGCATGGATGGCACTCGCACCCAGCCGCGCCGCGAGATCGGGCAGCAGCGCCACCGCGTCGCCGCGCAGCAGCACCAGCGCCACCCCGCGCGCGCGCAGCCCGTCGGCCAGCGCGGCCAGCGAATGATGCAGCCACCAGCGCTGCGCGGCACCATGCCGCCATTGCCCGGCCGCGGCATCGTCGAGGACATACAACGCCACCACCGGCCCGGCCTCGGCGGCGGCGATCAGGGCGGGGTTGTCGGCCAGGCGGAGATCCTGCCGGAACCACAGAAGGGTCGTGGCCATTGACGCAATCTAGGGCCGATCGGCGGCTTTCCCAACCCGGCCGGCAACCCTGGCGGCATGGCGACGTTCACAGGGCACAGCATCTCGAAAAGGAGCCCCCACCATGCAAGCACGACGCCAGATTCTCGCCATCGCCGCCGCCACCCTCGCGGCACCCGCCATCCTGCACGCGCAAAGCGCCGCACGGCCGGAGCCCCATGCCGCCATCCCCGACGCGATGACCGCCGATGGCCGCTTCACCAGCTTCATCGCGCTGCTCGGGCGCAGCGGCATCATCGAAAGGCTTCGCGGCGCCGGCGAATTCACCGTCTTCGCGCCCACCGATGCCGGCATCGCCACCATTCCGGCGAATATCCTCGCCGGGCTGGTCCCCACCCCCACCAACAGCAACACCTCGGGCGTGGGCGATGAGGTGGCGCTGGGCGCGCTGTGCAACCTGCACATCGTGGACGGCATCCACCCGCTGGGCAGCTTCACCGCCCCCAGCACCTTGCTGCGCAGCCGCAACGGCACGGCGCTGCGCGTCGAGCACACGGCCGAGCGCAGGCTGCATGTCGTGCTGGCCGACCATGAAGGCCCGCGCGTGGGCGGGCTGAACTTCGCCCGTCCGGCGACGATCCTGGTGCCGGCTGTGATGGCCGCCAACGGCATCATCCTGCCGATCGACGTGGCGCTGCTGAATTAGGGCATGATGCGTTGAGGCGGGATCGCCGAATCAGCAATGGCTGGACCACGCGGAGCGAACGCCGCGTGGTCCAGGCGGCTCAGACCGGCGCGCTGAACAGCCGGCCGCGACCCAACAGGAAGACCCGGCCGCCGCGTGGCGTCAGCGCCACCAGCGCCGGGTCCTTCACGTCCAGCCCGCCGGTCAGCGCACCGAAGGCAGGCAGCACCACGCGCCTGGCATCGGTGAGGAAACAGGGCCGGCTGATCGCCCCCGCGCGGGTTTCCAGGCTCGCCTTGGGGTGGAAATGGCCGCTGATCTCGGCCTCGTTGTAGCGCGCGAGCGGCGCGCCGCCGATGTGGCGGAACAGGATCGGACCGAGGCGGAACTCCTCGACGATGTCGCCGCGGAAGCCATCGGGCGGCAGCGGGTCGTGGTTTCCCAGCACCCATGTCACCTCGAGCTCCGCGAGCATGCGGGTGAGGAAGCCGCGCTCCTCGGCCGGCATGCGCCGCGCCCCCCCGGCATCATGGAAACTGTCGCCCAGCAGCACGAGCCGCGCCGGGCCGTGCCGCCGCAGGCTCTGCGCCAGCCGCTGCAAGGTCTCGCGCGTGTCGTAGGGCGGCAGCATGCGGCCGCGCGCGGCGTGGTGGCTGGCCTTCTCCAGATGCAGATCGGCGACGACGAGCATGCGCTGCGCCGGCCAGAGCAAAACGCCGGAGGGGCATAGCATCAGGCGCTCGCCGGCGAGATGAAGCGGGGCGGCGATCATGGCGCCCCCCCGACCGCGCGGCTTTGCCGCGGCCCGGCCCACCCCGCCACGCGCCGGGAAGCCGTCGCAGGCCCGGCGATGGGCGGTGGGGCGCGCCGGGGCAGCCTGCGGGGGTGAGGCATGATGGACCGCAAAACTCAACCTTCCCGGGCCGGGCCGGGATGGCACGCCACTGTTCGACGCCCCTGCTGGCCCGAATGGCGCGCCGCGAACAGCCCTGCAGGCGAAAAAGCCCCGTCTGCCCTCAATAAATGAACAACCGCCCCCAGAAATCATCCAGCGTGGCGTTCTCGATATAGATCCCGCCGCCATCCAGCCCGAAGCCGATCTCCGGCAGGGTCACCACCACGCCGCCTTGGTATTCCACGGTCAGGAAGCCCGTGCGCTCCACGCCGGTGATGGCGAACCAGTCCAGCGTGCCGCCGGCGTGGATGTCGGTCACCACATCATAGAGGCCGCGCTCGAAATCCGCCGCCGTGAAGACGAAGAAATCCATCCCCGCGCCGCCCTTCAGCACATCCGCGCCCAGGCCCCCGATCAGCTGGTCATCGCCCGCGCCGCCGTCCAGCGTGTCATCGCCCGCGGCGCCGCGCAGGGTATCGGCGCCATTGCCCCCCTCGAAGCGGTTGGCGCCCGCGCTGCCGCCGAAGCTGTCATCGCCATTGCCGCCGATCGCGCCCTCGAAGGCCGAGATGGTGTCGAGCACCCGGCCGCCCGCCCGGGTGGTGCTGGAGGTGAGGAAAACGCTCACGCCCTGGCTGACCCCGGCATAGCTCACCAGGTCGAAGCCATCGCCGCCATTGAGCAGGTTGCTGTCGCCGCCGCCCTCGATGGTGTCGTCGCCGGCGCCGCCATAGAGGCTGTCGCGCCCCGCGCCGCCGCGCAGCAGGTCATTGCCATCGGCGCCCCAGATCCTGTTGGCGAGCGAATTGCCGATGCCGGTGAAATCGCCGGTGCCGGTGTAGAACAGGTTTTCCAGATTGGCGCCGAGCGTCCAGTCGATGCTGGTATCGACCTGGTCGATGCCGGCATTGGGCAGTTCGGTTACCACATCGCCCGGGTCCTGGACGATGTAGCGGTCATTGCCCGGGCCGCCTTCCATGGTGTCGTTGCCGGCGCCGCCGGTGAGCGTGTCATTGCTGGCGAAGCCGCGCAGCAGGTCATCCTCGGGGCTGGCGGTGAGGTTGTCATTCCCCGCCCCGCCATCGACGGTGATGCCCGGGACGTCGGTCACCGTGATGGCGATGTCCTGGCCATTGCTCAGCTTGCCGTCGGAGGCGTTGATGGTGAGGTTGTAGATGTTGTTCTTGCCGTCATCGGCCGGCGCCTCGAAGTCAGGGGCGGCGCGGAAGCTCAGCGCGCCGGTCTCCAGACCAATGCTGAACAGCGCCGCATCGGTGCCGCTGAGCGTCCAGGTGACCGGGCCGGCCTTGGAGGTGGCGATCGCGGAGTAGACCGTGCCGGCGGTGTTCTCCGGCGCATCCGCCGCTTTGCCGGAGGTGATGACCGGGCCGTCATCCTCGGGGGTGACGGTGACGGTGATGGCGGGCAGGAGCGGCGTGTTGCGGAAGGCCGGCAGCCTGCCGTCGCTCTCCCCCGAGACCAGGTCGCGATCGCCATCGCCGTCAAGGTCCAGGAAGGCGGGCGTGCTGCGGTCCCCAACATCAATTCCGTTGAACGGATTGGCGGTGCCGCTCAGCGCGGTAAAGACCGGCGCCGAGGCGGTGCCGGTGTTGCGCCAGGCCAGCAGCGTGCCGTTGCGCTCGCCCGAAACAAGGTCGAGATCGCCATCGCCGTCAAGGTCCAGGAAGGCGGGCGTGCTGCCGAACCCAACGTCGATGCCGTTGAACGGATTGGCGGTGCCGGTCAGCGCGGTGAAGACCGGCGCGGAGGCGGGGCCGGTGTTGCGGAAGGCCCGCAGCATGCCGTTGCTCTCGCCCGAAACAAGGTCGAGATCGCCATCGCCGTCCAGGTCCAGGAAGGCGGGGGCGCTGTTGACCCCAACATCGATGTCGTTGAAGGGATTGTCGCTGCCGCTCAGCGCGGTGAAGACCGGCGCCGAGGAGGGGCCGGTGTTGCGCCAGGCCAGCAGCGTGCCGAAATATTCGCCCGAAACAAGGTCGAGATCGCCATCGCCGTCCAGGTCCAGGAAGGCGGGGGTGCTGTTGAACCCAACGTCGATGCCGTCAAACGGATTGGCGGTGCCGCTCAGCGCGGTGAAGACCGGCGCCGAGGCGGGGCCGGTGTTGCGGAAGGCCAGCAGCGCGCCGCTGATCGCGCCCGCGACCAGGTCGAGATCGCCATCGCCGTCCAGGTCCAGGAAGGCGGGGGCGCTGTTGACCCCAACATCGATGTCGTTGAAGGGATTGGCGGTGCCGGAAAGCGCGGCCAGTGTGCCAATGCCCACGCCCAGCCCCGCACCCGCGCCATCCACCACATCGACCGTCAATGTGCGTGTCAGCGTCGGCTCATCGCTGATATTGCCATAGGCCAGGCGCTGGATCAGCGCATCCACCGCGGCACCCGTGGCGGCGGCGTTGAAGCTGATGACGGCATCATTGCCCGAGCCACCCGCGAGCGTGCCGAACACCGTGCCGCCAAAGCTGATGCTGGCGCCGGAAACCCCGATCTGCCCCGCGCCGCCGCCCTCGTTCAGCACCGAAACCCGGTCCTCGGCCAGCAGGCCGGAGACCACCAGCCGGCCACCCGCAAGCGAGGTCGCGCTGGTGAAGGCGACATCCGAGTCGAGCAGCTGTGGCGCCGCATTCACCGCGTTCTCAAGGAAGGTGATGGAGGGGGCAAATCCTGTCAGGGGCATGATCGGGCACTTTCTCGTTCACGGTGGACGGCGTTCAGGCGGCACTCCAGGCTCGTCCATCCCGCACTCCCGGAAAGGGGGCCTCAATCACAGCTCGCTGGTTTGTGATGACAGAGATTAACTGAGATACAAGGTTTGGCAACTTTCCGAAATCTTACAGCATTGTCTCGCCCCCTGAGACAGCGGGCCAGCCCCTCTCTTGCCGCCACACCCCGCCGGCGCTAACGCCGCGCCAACACCGCGCCGAAGATCCTTCCAGATGTCCCAGACCGCCAGCCCAGGCGCCGCCGAAGGCCCCATGCTCACCGCCTCGCCCGGCCTGGTCCGCTGGATGGCCGAGCAGCGGGTGAGTTTCGCCATCACCACCTATCAGGCCGGCCGCCTCATCTTCATCGGCCAGCGCCCCGATGGCCGCCTGCGCGGGCATGAGCGGCTGGTCGAGCAATGCCAGGGCCTGTGGACCAATGGCCAGAGCCTGTGGACCAGCAGCAAGACCATGCTCTGGCGCTTCCACAACGCCCTGCCGCCCGGCCAGGCCACCGAACAGGGCGCCGACCGCCTCTTCACCCCGCGTGAGGCGCGGGTGACCGGGGCGGTGGACATGCACGATATAGGCTTCGGCCAGACGGCGGAGATGGCGGCACCCGGCCCGATCTTCGTGGCGACCCAGTTCAACTGCCTGGCGACCTTCAGCGAGACGGCGGGTTTCCGGCCGGTCTGGCGCCCGCCCTTCATCTCGGCGATGGTGGCGGAGGATCGCTGCCATCTCAACGGTCTGGCGATGGATGGCGCGGCGCCGGCCTATGTCACCGCCGTCTCCGCCTCCGACGTGCTGGATGGCTGGCGCGACCGCAGGCGCGATGGCGGGGTGGTGCTGGAGGTGCCCAGCGGGCGGGTGATGGGCACGGGCTTCTCCATGCCGCATTCGCCGCGGCTGCGCGATGGCCGGCTGTGGCTGCTCAATTCCGGCCGGGGCGAGCTGGGCTGGCTCGACCTGATCTATGGCCGCTTCCACCCCGTGGCCTTCCTGCCCGGCTTCGCCCGCGGGCTGGCGCTGGTCGGGCGCTACGCCGTGGTCGGGCTGTCGCGGCCGCGCAAAAACCTGACCTTCGAGGGGCTGGATCTGGACGAGGCGCTGCGCGCGCGCGACGCCGTGCCGCGCTGCGGCCTGGTGGTGATCGACCTGGAAAACGGCCAGACCGTGCAATGGCTGCGCTTCGAGCACACCATCCAGGAGCTATACGACGTGGCGGCGCTGGAGGGCGTGATGCAGGCCGAGGCGGTGGGCTTCCGCGGCGAGGATCTGGAGCGCGCGGCCACGCCGGAATAGCGGTTCAACCCCAGCCGAGATGTTCGACAAGGCGGGCCATCACCCCCGCCCAGTCGCCGCGCCGTTGCTGCCGGAACAGCCGCGCGGTGGGATACCACGGGCTGTCCTCGCGCCGCAGCAGCCAGCGCCAGTCGCTGGGCTGGGCGAGGAGGATGCACACCGGCCGCCCCAGCGCGCCGGCGAGATGGGCGACCGAGGTGTCCACCGTCACCACCACATCGAGCAGCGAGACCAGGGCGGCGGTGTCGTCGAAATCGCGGCATTGCGGGCCGAGCATGCGCAGTGCGGGCATGGCGGCGAGCGTCGCGCGGTCGCGCTCGGGCAATTCATGCTGCAGGCCGATCACCTCCGCCCCCAGCGCCAGCAGCGGCGCCGCGGCGGCGAGCGGCATGGAGCGCCGGGCGTCATTGCCATGCAGGCTGTTGCCGGCCCAGACCAGGCCGATGCGCTGTCCCTCCGCCGGCCCCAGCCGCCGCGCCCATTCCTGCCGCCGCGCGGCACTGGCGGCGAGATAGGGCACCGCGCCCGGAATCGTCGCGAGCGAGGTCTCGAAGGCCAGCGGCAGGCTGAGCAGCGGGCAATGCAGGTCAAAGGGCGGCAGCTTTTCGCCATGCGGCAGCACGGCGGCGGGGCCGGCCAGGCTGCGCAGCAGGCCAACCAGGGGCGGCTGCACCTCCAGCAGCACCTCGGCGCCACGCGCCGCGACCATGCCGGCGTAGCGGCAGAATTGCAGCGTGTCGCCCAGGCCCTGCTCGGCATGCAGCAGCACCCGCCGGCCGGCGATATCCTCCTCGCCGAGCCAGAGCGGCTGCGGAAAATCCCGATTGGCCGAGGGGAAATCAGGCACCTGCCAACGCGCCTCATGATCGCGCCAGGCCGCCGGCAGGTCGCCGGTGGCGAGACGGTGCAGCGAGGCGGAAAACCGGGTGCGGGCAGCATCGGGCTTGAGCGCCAGGGCCTGGGCGTGGCAGCGCAAGGCCTCCTCCTCCCGCGCCAGGGCGAACAGCACATGGCCGCGCTCGGCGAGCACCTGCGCCTCGTCCTCGCCTTGCAGGCTGGACAATTCCTCCAGCGCCTCCTCCAGGCGATCGAGGTCGATCAGCAGGCGGGCCCGCTTGCGGCGGAGATCCATGGTGTTCGGGCCATCGCGCAGGCTGGCGTCGATGTCCGCCAGAACGCCGACCAGGTGCTCCCTCGCCTCAGCCCATCGCCCGAGCGCCGTCAGGGCATCGGCCAGGGCATGCCGTGTGCGCTGGGGTTCGTGCCCGGTGGCCAGGGCGGCTTGCAGGTCGGGCAGCGCCTCCTGGTGGCGGCGTTGCATCTGCAACTGTCGGCCGCGCGCCAACAGCGCCTCGCCATCGCCCGGCGCAATGGCCAGGGCGAGCCCGAGATGGACCAGCCCGGCCTCGAAGTGACGGGCCCGGCCGAGCAGCGCGCCAAGCCTGGTCTGCGCCGCCGCGACCGAGGGCTGCAAGGCGGTGGCGCGGGACTGGGCGGCGATGGCGTCGTCCATCCGGCCCATCGCCTCCAGCACCTGCGCCCGCAGCGCCCAGCCCTGCTCGCGGCCGGGATGGGCGGCCAGCAGGCGGTCCACCCCGGCCAGCGCCTCCGGCAGCCGGGCCAGCCGGTGCAGCGCCACGGCGCGGTTGAGCAGCGCGCCGGCATGGTCGGGGCGGCGGGCGAGGGCGGCGTCGAAGCCGGCCAGCGCCTCCTCCAGCCGGTCCTCGCGGGCCAGGATCATGGCCTGGCGGTAGGGGAAGTCGGGCTCATTGGGCTGCAACTGGGCAGCGCGGCCATGCGCGTCCAGCGCGGTTTGCGCATCGCCGGCGCGGGCGGCGGCCAGGCCCAGCAGATGCAGCGCCGGCACCTCGTCCGGCGCCAGGGCCAGCACCGCGCGCGCGGCGGCGATGGCCTCATCGAGGCGCCCGGCGCGATAGGCCTGGGTGGCCGCGGCCAGCATCGCCTGGGGGTCGCGCCCGGCCGCTCGCGTCATCCTCGTCTCCATCCCCGCGCCTCAGGCTCCCGTCGGCGCGGCGGGCATGCGAAGGTGGCGCGAATTTCGCCACGGTTTCAAGGCCTGCCATGCCATCCGCCGCCCCGCTCACCCCGCATCTGCTGCGCCTGCAGGCCGAGGCGATCGCCATTCTGTGGGAAAGCGCCGCGAGTTTCCGCCGCCCCGTGCTGCTCTATTCCATCGGCAAGGACAGCTCGGTGGTGCTGCACCTCGCGCGCAAGGCCTTCGGGCCGGGGCCGCTGCCGTTTCCCTGCCTGCATATCGCCACCGGCTGGGATTTCCGCGCGATGCTGGAATTCCGCGACCGCCGGGCGGAGGAGCTGGGCTTGCGGCTGATCGTGCACAGCAATGCCGAGGGCCTCGCCCGCGGCATCAACCCGATCGACAGCGGCAGCCAGCTGCATATGAGCGTGATGGGCACCGAGGCGTTGAAACAGGCGCTGGACGCGCATGGCTTCGACGCCGCGATCGGCGGCGCGCGGCGCGACGAGGAGAAATCCCGCGCCAAGGAGCGCATCTTCAGCCACCGCGCCCAGGGCCATGTCTGGGACCCGCGCGAACAGCGGCCGGAGCTTTGGGGCCTGGCCAATACCCGGCTGCACCCCGGCGAGAGCATGCGCGTCTTCCCGCTCTCGAACTGGACCGAGATGGATGTCTGGGAATATATCGCGGCCGAGGAGATCCCTCTCGTGCCGCTGTATTTCGCGGCCCCCCGCCCGGTGCTGCGGCGCGAGGGCATGCTGATCATGCGCGATGACGAGCGCATGCCGCTGCGCCCCGGCGAGGCGGTGGAGAGCCTCCAGGTGCGCTTTCGCACCATGGGCGACTGGCCGCTGACGGCGGCGCATGAAAGCCGCGCCACGACGCCCCGGGCGGTGATCGAGGAGCTGCGCACGACGCGGGTGAGCGAACGCGCCGGGCGGCTGATCGACCGCGACCAGGAGGCCTCGATGGAGCGCAAGAAGCGGGCGGGGTATTTCTGATGCCCGATCCGGCCCGGCGCGGGTTGTTGCGCCTGCTCACCTGCGGCTCGGTCGATGACGGCAAATCCACCCTGATCGGGCGGCTGCTGCACGACACCGGGCAGATCATGGACGACACACTGGAGGGTCTGGCACGCGACAGCCAGCGGCAGGGCGGCGTGGCGGCGCCGCTCGACCTCGCCCTGCTGACCGACGGGCTGGAGGCGGAGCGCGAGCAGGGCATCACCATCGATGTCGCCCATCGCTATTTCGCCACCGCGCGGCGCGGCTTCATCCTGGCCGACACGCCGGGGCATGAGCAGTACACCCGCAACATGGCCACCGCCGCGTCGAATTCCGAACTCGCGGTCATCCTGGTCGATGCCCGCAAGGGGGTGCTGGCGCAGACCAGGCGGCATGGCGCCATCGCCGCCATGCTGGGCATCCGCCACGCCGTGCTGGCGGTGAACAAGATGGATCTGGTGGATTGGGAGGAGGCGGCGTTCGGGCGCATCGCCGCCGAATGGGCGGGTTTCGCGGACGGGCTGGGCTTCGCCACGATGGCGGCCATTCCGCTCTGCGCCCGGCTCGGCGGCAACATCGTCCGGCGCGAGGGCGCGGCGCCGTGGTATCGCGGGCCGACCCTGCTGGCGCATCTGGAGGAGGTGGTGCCGGAGCAGCCCTCAGGCCCCATGCGGTTCCCGGTGCAATGGGTCAGGCGCGCGGAGCCGGATGTCCGGGGCTATTGCGGCGTGGTGTCGGGCGGGCGGATCGCGCCGGGCGATGCGGTGATGGTCGCGGGCACCGGCCGGCGCAGCCGCGTCAGCCGCATCCTCGGCCCCGGTGCCGAGCAGGCCGAGGCGCTGGCCGGCGAGGCGGTGACGCTGTACCTCGCCGATGAGGTGGACCTCGCGCGCGGCGACGTGCTGGCCGCGCCCGACGACGCGCCGGTGGTGGCGGACCAGCTGGCCGCGCATCTGCTGTGGCTGGATGCGGAGGCGATGCTGCCGGGCCGGCAATACCTCGCCCGCTTCGGCCAGGTCTGGACCGAGGCGCGGGTCACCGCGATCCGCCACCGGATCGACCTGCCGACATCCCGGCCGCTGCCGGCCCGGCGGCTGGAGATGAACGAGATGGCGCGCTGCCACCTCGCCCTCGCCCGGCGCGTGGCCATCGACCCCTATGCGCAGAACCGCGCGACCGGCGCCTTCCTGCTGGTGGACCGTTTCAGCCACCGCACGGTGGCGGCGGGGATGGTGGAATTCGCGCTGCGCCGCGCCGGCAATATCCAGCCCGAGGCGTTGGGGGTGGACAAGGCCGCGCGGGCGGCGCTGGTCGGGCAGAAGCCGCTGGTGGTCTGGTTCACCGGGCTGTCGGGGGCAGGCAAATCCACCATAGCCCGGCTGGTGGAACAGCTTCTGCACCGGCAGGGGCGGCACACCTACAGCCTCGATGGCGACAATCTGCGGCATGGGCTGAACAGCGATCTGGGCTTCACCGATGAGGACCGGGTGGAGAATATCCGCCGTGTCGGCGAGGTGGCGCGGCTCTTCGTCGATGCCGGGCTGATCGTGATGTGCAGCTTCATCTCGCCCTTCCGGGCGGAGCGGCTGATCGTGCGGGAGATGCTGGGGCCGGGCGAGTTCCTGGAGGTCTTCGTCGACGCGCCGCTGGCCGAATGCATGCGGCGCGACCCCAAGGGGCTCTATGCCAAGGCGGCGCGCGGCGAGATCGCGAATTTCACCGGCATCTCCTCGCCCTATCAGCCGCCGGAGGCGCCGGAGCTGCGGCTGGACACGGCGGCGCTGACGCCGGAGGCGGCGGCGGAGCTGGTGGTGCAGCGGGTAATGGCGATGATGGCGGAGGCGTCCTCGCAGAATAAGGTTTAAATTCCTTGACAACAGGAATTACCGCCGTTAGGTTCCGCCGGCAATCCGGAGCCTGCCATGCGCGCGAAAAACCCCTTCCGCCATATCGGCTCCGCCCCCTGGGCGCATCGTTTCCGCACCACCAGGCCCGCCCCCTGGCGGCCGCTCAGCGATGAGGAATGGGAGCAGATCAGGCCCCTGATCGTCGATCCGCATGGCCCGGGCCGCCGCCTGGCCGATCCGCGGGCGCGGCTGGATGCCTGCCTCCATGCCGCCTGCATGCCCGGCGCCTGGCACACATTGCCGGAGAATCACGGCAAGGCCGACACCGTCTCGCGGCAGTTCCGGCGCTGGGCGCATCGCGGGGTATGGGACAATCTTCTGGCCTGGGCCTCGTCCGGCCGGTTTTTCGCGGCCGATCTGGAATATATGATCTGCCGCGCCTTCCGCCGCGCCTGGCGGGTGCTGGGGCTGGCCGGTTTGCGGCTGGCACGCCGCGCGGGCCTGCTCACGGCCTTCCGGGCGCCGCCGCATTGGCTGCCCGATCCGGATTTGTCCGAATACGTGCACAAGCGGCAAATCGCGGCGATGCTGGCGGCGCCCGAGCCGCCCTCGCGCCCCCTGATCGCCCGCCTGCTCACCCTGTTGCGCGCCTGCCAGGGGCGCAGCCGCATCCCGCCCGGCTCGGCGCCGCCATGAGGAACCCGGCCCGCCATCCAGCGAGCCCAGGGCCAGGGCAAGGGCAGGCGCGGGCGGGGCGTGCCGCCGCGGGCCTAGATCGCCCGCTTCACGAAACGCCCATCCTGCATGATCACCGGCATATGCGCCCCATCCACGCCCCCCCGGCCGCCCAGCAGCGAGAGGTCGGCCAGCGGATCGCCATCCACCACGATCAGATCGGCAAGCGCGCCCGGCGCCACGCAGCCCAGCACCCCTTCCCGCCGCAGCAGCCGGGCGGCATGGATGGTGGCGCCGCGGATCACCTCGATGGCGGGCAGCACCCGGCCGCGGATGGTGAACTCCTCGGATTGCCGGCGGTGCATCTGCGCCAGCAGGTCGGTGCCGAAGGCCATGGTCAGGCCGGCGCGGCGCATGCGCTCCAGCGATTCCATCCCCGACAGCCGGACATCGTCGATCTTGGCGACGCTCTCGGGGCTCATACCAAGCGCCGCCGCCTCGTCATTCAGCGCCTCATAGGTCACCAGCGTGGGCACGGCGATGCAGCCGGCGGCGGCGGCGGCGCGCGCCGTGGCCTCGGTGATCAGGTTGCAATGCTCGAGGCTGTGCACGCCGCAGAGGACGGCGCGGGCGATGGCGTCATCGGTGTAGAGATGGGCCGCGACATAGGTCTGCGCCATCGCCGCCTCCTCCACCGCGGCGCGCAGCTCGCTCTCGGAGAAACCATGGAAGGCGATCGGGTCGGTGGGGCTGGCGACGCCGCCATTGGCCATGACCTTGATGAAATCCGCGCCGGCGCGGATTTCCTCCCGCGCGGCGCGGCGCAGCGCATCCACCCCATCCACCACCCGCGCCATCGCACCCAGGCGGCGGCCGATGGGCGCCACGTCCCGCGGGTCGAAGCGGCCGGTGAAATCGCCATGCCCGCCGGTCTGCGACAAGGCCTTGCCGGAGAGGAACAGGCGCGGGCCCTGGAACAGCCCCTCCTCCCAGGCCAGGCGCAATCCCAGCGTGGCACCGCCGACATCGCGCACGGTGGTGAAGCCGCGCGCCAGCATCTCGCCCATCAGCCTGCCCGCGCGCATCGCCACCAGCGCATCGGGCAGCACCGCGTTGGCACCCAGATTGGCCTGGCTCGCGACCACATGGACATGCGCGTCGATCAGGCCTGGCATCAGGCAGCGGCCGGCCAGGTCGATGCGCTGCGCCGCGGCCGCCGCGATCGGCCGGTCGGACACTTCGCGGATATGGCGGCCCTCCACCAGCACGCTCATGCCAGGAAGGGCGGCCTCGGCGCGGCCATCGAGCACAGCGGCATTGTCGAAGACGATCATGTGGCCCTCCATTCCCGCGCCCAGCCTAGGCCCGGGCGCGGTGTGGTGGGAAGCGTGGCGCTAGCCGTCGAACACCAGCCCCGGACGCAGCCTGGGCAGGATGAAGTCGATGAAGGCGCGCAGCTTGAGCGGCGCCAGGCGGCCGCCGACATGGACGAAGTGCAGCGGCAGCGGCGGCGGCTCGAACGCCCTGAGCACCACCCGCAGCCGCCCCGCATGCACCGCCGCCGCGGCCTGGTAGCACAGCAGCTGGACCAGCCCCGCGCCGCCGGCGGCCACCTCGGCCGCGGCCTCGGCGCTGTTCACCACCATGCGGCTGCGCACGGGGTGGGAGGTGCCGTCGCCGAAGCGCCATTCATGGCTGGCCTGCAGGCTGCTGAAGGTCACGCAGTCATGCCCCGCCAGTTCGCCGGGATGGGCGGGTTCGCCGTGCCGCGCGAGGTAGTCGGGGCTGGCGCAGACGACCTGGCGGATCGCCCCGGCGCGCAGCGCCACGAGGTTGCTGTCGGCCAGCGTGCCGATGCGCACCGCGATGTCGACATGCTCCTCCACCAGGTTCACCACCCGGTCGGCGAGGGTGAGGCGCAGCGAGACATCGGGATAGGCGCGCAGGAAATCGGCCAGCAGCGGCGCCAGGTGCAGCCTGCCGAAGCCCATGGGCGCGCTGATCACCAGCTCGCCCCGCGGCGCGCGGAACTCGCCCGAGGCGATGCGCTCGGCCTCCGCCATCTCCTCCAGCAGCCGGCGGGTGGTGGCGAAGTATTCCCGCCCCGCATCGGTGGGGGCGACGAGGCGCGGGCTGCGGGTGAGGAGCTTGACGCGCAGATGCTCCTCCAGCTCGGACACCTTGCGGCTGATGGTGGCCAGCGGCATGCGCAGCCGGCGGGAAGCGGCGGAAAAGCCGCCCGCCTCCACCACCGCGACAAAGGCGCGCATTGCTTCCAGCTGATCCAAGTGTCTTCCAGTTTTCGGAACGTGGTTTCCCGAAACTGCCGGATGCCGCGTGGAACTGGAAGGGCCTACATCGGGGTCACGGCCAGACCGGCCGGGTTTCAGCAAAGGACCCACCCCATGTCGCGCATTGCCACCCCCGCCTCCGTCGAGGCCTCCCCCGCCGCCTCGCAGCCGCTGCTGAACGCGGTGCAGAAGCAGCTCGGCTCCGTGCCCAACCTGTTCCGCGTGGTCGGCAACAGCCCCGCCGCGCTGGAGGGCTACCTCGGCCTCAATGGCGCCCTGGGCAAGGGCAGCCTGGACGCGCGCACCCGCGAGCGCATCGCCCTCGCCGTGGCCGAGGTGAATGGCTGCGGCTACTGCCTGGCCGCGCACAGCTATCTCGGCCGCAACCTGGCCAAGCTGGACGATGCCGAGATCAGCGCCAACCGGCAGGGCTTCTCGAACGACCCCCGCGCCGATGCCGCCGTGCGCTTCGCCGTCTCGGTGACCAACGCCCGCGGCCATGTCGGCGATGCCGAGGTGGCGGCGGTGCGCGCCGCGGGCTACGACGACGCGCAGATCATCGAGATCGTGCTGCATGTCGCGCTCAACACGCTGACGAACTACGTCAACGAAGTGGCCGGCACGGTGGTGGATTTCCCCGCCGTCTCCACCCTCGCCGCCTGAGCAAGCTGGGGCCGCCGGTTCGCCGGCGGCCCGTCTCAGCCGAGATAGACCGGGTTGGACCAGGCGCGGCGCCCTTGCGCGTCGGCCACCACCACCCGGGCGTAATTGCCCTGGGCAACGCGGCCGAGCGGCAGCACCACCCGGCTTTGCAGCGGCGCCACCGATTGCTGCGCGCGGGAGCCCTGCCCCAGCACCATCACCGAGGCGGCGGGCGAGCAATGCACCTCCACCCGGTCCTCATGCCAGGCCACGTCGTGCAGCAGCGGCCCCTGGGTCGCGTAGTAATGCCCGGCCTTCAGCGCCGCCAGCAGCGTCGCGGGCTCGTTCTGCGCGGCCTTCACCATCACCCAGCCGCCGAAGTAATCGGTGCAGGCGAAATGCGCGTCATCCACCGCGATCAGCCCGATGCGCCGGCCCCCGGCCAGCAGCTGGTCGGCCAGCAGCCCGCCATCGCCGCGGTCGGTGCGCAGCTGGCTGGTGTGGTTGTAGATCTCGATGGCGTGGGCGCCCTCCAGCGTGTTCGCGTCCGCCGCACTCAGCGCATACCAGGCGGGGTGGGCGATGGCGACGAAGGCGCCGGCCGCCACGCAGCGCCGGGCCAGTTCCGCCCCCGTCTCGCCCGCCGCATTGGGGGCGAAATCCAGCGGCAGCCCCACGGCCAGGATATGCCAGGTCTCGCCCAGCGAGGTCGCCGGGGCATGCACCTCGGCACCCAGGATGGTGGTGAAGCCGGCGGTGCGAAATGGCCTTGTGTCGGCGATGGGATAGTTCCAGCGGGCCATGAAATGGTCGGTCAGCGCCAGGAAATCATAGCCCGCGTCGCGATAGGCGGCGCAGACCTCGTGCGGCGCGCGCATCCCGTCGGAGAGGGTGGAATGGGTGTGTATATTGCCCTTCCAGAAGCGCCCGGGCGCCTGGAAGGTGGGGTCGGTGATCACGGTGACTGCTCCCTCTCACATCGGCCGGGCTCAGCCGCGCCAGACCTCGTCGAAGCGCAGCGCGCCGGGCTGCGGGTGGTACTCGAAGCCCTGGACATGCCGGCGGCGCACCGCGCAGGTCAGGCCCCCGGCCGGCAGCAGCGCCGGAACCTCCTGATGCAGGATACGCTGCATGTCGCGGTACATGTCCAGCCGCCGGGCAGCGTCGGCCTCGCGCCGGGCGCGCCCGTGCAGCGCGGCATAGGCCTGCTGCGCTGGCCCGTGCCAATGGCCGGCCTCCGGCGCCTCGGCCCGCAGCAGGCCCAGCGCGGCGCCGGCGTGTTGCGGCTCGACCACGGCGGCCGCGAAGCGGTGGAAGCGGCGCTGCGTCAGGTCATTGTCGCCGATGCGCATGCGCGGCTCCTCCGCCAGCGGGCGCTGTTCGAGCGTGATGCCAAGGCCGGCCTCGCGCGCACCCTCGCGCAGAACCTGGAGGTAGCGCGGCAGCGCGGGCGATTGCGGCGTCCAGTACAACGTGCCGAGGTCGATCCCGCGGGAATGCCCGGCCGCCGCCAGCAGTGCCCGCGCCTGGGCCAGATATTCCAGACGGTTGGTCGCCCCCGGGCGGGCCAGGAAGGCGGCGTCGGAGGGCAGCACGGGGCTGTCATTGCCCACCCAGCCCAGCCCCTCGCCATAGGCCTGGCCGACGATCGCCTCGCGGTTCACCGCCAGCGCCAGGGCCTGGCGCACCCGCCGGTCCTCGAAAGGCGAGCCTGGGGCCTTGGGCAGCTGGATCAGGTATTGCCGCCCGCCGCCGCCATTCTCCACCGCCCAATCCTGGTCGCGGGCCATCGCCCCGGCGGCGCGCGGCTCCACCCCCAACACCAGGTCGAACTCGCCCGAGCGCAGCGCGGCCAGGGCGCGCTCCTGCTGGCCCTCGGTGTTGCTGAGCTCGATATGGTCGAGCAGGGGACGGCCGGGCACCCAATAGTCTCGGTTGCGGTCATACAGCGCCACCCGGTTGGGGGTGACGGCGGAGAGCATGAAGGGACCGCTGCCGATGCCCGAGAGCCCGATGCTCTCGATCGGCGCCGCGGGCATGACCACGTTGAGGTGGTCGGCGAGGAGCTGGGGAAACTCCGCATCCGGCGCGTCGAGATGGAACCGCAGGGTCTGCGCATCCACCGGCTCGACGCGGATGATGGCGGCGGCGGCGGGGTTGTGGCGGCGGTGATAGGCGAAGGAGGCCACGACATCCTCGACCGTCATCGCGCGGCCGTCATGGAACCTCACCCCCTCCCGCAGCGTCACCCGCCAGAGCCGCTGGCTGTCATCAACCGGCGCCCAGTCGGTGGCGAGCTCGGGTTGCGGCGTCATCCCGCGGTCGAGCCGGACCAGCGCGTTGTAGGCGATGCGGGTGGTGCGATCGGGCAGGTAGTAGGGATGGCGGGCATTCTGCGCCGTGGCCGTGGCGCGGTTGGCGGCGCATTGCGCGACGCTGAGCGCCATGCGGCGACGCGGCCCCGGCGCCGGGCTGGGTTGCGCCACGGCGGGGCCGGCGAGGGGCGTCGCCAAGAATGCGCGGCGTGCGATGCGAGGCATGGGCGGCTTCATCCGACGGGGGCCATTCGGGTAATCCCCGGCGGTGAAACATCGATGACACTGACATGTCGAACCCGTGATACGCGCGGTCGGGGCTCAGGCGGCGGCCGGCGCCGTCCAGCCCCGGCCGGGAATGCTGGCCAGCAGCGCCTGGGTATAGGCGTGGCGCGGGTTGGCGAAGACCTCGGAGGTCGGCCCCATTTCCACGATGGCGCCGCGGCTCATCACCGCGACCCGGTCGCAGATCTGCGCCGCCACCCGCAGGTCATGGGTGATGAACAGCATGGTCAGCCCGAACTTCTTTCGGATATCCGCCAGCAGCGCCAGCACCTGGGCCTGCACGGAGACATCCAGCGCGCTGACCGGTTCATCGGCGATCAGCAGTTCGGGCCGCATGGCGAGTGCACGGGCGATGCCGATGCGCTGGCGCTGTCCGCCCGAGAATTCATGCGGGTAGCGCGCCATGGCCGAGGGGTCGAGCTGCACGAGCGCCAGCAATTCCCGCGCCCGGTCCAGCGCCTCGGCGCGCGGCAGGCCATGGGTGATCGGGCCTTCCGCGATCGCCTCGCCCACCAGCCTTCGCGGGTTCAGCGAGGCATAGGGGTCCTGGAAGATCATCTGCACGCGCGAGCGATAGGGCTTCCAACCCGCGCGGGAGAGCGGGCGGAGGTCGGTGCCGTCGAAGCGGATTTCGCCCGCCTCGGGTACCACAAGCTTGACGATGCAGCGCGCCAGCGTGGATTTGCCCGAGCCGCTTTCGCCCACCACGCCCAGCGTCTCGCCGCGTGCCAGCGAAAAATCCGCGTCCTGGATCGCCGGCACCGAGACCCGGCCGGAGAACCAGCCGCCGCGCGAATAGGTTTTTCTCAGCCCCAACACGCGCAGCAATTCCGGCGCCGGCGGCGGCAGGTCGCGCTCGGCGGCGCCCTTGGGGACGGCGGCGATCAGGGCCTTGGTATAGGGGTGCTCGGGCGCGTTCAGCACCTGCGCGGCATTGCCCTGCTCCACGATCCGGCCATGCTGCATCACCGCGACGCGGTCGGCGATTTCCGCCACCACGCCGAAATCATGGGTGATGAACAGCACGCCGGTGCCGCGGCGGGACTGGATTTCGCGGATCAGCCGCAGGATCTGCATTTGCGTCGTGACGTCGAGCGCCGTGGTCGGCTCATCGGCGATCAGCAGCGCCGGTTCCAGGGCGAGTGCCATGGCGATCATCACCCGCTGCCGCTGCCCGCCCGAGAGGCGGAAGGGGTGGCTTTTGGCGATCGCGGCGGGGTCCGGCAAATTCACCGCCGCCAACAATTCCTGCACCCGGGCCGCGGCGTTGCCCCCGGCGCCATGCACCTGCAAGGCCTCGGCGATCTGGTCACCCACCCGCATCAGCGGGTTCAGCGCGGTCATGGGTTCCTGGAAGATCATCGCCATGCGGTCGCCGCGCAGCTTTCGAAGTTCCTCGGATGCCAGGCCGCGCAAATCCTGGCCCAGGAGCTCCAGGGCGCCGGATTTCACCGGCAGGCCCTTCGGCAGCAGCCCCATCACGGCATTGGCTGTGATGGATTTGCCCGAGCCGCTTTCACCAACGACGCAGAGGATTTCGCCCGCCTCCAGGGTGAGCGAGATCCCCTCCACCGCATGCGCACGATCAGCCCCCGGCGGCAGCGCCACGGTCAGGTTCTCGACGCGCAGGAGGCTCAAGCGCGCCCCCTCGCCAGGCGCGGGTTCAGCGCATCCGAAAGCCCCTCCCCCACCAAATTCAGCGACAGCACGGTGACGAAGATGGCGAGGCCCGGAAACACGCTCATCCACCAGGCGAGGCGGATGACGGAGCGGCCGGAGCCGATGAGAAACCCCCATGTCATCAAGTTGGGGTCGCCCAGGCCGAGGAAGGACAGCGCGCTTTCCAGAAGGATCGCCGAGGCCACCATCAGCGAGGCGAGCACGATGATCGGCGAGAGCGCATTGGGCAGGATATCGCCGAGCACGATGGCGATCCGCGACTTGCCCAGAACCTCGGCGGCCTGGACGAATTCGCGCGAGCGCAGGGAGAGGAACTCCGCCCGCACCACGCGCGCGACCGGCGGCCAGGAGACGATGGCGATGGCCGCCACCACCGAGCCGATGGTCGGCGTGAAGATCGCCACCAGCAGGATCGCCAGCACGAAGGAGGGAATGGTCTGGAAGAACTCGGTGAAGCGCATCACCACATCATCCACGAAGCCGCCGAGATAGCCGGCGATGGCGCCCAGCGTGACGCCCACGGAGAGCGCGGCCACGGTGGACACCGCGCCCACGAGCAGGGAAATCCGCGCCCCATGCGCGATGCCCGCCGCCACATCGCGCCCCAGGCTGTCGGTGCCCAGCCACATCCCCATCTCGCCCGGTGGCATGAAGGGCGCGCTGGCCATGTCCCAGGGGCTGCCGGGGAAAAGCCAGGGCGCCGTGGCGGCCATGATGACGACCAGGATCAGCACCACCAGGCCCACCACGGCACCCTTGTTGCGGCGGTAGCGCCGCCAGAAATCGGCCATCAGCCGACCTCCACGCGTGGGTCGATGATGGCGTAGAGAAGGTCGGTCGCGAGGTTGAACAGCACCACGATGACGGAGGTGCAAAAGAACACCCCCAGCAGCACGGCATAATCGCGCGCCAGCAGCGCCTCGAAGGCCAGGCGCCCGATGCCCGGCCAGGCGAAGACCGTCTCGACCAGGATGGAGCCGCCCACCAGCTGCCCGGCCTGGATGCCGGCGAAGGTGATCACCGGCAGCATGGCGTTGCGCAGCACATGCGCCCGGGTGATGCGGCCCTCCGGCACGCCCTTGGCGCGCGCGGTCTTCACGAAATCCTGGTCCTGCACCTCCAGCATCGTCGCCCGCGTCAGCCGCGCGTACACCGCCAGATAGAACAGCCCGAGCGTGAGGGCCGGCAGCAGCAAATGCTGCGCCACATCCCAGACATGCGCCCAGCCTTCATAGCCGGCACCGACGCTGGACATGCCAAAGCTCGGCAGCCATTCCAGCCAGACCGAAAACACCAGCACCAGCATCAACCCGACCCAGAACAGCGGCGTGGCGTAGAAGGTCAGCGCCAGGATGGTGATGAAGCTATCCGCCCAGCTCCCCACCCGCTGCGCCGCCAGCGCGCCCAGCGTGACACCCCCCACCACGGCGAAGGCGAAGGCCGCGCCGGTCAGCAGCAGCGTGGCCGGCAGCCGTTCCATGATCAGCGCCGCCACGCCCATCTGCTGGCGGTGCGAAAAACCCAGATCCAGGGTCAGCACGCTTTTCAGATAGATCCACAGCTGCACATGCAGCGGCTGGTCCAGCCCGAATTGCCGGCGCAACTGCTCCATGAACACCGCATCCGCGGCACCCGACTGCCCGGCCATCACGCTGGCCGGGTCACCCGGCGCGGCATGCACCAGGAAGAAATTGCAGATGACGATGGCCAGCACCACCGCGACCGCCTTTAGCAACCTGCGTGCCAGAAATCCTGGAAGCTTCCCCGCCTCCATTACGAGGCGAGGAACACATCGCCAAAGCCGGTATGCACCCCAAGACCTGTTGTGACGACATTGCGCAGGCGCCGGTCATGGATGGTCGGGAAGGCCATTTCCATCAGCCAGATCTGCGGCACTTCCTCGCACAATATCTTCTGCACATCGGTAAACGCGGCCTGCCGATCGGCGGCTGCGGGCACGGACCGTGCGCGCGCAAAAAGCTCATCCACCCGCGGGTTGGAATAGCCGCCGGTGTTGGTGAAGGTCACGCGCTGGATGTTGGAGGTGACATAGGTCCGCTCCACCCCCAGCGTCGGGTCGCCGAACTGATAGACGAAATTCACGCTGGTCTCATATTCCCAGGCGCCGATGCGCCGCGCCCAATTGCCGGCATCGGTGCTTTCCAATTCCAGGGTGACGCCAACCTGCCGGAAAGCCTGGCGCAGATACTCGGCGAGGCGCGACCAGATCTCGCCATAGGGCAGCACCAGGTGCTTCAGCGTGAAGCGCACGCCCTGGGCATTGGCGCGGAAGCCCGCGGCATCCAGCAGCGCATTGGCCGCACGCACATCGAAGCCGGCGATGCGGACATTGCGGTCATGGAATTTGGTGGTCGACGCCACCGGGTTGGTGGCCGGCTTGCCCACGCCGAACCACAGCCTTTGCGCGATGAAATTGCGGTCCACCGCCATGCTCAGCGCCTGGCGCACCCGCACATCGTTCAGCGGCGCCACGCGGTGGTTCAGCTCGATCCAGGAGACCGGCGAGAAATACTCCCAGCCATTGACCGCGACTTCCAGGTTCGGACGCGCCCGCAGCGCCGGCACGTCGAAGGGCTCGATGTCATTGGCCTGGGTCAACTGCGCCTGACCGGTCTCGATCGCCAGCCTGCGCGATTGGCTATCGGGCACGATGCGATAAATGATCGCGTCGAGATAAGGCTGGTTCGGCCGCCAGTAATCGGAAAAACGCTCGAGGCGCACGAAATTGCCGCGCTGCCATTCGGCGAAGCGGAACGGCCCGGTGCCGACCGGCCGCTGCACCACCGGCGCGGTGCGGTAGTCCAACCCGTCGAACAGGTGCTTGGGCACGATGCCGCAGGCGCTCACGTCGAACATCAGCAGGAAGGGCTCGAAGGCCTGCTTGAGGGTAAATTTCACCGTGTGCGGGTCCGGCGCCTCGGCGGTGTCGATCAGGGCGAAGATGGCGCGCGCGCGCGGCGCCAGCTCGGTGTGGAACTTCATCACCGAGAAGATCACGTCATCGGCCGTCATCGGCCGCCCGTCATGGAACTTCACGTTCTCCTGCAGCCGGAAGACGTATTCCTTCCCGTCCGGGCTGATCGTCCAGCTCTTCGCCAGCACCGGGATGGGCTCCAGCGTGGGCGAGAAGGTCAGCAGCCCCTCGAACATCTTCGAGCCGATGACGATGGTCGGCCCCTGGTTGTTCACGCCGATCTGCAGGACCGGCGGCTCGGGCGTCAGCATGGTGGTCAGCGTGCCGCCGCGGCGCGGCGTGATGCCCTGCGCCTGGGCCTCCGCCACGGTCATCAGCAGGGGTGTGGCGGCCAGCAGGCCCCGACGGTTCAACTCCATGGTGCTCGTCCTCATCCTGGTTTGGGCGAAGCTTAGGCAGCACTCCCCTGCCCTGTCATCGGGGTATGCGCGCACCGGGCGCCCGGGTGCGGCGGAAACTGCGCGGCAACCGGGCAGCGCGCTGCCTCAATCCAGCCGGATGTTGGCCGAACGGATGATATTGCCCCAGGCCGCCTGCTCGGAGAGCACCCGCGCCGCCAGCCCCTCGGGGGTGGTGTGGTCGGCCAGCGCCGCCTGGCCACGCAGCACCTCCAGCATGGCCGGCGCGGCCAGGGCGGCGCCCACGGCCTCGTTCAGCCGGGCCACGATGGGGGCGGGTGTGCGGGCGGGGGCGAAGATCGCCTGGAAGATCGAGGTGGTGAGGTTCACCCCCGCCTCGATCAGCGTCGGCACATTCGGCAACAGCGCGAGGCGCGCGGGCGAAAGGGCGGCCAGTATGCGCACCCCACCATCCCTGGCCAGGGCCTCGGCCGCGCCCGCCGGCACCACCATGCTGTCGACCTGGGACGCCGCCAGCGCCTGGACCGCGGGTGCCGCGCCGGTGAAGGGCACGTGCAGCAGCTGAAAGCCCGCCGCCTCGCCGATCCTGAGCATGGCGATCTGCGACACGCTGCCGACACCCCAGCTGGAATGGGTCAGCGCCTCCGGCCGCGCCTTGGCCGCGGTGATGAAGCCGGCCAGGTCGGCCACGCCGCGCTGCGTCGGCCCCACGGCCAGGACCAGCGGCACATTGGTGATGTTGCTGACGGCTGCGAAATCGCGATTGGCGTCATAGGGGATGTTGCGCATGGCGGCGGGGTTCACCGCATGGGTGTCGGTGACCCCCAGCAGCAGGGTCGTGCCATCGGGTGTCGCGCGCGCCACCATGGCCGCGCCGATGCTGCCATTGGCGCCGGCGCGGTTCTCCACCACCACGGTATTGCCCAGAAAGGCGGTCATCGGCCCGGAGATGGCGCGGGCCAGCACGTCTGTGATGCCGCCGGGGTTGTAGGGCACCACGATGCGGATGGTGCCGCCGGGAATGGGTTGCGCCATCGCCGTGGAAACAAAAGCGGGCGCGGCAAGGGCAAGGGAACGACGGGTCAGCACAGGCGAAAGCCTCCTGAAAAGGTGGATGGCGTGCCGGCTTTCTTCCCGTGCCGGGTATGGCAGATGGGGCGGGAAAGTAAACCGCGCCGGTCAGGCCAGCCGGGCGAAGCCCAGCTTCAGCAATTGTAGGATGCCGCGCCCGGCGAAAGGCCGGTCCCCCTCGGGCAGCGCGTCGCGCAGCGCCAGTGCGGTGATATCGCCTTCCGCCGGAATGGCCGCCAGAAGGCGCGAAAGCCGCGCCACCGCCGCCGCATCGCCGGGCGGGTGGATGCCCGCCGGCAGGGCCAGCGCCGCCACCAGGCCGATGCCCGGCGCCGCCGGGTCGCGCGCCAGCCGGGTCTGCGGCCCCAACGCCGCACTCGGCCAATCCGCGAACAGCACCGTGGGGTCGGCGATGGCGGGCGCCGGCAGGGCGGCGGGTGCGCTGGCCGGCGCGGCCTGGCGGATCGCCGCGAGCTCGGCCCAGAGCGCCTGCCAGCGCGGCATGATCCGCGCCCAGTCGAACTGCGCCCGCGCCCGCGCCTGGCCGGCGGCCCCCATGGCACGGCGCCGCGCGGGGTCCATCACCAGCACCTCCAGCGCCGCCGCGGTGGCCGCCACGTCGATGGCTACCAGCTGGGTGCTGGCGGCCAGGAAATGGTCGTAATCCATGCCATTGGCGGCATGCGCCATGGCCAGGTCGGGCGCGGAACCCGGGGCTGCCATCAGCGAGGCGATGCGAAACCCATCCTCGCCATCGCGCACCGTGTCGCGGAAGCCATCCCAGTCGCTGACCAGCACCGGCAGCCCGGCCGCCATGCCCTCGACCACCGCCAGACCGAAGGTCTCCTGGATATTGTCGGAGAGCAGGACGAAGGCGTCACCGGCCGCCCAGACCCCGGGCCGGCGCTCGGGCTCCAGCCCGCCGGCGCGGAACAGGTTGACCTTCGGGCAAAGGGCGCGGGCCTGGTCACGCAGCGCAGCCTCCTGCCCCTCATTGGAACTCCAGCCGGCCATGAGAAGATGCAGCTTGCGGCCCGGCGGCAGCTTGTCCGACACCCGCCCCAGCGCCGCGAGCATCGGCCAGTGATGCGCCTTGGCGTGCCAGCTCACCCGGCCGTGATGCAGCAGCACGAAATCATCGGGGCCGGCGCCGATGCGGGCCCGCCACTCCATCCGCATGGACGGCGCGAAGGTGAAGGCCGCGGTGTCGATCCCCAGCGGAATGATGGGCAGCCGCGGCCGCACGAAGCGCGTCGCCCCCAGCCGTTCCGCCAGCCGCGCCTCCTCGGCCGAAAGCAGCATCTCGATCATCCGCCGCGCGGATTGCGAGATGCACACCACCGCGTCCCATTCCCGCACCGGGAAATTCGCCAGCTCCGCCACGCCCCCCATGGCGCCGAGCGAGGACAGGGTGTGGGTGACGCCGGTGATGGAGAAGCCGCTCTCGGCCCCCGCCAGGGCGCGCAGCCGGGCCAGGTTGCCGATATTCGGCCCCGGCAGGGAGAGCGTGCCGATGCCCGCGACCTCGGCGATGTTCTGCGGCTGGATAACGGAGGTGGGCGCGCGGGCACCCAGGCCCCTGGCCAGCGGCTCGAATTGCGGCGCGGCACCCGGGGCCAGGGCATATGCGACATGGCGGTCCACCCCGGCATGGCGGATCATGGCGCGCAGGAAGCCCTCGGTCGCGGAATGCCGGCCCATCAGCTTGCCGTGCTTGGTGCTGTAACCCTCGGGCATGAAGGCCAGGGCGGCGTTGGCGGCGGTTTTGGCGATGGCGGATTTCGGTGCGGCGGGCATGACGCCAGTGTGATGCCGGGGCTTGCGGCGCGGCGCAAGGATGCGCATGTAGCCTTTGTAAGGATGCCTAGGGAGATGAAGCGCATGCGCCGTCGCCAGATCGGGTTCGCCGCAGGCGCCCTCGCCACACCTTGGCTGTTGCCGGGGGGCGCCCTGGGGCAATCCTTCCAGGAACGGCCGATCCGGATCATCGTCCCCTTCCCGCCCGGCGGTTCGAACGACACGGTCGCTCGCATCGTGCAGCCCCGGCTGCAGGAGATCCTGGGCCGCAACATCCTGGTGGATAATCGCGCCGGTGCCTCGGGCGCGGTGGGTTCGACCGAGACGGCCCGCGCCCAGCCGGACGGCCATACCTGGCTGCTGGCCAATGACACGCTGGCCGGCAATGAGAGCCTGATGAGCCTGCCCTACCGGGTGATGCAGGCCTTCAGCTTCGCCTCCGTGCTGGGCACCTGCCCCTATGCGCTGACGGCCCATCCCAGCACGCCCTTGCGCACGCTGGCACAGATGATCACGGCGGCGAAGGCAGCGCCCGACAGCATGTCCTATGCCACGACGGGGGTCGGCTCGCTCGCCCATATCGCCGCCGTACTGCTGCAGAACCGTGGCGATTTCCGCATCAGCCACGTGCCTTATCGCGGCGGCGGGCCGGCGCTGCAGGATGCGCTGGGCGGCCATGTTCCGCTGTTCATGTCCAACATCGTGATCATCCTCAACCATATGCGGGAGGGGCGGCTGATGCCGCTGGGCGTCTCCTCGGCGCAGCAAAGCCGCTTCCTGCCCAATGTGCCGACCTTTGCCGAGCAGGGTTTTCCGGGCTTCGAGGCATTGACCTATTGGGTGATGGTGGGACCGGCGGGCATCCCCGCGCCACTTGTCGCACGGATGCAACAGGCGCTGCGGCAGGTGCTGGCGGAGCCTGCGGTGCAGGCGCGCATGGCCGATCAGGGGGCCGAGATCACCGCCACCACCCCGGCCGAGACCCAGACCTTCATCGCCGCCGAGATCGCCCGCTGGGGCGAGGTGATCCGTAGCAACAATATCCGCGCCGAGGGTTGACACGCCGCTGGACTCGCGCCGGCATTGGCGCAATATGCGTGCCGTTTCTATGACATACGGGTGGAATCGCCAATGAATCGCCGCATTTTCGTCAGCCTCGCCACTGCGGGGCTTGCAGCCCCAGCGTTTGTTCGCGCGCAAGGCGCCGCGACTTTCCCTGACCGGCCGATCCGGCTGATCGTTCCATGGCCGCCCGGTGGCTCGACCGACACCATTGCGCGGATCTTCACACCCCACCTGGCCGATATGCTGGGACGGGCAATCGTGATCGACAACCGCGGCGGCGCCTCCGGCGCCACGGGGGCGACGGAAGCCGCGCGCGCGCCCGCCGATGGCAGTGTCTGGGCCTTCGTCTACGACACCCAGGCGACGAATGAGACGGTGATGCGCCTGCCGTTTCGCACCTTGGAGGCCTTCGTCCCCGTCACCATCGCGGCCACCGGGCCGCTGGCGATGGTCGCGCATCACAGCACGCCCTACCGCAGTTTCGAGGACGTGATCGAGGCGGCGAAACGTGCGCCGGAAACGGTGAATTACGCGACCTCGGGAGTGGGCGGCCTGGCCCATGTCAGCACCACGCTGTTGCAGCAAAGCCGCGATTTCCGCCTGGTGCATGTGCCCTATCGCGGCGGCGGGCCGGCGTTGAATGACGCGGTGGCCGGCCATGTGCCGCTGTTCATGACCAATGTGGTGATCGTCAGCCAGCATATCCGCGCCGGAACGCTGCGGCCGCTGGGAGTGACCACCGCGGGCGAAAGCCGCCATGTGCCCGGCACACGCAGCTTCGCGCAGCAGGGTTTTTCGGGTTTCGAGGCGCCGACCTGGTGGGCCATGCTCGGCCGCGCCGGCGTCAACCCCGCGCTGGTCAGCCGCATGCATGAGGCGATGGCGCGGGTCTTGGCGGAGCCGGAGGTGAAACGCCGGATCGAGGAGCAGGGCTGCGACGTCGTGGCGAACAGCCCGGCCGAAGCCACGCGCTTCCTGACGGCGGAGATCGCCAAATGGGGCCAGGTGATCCGCAGCAACGACATCCGCGTGGATAGCTGAGGCGAATTTCCTACATTCTTCGCCGAAGGGGTTTGACAGGCGGGCGGGCTGCCCGTAGAAGCCCCTTCACCGCAGCGACGGCAAGTTGTTCTTGACACCGAGGGGATCACCCGATAGTGTCGTCACCCTGCCAACACGCGGCGGAGTCTCCGGCAACCCTTTTGGGTGTTAGGTTCGGCCAAAGTCCGAAAGGTCTTTGGCGTTTCCTGTCGGTGTTGTTGTTTTAAAACCGCATCGGTTTTTCATGGAAGTTAAGAAGACTGCGTTGAGAGACGCTTGCTTCTGACGGCTGTGTGATTTGGCTGAAGTGTTCCGCGTTGAGTGGGATGCGTGGCTGGCGCTGG
>JAKFUL010000026.1 GCA_021732665.1 Acetobacteraceae bacterium
CCCGAAAACAACGAAGAACCCCCGCCCGCCCACGAAAACGCGCCCATGCCTGACCCGAAGGAGCTCGAGGAACTACTCCTCGCCGCCGCCGCCGCCAACCTCCCCGCCGACCTGCTCGACCGCGCAAAACTTGCAGCCCTCGCCGGCAAGGGCGGCGGGCGTGCCGGAGCGGCCCGCGCCCAGGCCAAGCGCGGCCGGCCCATCGGCTCGCGCGCCGGCGAACCGCGCGGCGGTGCCCGCATGGCGGTGCTGGACACGCTGCGCGCCGCCGCCCCTTGGCAGAGCATCCGTAACCGCCCCGAACACGCCTGCATCGCCATAAGGCGCGAGGACTTCCGCATCCGCCGCTACAAGCAGAAGAACGAGACCACCGCGATCTTCGCCGTCGACGCCTCCGGCTCCGCCGCCCTCAACAGGCTGGCGGAAGCCAAGGGCGCGGTGGAATTGCTGCTCGCGGATTGCTATGTCCGGCGCGACCGCGTGGCGCTCATCGCCTTTCGCGGCAGCCGAGCGGAGGTGTTGTTGCCCCCCACCCAGGCGCTGGCCCGTGCCAAGCGCGGCCTGGCCGGTCTGCCCGGCGGCGGGTCCACGCCGCTGGCCTCGGGCCTGGACATGGCGCGTGAAATGGCGCTGGCCGAACGCCGCGCCGGCCGCACGCCGCTCGTGGTGCTGCTGACCGATGGCCGCGCCAATATTGCCCGCGACGGTGCCCCCGGCCACGCCCGCGCCCAGGCCGATGCGCTGGACGCCGCCCGGACCATGCGCGCGACGGGCATTTGCTGCATCCTGCTCGACACCGCGCCCCGCCCGCAGCCCGCCGCCCGTGCCCTGGCCGAGGCCGCACGCGCGGTCTACCTGGCCATGCCGCTCGCCGGCGCGAGCCGCATGTCCGGCGCCGTCAGCGCCGCCGTGGCCCAACTCGCGCCAAACAGCAAATGAGCGACCGACCCTTCTGGGAATGGGATGGCCGGGGCTGGCCCAACGCCGCCGCCAGCCGTTTCGTCCGCGCCGCCGGTTTCGACTGGCATGTCCAGCGCATGGGCGCCGGGCCTTCGGTGCTGCTGCTGCATGGCACAGGCGCCGCCACGCATTCCTGGCGCGACGCGCTGCCGCTGCTGGCGGCGCGGGCCGATGTTCTGGCGGTGGATCTTCCCGGCCATGGCTTCTCCGCCCTGCCGCGGAGCGGCCGAGCCGGACCGCCGGGCAGCCATATGGGCCTGCCCGGGATGGCGGCCGATCTGGCGGCGCTGCTGGCGGTCGAGGACATGCGGCCCGACATCATCATCGGCCATTCCGCCGGCGCGGCCATCGCCATCCGCATGGCGCTGGATGGCACGGTTTCGCCCCGGCGCATCGTCAGCCTCAATGGCGCGCTGCTGCCATTGGGCGGCATGGCCGGGCAGATCTTCTCGCCCATGGCGCGGATGCTGGTGGGGCTGCCCTTCGTGCCGGCACTGGTCGCCTGGCGGGCGGCGGACCGGGCGGTGGTCCAAAAACTGCTGGCCGATACCGGCTCCACGCTCGATCTCCAGGGGCTGGAGCTTTATGCCCGGCTGTTCCGCCGTCCCGGTCATGTCGCCGGCACCTTGGCGATGATGGCGGCCTGGGATCTACCCGCCTTCGCCCGCGATCTGCCGCGGCTTGCCGCGCCGCTGACCCTCGTATCGGGCCTCGGAGACCGCACCATCAGCCCGGACACCGCGCGCCGCGTGCGCGCCATGCTGCCGGCGTCTCACCTTGTCGTATGGCCGGGACTTGGCCATCTGGCGCATGAAGAAAACCCGCAACTGCTCGCGAAGCTCATCGCCGAGCTGATGGTGCCCGCTTGACCCTGCCCTCCGAACACCACCTGCGCGCCGAGCTGAATTTCGAGGTCCATGCCCGCCCGCCCGATGCGCTGGCGGCGCCGCTGCGCGTCTCCTACCTCGCCCTGCTGCGCGGCGACGGGCCGCGCGAAGCCGCCCAGGCGGCGATGCGCATGCTGGCGTTGCGCTTCGGCGTGACGCCGCCCTCCGAGGGTGCCAGCCACTGGTCGGCCGATCTCGGCAGCTTCCGGGTGCGCTGGGAGCAGCACACGGAATTCCACCGCGTGATGTTCATTCGCGAGGGCGTCTCGGACAAGCCCTTCGCCGAACCCGCGATAGAAGTGGTGCCGGCCGACTGGGTGGCAGCACTCCCCGGCGAATTGCTGGTGGCCGCCGATCTGGAAATGAATTTCGAGGCTGAGGAGACGCTGGCGCAGGAGATCTTCTCCGGCAGCCAGCTGGTCGGCTCCGTCATTGGCGGCCGGGCCATGGCCTTCACCGATTTCCGTATCAGCGGCGATGGGTTTTCCCGCTTCCTCGTGGTCTCCGGATCGATGTCGCCCATGCTGGCCGGCCGCAACGTGCAGCGGCTGCTGGAAATGGACACTTATCGGATGATGGCGCTGCTGGCCCTGCCGGTGGCCCGCGCCCTGTCGCCCCTGCTCACCAAGTGGGAACTCGAGCTGGCCGAGATCGCCCAGGTGCTGACCCATGCCGGCCAGGAAGACGAGCCCGTGCTGCTCAATCGCCTGACCGACCTGGCCAGCGAGATCGAGAGCCAGGAGGCCACCACCCGCTACCGCTTCTCCGCCGCCGCCGCTTATTACGCCCTGGTCCAGCGCCGCATCGCCGAGCTGCGCGAAGAGCGGATGGAGGGGCTGCAGACCTTCCAGGAATTCACCGAACGCCGCCTCGCACCCGCAATGGACACCTGCCAGTCCACGGTCGCGCGGCAGGAGGCGCTGTCGCGCCGCGTCGCCCGCATCACCCAGCTGTTGCAGACCCGCGTCGAGATCACCCGCGAGGAGCAGAACCGCGAGGTTCTGGGCTCGATGAACCGCCGCGCCAAGCAGCAGCTGCGGCTGCAGCAGACGGTGGAGGGCCTCTCCACCGCCGCCATCACCTATTATATCGTGGGCTTGGTCAGCTATGCCGCCAAGGCGATGCCGGCGCGCTGGGGGATTGACCCGGATTATGCCACCGCGGCGGCGGTGCCGCTGGCGGCGCTGTTCGTGGCCTGGGGGTTGCGGCGGGCGCGGCGGAAGCTGGACCTCAAGGACGATGATTAGGCGCTTTCCGGCCGGGCGGTTTCTGCCCTAGGCTTTCGCGCAAGAGGAAACGCCGATGAAAACCATCACCCCCTTGCTGCACGCGGCCCTGCTGGCATGCTGGGCCATGCTCGCCCCGCCCGCCGACGCCCAGACCAACTACCCCACCCCGCGTGACGGCCAGTGGGTGGCCCGCGATGTGCGCTTCCACACCGGCGAGACCATTCCCGAATTGCGCCTGGCCTACACCACGCTGGGCGAGCCCTCCGGCCAGCCCGTGCTGATCCTGCACGGTACGGCGGGCTCCGCGCGCTCGCTGCTCACCCCGGGCTTCGCCGGCCAGTTGTTCGGCCCCGGCCAGGCGCTCGATGCCCAGCGTTACTTCATCATCATTCCCGACGCCGTGGGCACGGGGCGCTCCGAAAAGCCCTCCGAGGGCCGCGGCCCTGCCTTCCCGCGCTACAACTACGCCGACATGGTGGCGCTTCAGCACCGCCTGGTGACCGAGGGGCTGGGCATTCGCCACCTGCGGCTCGTGCTCGGCAATTCCATGGGCGGCATGCATGCCTGGCTCTGGGCCACCACCTATCCCAGCATGATGGATGCGGTGGTGCCCATGGCCAGCCAGCCCACCGCCATGGCCAGCCGCAACCTCATGCTGCGCCGGCTGCTGGTGGAGAGCATCCGCCAGGACCCGGCCTACCAGGGGGGGCGCTACACCGCCCAGCCGCCCTCACTGCGGCTGGCCAATGTGTTCTACGCCACCGCCACCAATGGCGGCACGCTGGCATACCAATCCCTCGCCGGTACCGCCGAGCGTGCCAATGCCCTGATCGCCGAACGCCTGGCCGCGCCGCCCCCGGCCGACGCCAATGACTTCATCTGGCAATGGGATTCTTCGCGCGACTACGACGCCTCGCCCGGGCTTGGCGCCATCCGCGCCCGCGTTCTCGCGATCAATTCCGCCGATGACGAACGCAACCCGCCGGAGACCGGGCTGATGCAGCAAGCCCTGGCCGGCATCCCCCATGCCCGTCTTCTGCTCATCCCCGCCAGCGCCGAGACCCGCGGCCACGGCACCACCGGCATGGCCGGCTTCTGGGCCGAGGAATTGCGCGGCTTTCTGGCCGCCACCCCGGCGCGTCCCTGATTGACGCCGCCTGCCCGGCGGTTCCATGCTTCTGCGTAACGATCGAGAGGAAGGGGGCCCCGTGCCGCTGCTGCAACCATTCGAGGCCGACCCGATGCGCCCCGAGGATCTGGCCGCATGCCTCTCTGCGCTGCGCGTCGGTTCCAAAAGCTTCGCCACAGCGGCGCGCATCCTGCCCAGGCGGGTCCGCGCGCCTGCCACCGCCCTCTACGCCTTCTGCCGCGTCGCCGATGACGCGGTGGACACCGAGGCCGACCCGGCGGCCAGCGTCATCCGCCTGCGCCACCGCCTCGACCTGATCTATGAAAACAAGCCGATCGACCACCCGGCCGACCGCGCCTTTGCCGCCGTCGTCGCCGAATATGAGATGCCCAAGGAACTCCCCGCCGCCCTGATCGAGGGTTTTCAGTGGGACGCCGAGGAGCGGCGCTACGAGACGCTGGACGCGCTGCACGCCTATTGCGCCCGCGTGGCCGGCACGGTGGGGGCCATGATGGCGCTGCTGATGGGCGTGCGCGATGCGCCGCGCCTGGCCCGCGCCTGCGACCTGGGCGTGGCCATGCAGCTCACCAACATCGCCCGCGACATCGGCGAGGATGCGCGCAATGGCCGCATCTACCTGCCGCTCTCCTGGCTGCGCGAGGCGGGGATCGACCCTCTGGCCTGGCAGCGCCGCCCGGAATACAGCGCGGCCCTGCGCGAGATCACCCACCGCATGCTGGCCAATGCCGACATGCTCTATGCCCGCTCCGAGGCCGGGATTTCGGCGCTGCCGGCGGATTGCCGCAGCTCCATCCGTGCCGCCGGGCGGATCTATGCCGAGATCGGCCGGATGGTGCGCTCGGAGGGGTTCGACCCCGTCACCACGCGGGCCATCGTGCCGAAGACCCGCAAGATGGCGCTGCTGGCCGCCGCCATGCTGCCGCGGCCGGGCCGGGCGACGCAGCTGGCCCAGCCGCCGCTGGAGGCCACCGCCTATCTGGTGCGGGCGGTGCCCGGCGATGCGGCGGGAAACAGCCTGGATGAGCGCATCGCCTGGATGATCGGCGTGCTGGCCAGGGTGGAGGGCCGCGCGGCCTGACCGACCGCTTGTCCGGCGGCCCCACCCGTCCTATGCCGTGGGCGTGAGTTTCAGGGAGGCCGGCATGAAGCGGCGTGGTGTTCTGGCAGCGGTCATGGCCGCGCCGATGGTGGGTGTGCGGGCGCAGGAATGGCCCGCCGGCCCGGTGCGCGGCATCGTGCCCTTCGCGCCGGGCAGCGCCACCGACACGGTGGCCCGCCTCTTCGCCGAGCGCATGCGCGACACGCTGGGCCAGCCCGTGGTGATCGAGAACCGCGCCGGCGCCTCCGGCCTGATCGGCGCCGAGGCGGTGGCGCGCGCCCCCGCCGATGGCATGACCATCCTCTTCGGCACCAATTCCACCAATGCGGCCGCGAACGCGCTGTTCCGCCGGGTGCCCTTCGACATGGAGCGCGATTTCGCGCCGATTTCCATGCTCGCCTCCGTCCCTCTGCTGGTGGCGGTGCCTGAGGCCAGCCCACACCGCACGCTGAACGACCTGATCGCCGCCGCCCGGGCGCGGCCGGAGGCGGTGACCTATGCCTCCACCTCCGCATCCCAGCGCGTGGCGTCCGAGATGCTGGCCTCGATGGCCGGGGTGCGGCTGCTGCATGTGCCCTACCGCGCGGCGGGCGCTGCGATCCAGGACCTGCTCGCGGCGCGCGTGGACATGTTCATCGCCGACCAGGCGGTGATCCTGCCGGCGAGCCAATCCGGCCGCGCTCGCGTGCTGGCGGTGACCACCCGCACCCGCAGCGCGCAACTGCCCGATGTGCCGACGGTGGCCGAGGCCGCGAACCTGCCGAATTACGAGCTCTTCGCCTGGTTCATTCTGGCCGCACCCACCGGCACGCCGGCGCCGGTGATCGCGCGGCTCAACGCCGCGGTCCGGGCGGCGGCGCAAAATGCCGAGCTGCGGGCGCGGCTGGGCGATACGCTGGGGATGGCGCTGATCACCGGCACGCCGGAACAGGCCGCCGCATTTGCCGCCAGCGAGACGGTGAAATGGACGCAGGCCATTCGCGCGGCCGGCATCGAGCCGGAATAGCGTCTACTCCCCGCGCTTTTTCGCCCGGCGCTTGCGGCGGCGCGGCGGCGGGCCTGGCTGGGGGTAGAGTTCCTCCGGCGCGGTGATGCCGCGGCGGCGGCGAAGCGCTGCGACGATATCGGGGTCCACCCGTTCCAGCGCGGCGGGGTCGTTGGGGTTTTCGAGTTCCAGCGCGCGGGCGCGGAGCATGGCGGCCTGGGTCGCCTGGGCGTGGCCGGCCAGGTGTTCCAGGTTTTCCGTGATGTCGCGCAGCAGGGCCGGGTTTTCCAGCTGCTGGACCAGGCCGCCGAGGAAGCCGCCGAGGGTGGCGGCGATGCGCGCGGCGGCGGGGCCCTGGGCGGCGGGGGGCAGGCAAAGGCGCAGCACGATATCGGCGGCGGCATAGGCGGGCGCGCGGCCGCGCGCGGTGGCGATGCGGGCGATTTCGCGGGCAAGGCGCGGGCCGATCGCCGGGCTTCGGCCGCCGGACATGTCCTGGTGCAGGGCGGGCCAGATGTCGGCCAGGCTGCCTTCGCGCAGCGCCAGCACCGCGGCCTCGTCGCCGTCGAGCGCCAGGGCGGGCAGGGCCGTCTCGCCCAGCGCCAGCATGGCGTGCAGGGAGGCGGCGATGCCGGGAATGGTGCTGTCGGTCCCGGCGGCGTCGCGCCAGCCCAGGGCGAGGCTGTAGGCGGAAGAGGATTCCCATCCCAGCCCTTTCGCCCGCCGCGCGGCCTCGGTGAGGGTCTCGATGGCCGCCGCGTGCTGGCCGAGCGCGCCCTGGGAGAAGCCGATCAGGCGCAGCGCCTCGGCCTGTTCGGGCGCATCGCCGGCCTGGGTGGCGCGGGTGAGGGCGTCGCGCAGGGTCTCGATGGCCGCCGCGTGCTGGCCGAGCGCGCCCTGGGACCAGCCGATCTGGCGCAGCGCCATGGCCTGTTCGGGCGTATCGCCGGCCTGGGTGGCGCGGGTGAGGGCGTCGCGCAGGGTTTCGATGGCCGCCGCGTGCTGGCCGAGCGCGCCCTGGGAGAAGCCGATATAGCGCAGCGCCACGGCCTGTTCGGGCGCATCGCCGGCCTGGGTGGCGCGGGTGAGGGCGTCGCGCAGGGTCTCGATGGCCGCCGCGTGCTGGCCGAGCGCGCCCTGGGAGAAGCCGATCAGGCGCAGCGCCTCGGCCTGTTCGCGCGTATCGCCGGCCTGGGTGGCGCGGGTGAGGGCGTCGCGCAGGGTTTCGATGGCCGCCGCGTGCTGGCCGAGCGCGCCCTGGGAGAAGCCGATATGGCGCAGCGCCACGGCCTGTTCGGGCGCATCGCCGGCCTGGGTGGCGCGGGTGAGGGCGTCGCGCAGGGTCTCGATGGCCGCCGCGTGCTGGCCGAGCGCGCCCTGGGAGAAGCCGATCAGGCGCAGCGCCACGGCCTGTTCGCGCGTATCGCCGGCCTGAGTGGCGCGGGTGAGGGCGTCGCGCAGGGTCTCGATGGCCGCCGCGTGCTGGCCGAGCTCGCCCTGGGACCAGCCAATATAGCGCAGCGCCGTGGCCTGTTCGCGCGTATCGCCGGCCTGGGTGGCGCGGGTGAGGGCGTCGCGCAGGGTCTCAATGGCCGCCGCGTGCTGGCCGAGTTCGCCCTGGCAAAAGCCGATATGGCGCAGCGCGATGGCCTGTTCGCGCGTATCGCCGGCCTGGGTGGCGCGGGTAAGGGCGTCGCGCAGGGTTGCGATCGCCGCCGCGTGCTGGCCGAGTTGGCCCTGGGACCAGCCGATCTGGCACAGCGCTATGGCCTGTTCGCGCGTATCGCCGGCCTGGGTGGCGCGGGTGAGGGCGTCGCGCAGGGTCTCGATGGCCGCCGCGTGCTGGCCGAGCTCGATCTGGCAAAAGCCGATCTGGCGCAGCGCCAGGGATTGCAGCCGGGGGTCGCCCCCGGCCTCGATGCCCGGCCATTGCCGCCGCCACCAATCCAGCAGCCGCTGCTGGTCCAGCCCCTCCGCCAGGGCGGCGATTTCCGCGCGGCGCAGCGCCAGCATGGGCAAGGTTTCGCCCGCCGCCATCGCCCATTGCAGCGCCCGTTGCTTGCCGTGGAAAGTATTCTCGTGCCATCTGCCGCCGCCATGGCCGGGGCTGTCCTGGGCCGGCCGCATCACCCGCTCCATCAGCGCCGCCTCGGCCGCGCGCCCCTCGGCGCGGAATTTTGCCGCATGCGCGGCCTTCTCCTCCTCGGTGAGGAAGATGGCCAGCAGCTCGGCGATCGCTTCCAGCCGGCTCTGCCTCGCCTCCGGGTCGAAATAGCGGGTGCGATAGAAATGCACCATCAGCCGGTCGCTGAGCTGATACAGCGTCTCGCGCGAATGCCTGGCCGCCGTCCCGACCAGAATCTGGTCCGCCAGCAATTCGGAAAACAGCTCGGCCACGCCGCTCTGCTGCTCCTCGAGCGCCCCGGCCACCGCGGTCTGCGATTGCGGCTCGCCCATGCGCAGCAGCGTGTCCAGGATATCGGCGGCACGCGGGCTCAGCCCGTCCAGCCGGTTGCGGTAATAATCCGCCAGCTCATCCACCACCCGGTCCAGTGCCTGGGCGATGGTCATGGCGTCGGGCTGGTCGAGCACCTCGTAGAGCACGGTCGCGATGCGCGGCGAGCCGCCGCCGAACAGTGCGATGGCCTGGGCGCGACGGCGCTCCTCCGGCGTCAGCCCCGGGAGGTTTTCCCGTGCCCGAAGATGCTCGAAATACTCCAGGCATTGCGCCTCGGTCCACGGCTTCAGCGTCAATTCGCGAAAATTGCGGAACAGCGGGTCGTCGTAATCCGGCGCCACCCGCCCGGTGCTGGTGGCGATGAGCATGAGGTGGCCCTCCTCCCGCGCAAGGGCATGGCGCAGCACGCCCTGGGCATGCTCCGCCTCGAAGACTGTGCCGGCGAGATGGTCGAAATTCTCCACCATCACCACCAGCAGCCGCTCGCCGATGGCCTCATCCAACAGGGCCAGCTCGCGGTCCCAGGCGCCGGCCTCCTCGGCCCAGCGCACCCGCACCTCGCCGGCCGGGCGGCCCTCCAGAATGCGACGGATTTCCGCCAGGAAGAGATGCGGGCGGCGGATATTGCGCTGCTCCTCCGGCAGCAGCACGGCCACCACCGGCCAGCCCTCGGCTTCGGCCTGGCGCCGGATGGCGATCTGCACCATGCGCATGAGGAAGGATTTGCCGGCGCCGCGCGGCGCCCGCAGCAACAAATGCTGCTTGGGGTGGCTGGTCAGGTTGGATTCAATGGCGCGCAGCACCAGGTCGCGCAGCCCATCGCGGCCGGTGGCGACGGCCTCGACGAAGGCATCATCCAGGCCATGGGTGTTGAAGCGCCGGCGTTGCGACATCTGCGTTACTGAAACGGCGCCTGGCGGCGCCACCAGGCCCGCACCAGGCCATCGGCGAGGAACAGCTTTTCCTCGGTCAGATCATGGCGGAGAAAGCCATCCTCCTCCAGGATCGCGATGACGTCGGCGGTTTCCTCCTCCGGCTCGCCGGCGGCGATAAAGCCGGGCAGGAAATCCGCCGCCGGAAGGCCCTGCGGTGCAGCGGCCACCAGCTTGACGCCAAGGCGCAGGCGGCGGGCGGTCTCCTTGCCATGGTCGCGCAGCCGGTCGTCGAACTGTGTGTAGAAATCCCGCAGCAGGCCGGGCTCAACCTGGGTGAGGAAGGCATGGCGGATGTCCTCCTCATTGCGCGCCTCGGCATCGAGCATGGACTGGAACGCGTATTGGATGACGCCGGCATGGGTTTCGGGCAAGAGTTGGAGGAAGGTTTCGACCATCGCCTCCGTCCACTGGCCGGGCTGGACATTGCCGGCGATCAACGCCCGCAGGAAGGCGCGGGCCTCGCCTGGGGGAAGCGGCGGCAGGGGGATGCTCGGCGGATCGTTGAGGTGGTTGCGTTCCAGCCCACGCCGCTTGGCGATGCTGGCGAAGCCTACCGAACCAGTGAAAAACATGGCGAGACGTCGGGGTCCCAAAGCGCGCCACTCGCGCAGCTGGGCCAGGATGTTGTTCACCGCCGCCACACCGCCCGGCCCTTGGGCCAGCTTGTCGCAGAGCAGCGGGAATTCGTCGAAGCAAATCACCACCTGCCTGTCCTGCGAAGCCAGGTGCTGGCCGATGGCCGGGGCGAAGCTGCTCCAATAGGCCAGGAAGGTCGCCTCGGCCTGGGGGTCCGATGCGGTGGGCTTGCCGTCGCGGATGGCCGTGAACATCTGGATGATGGGCTGCGCGAGGCCGGCGAGTTCTGCGAGGCGCTTTTTCAGCCCCATGCCTTGGGCCGCCTCGGGCACCGCGCCCAGGAGGTTTTTGGTGAAGGCCGACATGGTATTGGCATTCTGCGCATCGGTGTGAACGACCAGCGCCTGGCCGGCCAGGCCCTCGCGCACCGCGGCCATGCAGCTGGATTTGCCGATGCGGCGCAGGCCGAACATTTTGGCTGAATCACCCCGGGCGAGCCGGCGGATGATCGGGCCGGACACGTCGGGCCTGGGCCAGGCGTCCGCGCCGGAGACATGCATGCCGAAGCGGGAGGGGAGGCGTGTCGGGCGGGCTGTTGACATGGCTGGCTTCCATCCGGCGAGGCAGATATCTGTTGACGCAGATATAAGGGCTGAACAGATATCTGTCAAGAAAGATATCTGTTTTTCACTATGCCAAGCTGCCAACGGCAAATGTCTAGCAGTCCCCCTCGCGTCGCCGGGCGCAAATCGCCGCCCCAGCGTCATCGACGCTGGAGACCCAAGGACCATGACCCTCGCAAGACAATTCGCGACATGGCGAGGCCCGCTTCCCCCCTATCCAGATGGGTTGCAAACCCTGCTATCCTTGCGGGCAAGGTTGCAACGGAGAGCATGGAATGAGGGTTGCGCCAGCACTGGCGGGGGGGGGCCTCAGCCCGCGGCGGGCACCGCCGGGTTGACGGCCGCGTAGCGCCAGACGCCGCCGGGCGGGAAATTCTTCATCGTCCAGGCCAGCCGCTTGCCGGTCAGGCCCAGCTTTTCCGAGGGCAGGGGCGAGGTGATGCAGTAGCTCAGATGCAGGAAGCCGCGCACCGGGCTGGCTTCCAGCATGGCACCGACGACCTTCTGCTGCGTGGGGAAGGGCAGCATCACCAGCGGAATGCCGCAGATCACATCGCCCACACGGCCGGCCCGGGCCTGTTCGAGCACTCGCGGCAGTTCGAAGCCATCACCGCAGACGACATGCACACCAGGGAAGATATTGCGCAGATGGGCGGCCATGTCGGGCACGATTTCCACCACCACAAGCTTCTCGGGCGCCACACCGGCGGCCAGCAGGGCGCGTGTGACGGTGCCGGTGCCCGCGCCGAGTTCGACCACGACCTCATCCGGTCCATACTGCACCCGTTCGGCGATCAGCCGGCTGAAGGTGGCCGAGGAGGGGATGATGCTGCCCATCTGCAGCGGATTGGCCAGCCAGCGCTTGAAGAAAAGGGATTTGTTGGCGGTTTCGCTGTGCTCGCCGATACTTGCCGACATGCGTGGCTCCTTGCTGGCCCGGGGCCGCGCCCCTGGGCGGACTATGACACAAGGACGCAACCATGACGGCCCGCATCCTCGTGGTCGATGACATCACCGCGAATCTTCGCCTGCTGGAAGCGAAACTCCAGGGTGAATATTACGAAGTAGCGCTGGCACAGAGTGGCGCGGAAGCCCTCCGGCAAGCCGCAAGCTGGTCTCCCGACATAATTCTTCTGGATGTCATGATGCCAGGCATGGATGGCTATGAGACATGCCGGCATCTCAAGGCCAGCCCGGAATTGCTGCATATCCCCGTCGTCATGGTCACGGCCCTGACGGATGCGACGGAGCGGGTGCGCGGGCTTGAGGCCGGCGCGGACGACTTCCTCTCCAAGCCGGTGGATGACGCGACGTTGTTTGCCCGGCTGCGCGCGCTGATGCGGGTGAAGCAGGTGCAGGATGCCTGGCGCCTGCGCGCCGACACCGCGCGCGAACTGGGCTTCGAGGCCCCCGCCGCGCCGGACCAGGGCATCGCCGGGGCCCGCGCCCTGGTGCTGGGATCGGAAGAGGAGGCGGCACCCATCGTCGCCGCCTTCCGGCAGGACGGCGTCATCATCGACCATGTGCGCGAAGCGGACCAGGCCTGGACCCTGCTTTCGGCTGATGTGTTCGACCTCTGCGTGCTCTGCCTGCCCGAGGAGGGCGGCGACACGCTGCGTCTTGCATCACGTTTGCGTGCGCAGGCGAGCACGCGCGACGTGCCGGTGCTGCTGGCCGCCCGCGCCAGCCAGAAGGCGCTGGTCCTCCGCGGCTTCGATCTCGGCGCCAATGACCATGTGCTGATGCCGGTGGACCCGAACGAACTGCGCGCCCGCGCGAGAAATCAGATCCGCCGCAAGCGCTACCAGGACCGGCTGCGCGCCGAGCTCGACCGCAGCCTGGAGATGGCGGTGACCGACCCGCTGACCGGGTTGCGCAACCGCCGCTACGTGCGTCGGCATCTGGACGGGCTGTTGCGCGGCGGCGAGGCCTCGGTGCTGATGGTGGGCCTCGACCGGTTCAAGCCGATCAACGACACCCATGGCCATAATGTCGGCGACGCCGCGCTGCGCGAGGTGGCTAGCCGCCTGCGCGCCAGCCTGCGCGCCTCGGATGTGGTGGCGCGTTGGGGCGGCGAGGAATTCCTGGTGGTACTGGCCGGCGCACCGGCGGAATACACGGCGCTGGTGGCTGAGCGCCTGCGCGACTCCGTGGGTGGCACGCCGATGCAGCTCGGCACCTTGACCCTGACCGCTACATGCAGCGTGGGTGGCGCGGTGGCGCCGGCAGGCAGCAACACCGACACCGTGATCGGCGCGGCTGACGCCGCCCTCTATCGCGCCAAGGCCGGCGGAAGAAACTGCGTCAGGATGGCCGAGGCGGCGGAGTTTCAGCCGGTGGGAGCGGCCTGAGCCGCCCCCTGCAGGATCACTTGATCTTGCTTTCCTTGTAGACGACGTGCTTGCGCACCACCGGGTCGTACTTCTTCAGTTCGAGCTTGCCGGTGGCGGTGCGGGTGTTCTTCTTCGTCACATAGAAATGGCCGGTCTCGGCGCTGCTGATCAGCTTGATCTGAACGGTGTTGGACTTTGCCATGATGGTCTTCCGAATCTGGGCCAGAATTGGGGAATGCGTTGTCGCCGTGGGCGACGGCCCCCGGTGCAGGTCCGCCTCCATAGCGGGAAACCGGGCGGGGTCAAGCGGAAATCGCCCTCTATCGCTTCCAGGGCGCGCTGCGCCACAGCGCGCCGTACTGCGCCACCTGCCCGGCCACGAAGCGCGTCATCGCCGCCCGGTCCATGTGCCGGACGATGAGAAAGTCACGCTCGGCCAGGGCGCGGAATTCCGGGTCCTCGGCCGTGCCGCGCACCGCCGCTTCCCAACGCGCCTGCATGGCGGCCGATGTCGCCGCCGGCAGGGCGAAGCCCCGGGCCGAGCCCGCGGTGGTGTCGAAGCCCTGTTCCATGGCCGTCGGCAGATCCGGCGCGCGGTCCCAGCGCTGCGTCTCCAGCATCGCCAGCACCCGCATCTGGCCCTGAAGGTGGGCGCGCACGGTGAGGCTTACGGTGGAGACGCAGCCCGCCACGTGGCCGCCCTGCATGAGCTGCATCGCCTGCCCCGCGCCCTGCGTGGGCACCCAGGTGAAGCGCACGCCGGCCACGCGTTCCAGCCCCATCAAGGCCAGATGTGGCGCCCCGCCCACGCCCACGCCCGCGATGGCGATCTCTTCCGGTTTTTCCCGCGCCTCGGCGACCAGTTCGCGCAAGGTTCGCCAGGGCGTCTGCGAGCCGACGACGACGGTGTAGGGCTCATCGGTCAGCAGCCCGACATAGGCGAAGCTCTCCGGCCGGTAACGCGGCGTGTTGTCGTAGAGCGGGGTGACCAGGGCAGGGAAGGAGACCAGCGCCGCGGTCCGGCCATCGGCGGGCATCCCCAGCATGTCGTTGAGCATGATCATGCCGCCCGCCCCCGGCCGGTTCACCACCACGATGGGCCCCAGGCCGAGGTGCCGCTCCAGGAAGGGCTGCGCCATGCGCGCGGCCAGGTCGATATTGCCGCCGGGGGCAAAGCCCACCAGCAACTGCACCGCGCGCTCCTGCGCCAGCGCCGGGCTGGCGAGAGGCATGGCAAGCAGGGCGCGGCGAGATCGCATCGCTCGATCTTAGCATTGCCTCGCAGCACTTGGCTGCTAGAGTTTTGTCACACAGCAAGAGGCCGGCCCGTGCTCAGCTTCAGCAATTTTCTCTTCCCCGAAAGCCGCGACCCTGCCTCGGATGCGCGGATCATCGACGAAAGCCTGGCCGAGGCAAGGCTGTGCGACGAGCTTGGCGTGGAAGTCCTGTGGCTGGCCGAACACCACTTCGACGGCAATTGCGCCTATGTCGACCCGGTAAGCTTCGCCGCCGCGGTGCTGGCCTGCACGAAGCGGATCAAGGTGGGCTTCGCCGTGGCGCAGGTCTCGCTGCACCACCCGATGCGGCTGGCCGAGCAGATGTCGCTGCTGGATAACATCTCCAAGGGACGCGTGATCGTCGGCCTGGGCCGTGGCACGGCCTATAACGTGTACGAATACCAGGGCTATGGCATCGAGGCCTCGGAGGCGGGGGCGCGGTATGAGGAGGCCGAGGGCATCATGCTCCGCGCCTGGACCAGCCCCGAGGGCTTTCAGCATGAAGGGAGGTTCTGGACCCTGAACGTGCCCCGGCTGCGGCCGGAGCCCTACACCAAGCCTCACCCCAGGGTGATCCGCGCGGCCTCCTCCGAGGATGGCGCGCTCCATCTCGCCCGCCGCGGCTTGCCCTTCCTGATGAATGTGCAGTCCCTGGACACCACGGTGAAGCGGCTTGCCGCCTATCGCGCCACAATGGCCGAGGCCGGCTTCGACGCAGCCCATATCGCCGATTGCCTGCATCAGAGCTGGGTCTGGCGCAATGTCGTGGTCGCGCAGACGGATGCGGAGGCGCGCCGAGTCGGCATTCCGGCCTTCGAGGCGATGCAGGCCCACCGCCAGGCGATGCGGCAGAAAATCTACGCCGAGCAGGGCATCATCATGAAAAAGGAGGTCGCCCCGGCGGCGCGGGTGAACCCCGAGCATGCGCTGATCTGCGGCTCGCCCGAGACGGTGGCCGCGCGCATGGCGGACATCGACGCCACCGGCGTGGGCGGCGTCATCTGCTCCTTTCGCCTCGGCCCGATGGAGGCGGATTTCGCCCGGGCCTCCATCGGCCTGTTCATGGCCGAGGTGGCGCCGCGCTTCGCCGCGGCGCTGCCCGTCGCGGCGGAATAGCGCCGCTCAGCCGGCGGTGATGCCGGCCACCCGCGCGGTGTCGCGCCAGAAGGCGGTCTCCCGCGCCACCCGGTCCGCCAATTGCTCGGGCGGGCTGGGGGCCACCAGGGCGCCGGCGTTGAAGGCGCGCTGGCGCAGCCCCGCATCGGCCAGAACCAGGTTCAGCTTTTCCGCCAGCAGCGCGATGGTGGCCGGCGGCACGCCGCGCGGCGCGAACAACGAGAACCAGACATTCAGCGGCATGCCGGCAAACCCCTGCTCGGCGGCGGAGGGGATGTCGGGCAGACCGGGGTGGCGGGTGTCGGAGCTGACGCACAACGCCCGCAGCCGCCCCTCGCGCACCAGCGGCGTCAGCGGCGGCGGCGAGTTCATGTAGAAGTCGATCCGCCCGGCGATGAGGTCGCTGATCGTCTCGCCGGTGCCGCGATAGGGCACGTGCAGCATGTCGATGCCGGCGCGGTGCTTGAGGTATTCCGTGCCCATGTGATGCATCGAGCCGATGCCGGCCGAGGCGTAGTTCAGCGCCCCCGGCCGGGCGCGGGCCAGGGCGATGAGCTCGGGCAGGGTGGTGGCCGGCCGGCTGGGATGGGTGACGAAAAGCTGCGGCGTGTCGGTGATCTGCCCCACCGCCTGGAAATCGCGCATCGGCTGGATGTCGCCCAGGCCGCCGATCGCGGCACGCGCCGTCATGGTGGCGCAATAGCCGCAAAGCAGCGTGGTGCCATCGGCGGGGGCGCGCAGCACCGAGGACAGCCCCACCACGTCATTCCCGCCCGGCCGGTTTTCCACCACCATGGTGGTGCCCAGCGCCTGGCCCAGGGGCTCGGCGATCAGCCTGGCCGAGAAATCGGTGCCGCCGCCGGCCGGCGAGGGCACGACCAGGGTGATGGGGCGGCCCGAAAAACCCTGGGCGCGGGCCAGCGCCGGCAGGGCCAGCCCTGCCAAAAGGGTGCGGCGGATCACGACAGCAACTCCGGCACGACCCAAAGCGGCGCCTCGCCGCGCTCCATCCGCTGGACATTGTCGAACGCGTTGCGGAGTCGGGACATGTTGCTCTCCTGCGTGGGCCCGGCCATGTGCGCGGTCAGTACGACATTGTCGAGGTTGAACAGAGGGTTATCGGCCGGCGGCGGCTCCTGGTCGAACACGTCCAGCCCGGCGCCGGCGAAGGCGCCCGAAGCGAGGGCAGCATGCAGCGCCACCTCGTCGATCACCGGCCCGCGGCTGGTGTTGATGAGGATGGCCGAGGGCTTGAGCAGGGCCAGCTCCCGGGCGCCCAGCATGTGCCGGGTGCTGTCATTCAGCGGCACATGCAGCGAGACGATATCCGATGTGCGCAGCAATTCGCGGAACAGGCGGAAGCGCACGTTGAGCAGATCCTCCTGGTCCTCCGGCAGCCTGTTGATGTCGTAGTAGTGCACGGGCATGCCAAAGGCCTGGGCCAGCCTTGCCACCTTCTTGCCGATGGTGCCCATGCCGATGATGCCCAGCACCTTGCCGCGCACCTCATGCAGCCGGGGCGTGGAATTGCCGCGCCAGCGCCCGGCCACGACATTGGCGTGCTGCCTGATGAGCTGGCGCGACACCGCGAGCATCAGCAGAGCCGCGTGTTCCGACACCGCCACCGAATTGGCGCCGCCATTGTTGCACAGCGGCACCCCGGCACGGCGCGCCGCGGCCAGATCGGCCCGGTCATACCCGGCACTGAGCACCTGCACGAGCCGCAGCCTGGGTGCGATGGCAAACAGCTCATCCTTCACCAGCATGTCGGCGAAGCCCACGAGGTAGTCGGCACCCGCCATCGCCTCCTGCCAGCCCGGCGAGGCAGGCTTGGCGACCAGCAGCTCGAAGCCATCGGGCGCCATCTCGCGCACCACCTCCTCATCCACCATCGATTGCGTGACGACCACGATGCGCGATGCCATGGCGTGTTCTCCCCTATTCTCGTTCAGGCCGGATCGCCGACGGAAAGCCCCTGCACGCCGTGCCGGGCGATGAAGCCCGCCACCATGCCGCTGGCCTTCGCCTCCTCCACGAAATCATGCAGCCAGGCGGCGGCGGCGGCGTTCTTCCGCGCGGTGCCGATGGCCTGCTGCACGGCGGTGAAGCGGCCCTCCAGGATGCGCGCGCCAGGCAGTTTTTCGAGGTCGGTGATCAGCCGCGGGCGCAGCCCGGCCAGCACCTCCAGCTTCTCCTCCACGAAGCGCGTCAGCGCCGAATCCAGCGTCTCCGTGCGCAGCAGCGTGGCGTGCTGGATGTTGCGCTCCAGCCACAGATCATAGGCCGACCGCGCGGTGACCGCGATGCGGATGCCCGGCCGGTCCACCTCGGCGATCCCGGTGATGGGCGAGCCGGCCGGGACCAGATAGGTCGCCTCGATCTGGGCATAGGCCGCGGTGAAGGCGATCTTCTCGGCGCGTTGCGGCTCGGCGCCGATCAGGCCGATATCCCAGGCGCCGCTGTCCACCGCATCGGCCAACTCGCCGGGGCGGGGGTAGGGCACATAGGTGACCGGCACGCCCAGCCGGGCGGCGATCGCGGCGGCCATGCTGGGCGAGACGCCCTGCGGGTCACCCTCCGCCGTGCGGCCGGTGACGAGCAGGAAATTGCTGAGGTTGATACCGGCCCGCAAGCTCCCGGTGGGGGCGAGCTGGGCGAGGATTTCCGGGGACATGGGCGTTTCCGTCTGGACGTGATGGGCCTTCATGACCCTTGGATGGCATGCTCGCGCCATTCCCGCCCCGACGCAACGCCGTGAGCCCGCGCGCTCATTCCTCCCCGGTCGGGGCCTCGGCCGGATCGATCAGGGTGCGCGCTATGGCGATGACGGCCCCGCGCTGCCTGGGGTCGCAGATGCGCGAGAAGAGTTCGAGCAGGGTCAGGACGTCTTCGGCCGCCTCGATCGGCCGCAGCGATGCCGGCAGGGCAGGGGGCTGCTCGCGATGGGCGCCGGTCAGGCTGTCGGCCCTCACCCCCATAGCATCGGCCAGCGCCGTCAGCCGGCTGGCCGCCACGCGGGTGGCGCCGGTTTCATAGCGGTGCAGCTGCGCGCCGGTCACGCCGACCATCCCTGCCAGCGTCTTCTGCGTCCAGCCCAGGCTGCGGCGAAGGGTCCGCAATTCGTGGCCCAGCGCGGCATCCGCGGGATGGTTGGGGCCGCCACCCTGGGGCAGGGCTCGGCCATGCAGCGGGCCATTGCCGCCGTTACGGTTGGCGAAGCCGTTTGAAAGTTGCTCTGTCGGCACTGGCTCTGCTCCCGCGTCGTTCTTCGGCGCGGGTGCCCCCACGATGCTGGCAGCTTGGCGGGGAGGGGGGCCGCTTGGCAGCCTCGGAATCTACCTACGGCGTGGCCGCGACCGCCAGCCGGGCCAGGGCGGGCAGCGAGGTGGCGCCGGTGCGGCGCATGATGGCGGCGCGGTGCGCCTCCACCGTGCGCTGGCTGATGCCCAGGTCGGAGGCGATGTTCTTGCTCGGCTCGCCGGCCAGCACCCGCTGCATCACCGCGTGCTGCCGGGGCGTGAGCAGGGCGATGCGCTGGGCTGCATCCTCGTGCCAGGCCGCCAGCTTGCCATGATCGGTCGCACGCTCCATGGCGCGGGCGATGCAGCCCAGCAGGGCGGCCGCGTGCATCGGCTTCTCGATGAAGTCCGAGGCGCCTGCGCGCATCGCCGCCACGGCCGATTGTACATCGCTGAAGCCGGTCATCAGGATGGCGGGCACCGCATCGCCGCCGGCGCGCAGCCGCGCCAGCAGCGCCACGCCGCTGATCCCGGGCAGCTTGCCGTCCAGCAACAGGCAGGCGGCGGTGCCGGGCTGGTAGCTCTCCAGGAAGGCCTCGGCGCTGCCATGCTCGGCCACCGCATGGCCCTCAGCCTCCAGCGCCAGGCGTAGCGCGGCGCGCAGCGGCCCATCATCGTCGACGAGGTGGATCAGCGCCGCCTGCGCGGCTGGCGTGGCGGGGGGGCCGGGCGGCGGCAGCATGCGTTGCAGCACTGCGATGAGGTCGTGCGCCTTCACCGGCTTGTGCAGCAGCTCGCATTCCAGCCGGGCGAATTCGCGCAGCGCCGTCATGGTGACCTCGCCGGTCAGGATGACCACCGGCAGCGCCTCGCCGAAGCGGGCGCGCAGCGCGCCGGCCAGGTGCGGCCCGTCCAGCGCGCCGGGCAGATTGTGGTCGGTCAGCAGCAGGTCCGGCCGCAGCCCGCGCAGCGCGTCCAGCGCCAGGGCGGCGTCGCCATCGGCGGCGGCCAAGCAGTGATGGCCCTCGGCCTCCAGCATGCGCACCAGCAATGCGCGCAGATCAGGATCGTCCTCCACCACCAGGATGGTGCCGGTGCGGCGCGCGATGGGCGCCGCCGCCGCGCGCTCCGGCTCCGTCGTCAGCGACGCCAGGGGGATGGCGATGGCGAAGACCGAGCCATGGCCCGGCCTGGATCGCACCGTCAGCCGGTGGCCCAGCGCATCGGCGAAGCGGCGCACGATGGACAGCCCCAGCCCCAGCCCCTTCTCCCGCTGCCGGGCGGCGTTGTCGAGCTGGTGGAACTCCTCGAGGATCACCCCCAGTTCGTGTTCGGCGATGCCCACGCCGGTGTCCCAGATCTCGATGCGAAGTTTCTTCCCCTGCCTGCGGCAGCCCAGGAGTACGCGGCCGGCGCAGGTGTATTTCAGCGCGTTGGAGAGCAGGTTGCGCAGCACCTGCTCCAGCATATGCGGGTCGCTGCGGATGGCCAGGGAGCAGGGCACCGCGCGCAGCGCCAGGCCGCGCGCCTCCGCCAGGTAGCCGAATTCGCGCGCCAGCCGCTCCAGCAGCGGGCCGAGCGCGAAATCCACCGGCGCCGCCTGCATGGTGCCGTCGTCGATCTGGTTGATGTCCAGCAGCGTGTTCAACATGCCCGACATCGCCGCCAACGTGGGCTCCAGCATGGCGACGAGCTGCGCCGGCTCGCCCTCCGTCACACCGCGCGCCAGCAGGCCCTGCAGCAGGGTCAGCGTCTGCAGCGGCTGGCGCAGATCATGGCTGGCGGCGCTGAGGAAGCGGGTCTTGGCCGCACTCGCACGCTCGGCCAGCGCCGTCGCCTCGCGCAGCGCCTGGGTCGTCCGGCGCCGCGCGGTGATATCGGTGAAGGTGATCACCACGCCTTCCACCGCGCCGTCCTGCCCGCGATAGGGCAGCACGCGGCGGCTGTACCAGGCGTCGGCGGGGGTCGCGATCTCCTGCACATGCTCGGCTGAGCCCGCCAGCACCGAGGCCGCGTCGTCCAACAGCGTCGTGTCGATGGCGAGCGAGCGCAGGTCGGCCAGTGGCCGGCCGATATCGCCGGGCAGCACGCTGAACAGCGCGCGCGTCGCCGGGGTGAAGAAGCGGATGCGCAGCTGGGTGTCCAGGAACAGCGTCGCCACATCGGTGCTGTAGAGCACGTTCTGCAGGTCGTTCGACATGGTGCGCGCGTGCTCCAGCGTCTCCTGCAACTGGCCGTTCAGCGCGGTCAGCTCCTCGTTGAGCGATTGCAGCTCCTCCTTCGAGGTCAGCAGTTCCTCATTGGTGGACTGGTATTCCTCATTGACCGAAAGCGCCTCCTCATTCACCGCGCGCTGGTCCTCGGCCGAGAATTCCAGCGCCTGGATGGCGCCGCGCAGCTCGGCCCGGGTGGTTTCCAGTTCAAGCTGGAGGGCCGCGATGCGCGGCCGCTCGGCCGTCTTGCCGCGCGGCGGCCCGTTCAGGACCGGGCCGGGTTCGATGAAGCTGAGCAGCAGCAGGCGCTCACCCCCATCGGTGATCGGGCGCAGTTCCAGGATCGGCGCCTGCCGGCCATCGACCACCGGCGCCATGCCACCCAGGGCCTTGACCAGCGCCAGCGCCGCGCGAAGCCGCACCCGCAGCGCCGGGCGCGCGACCGAGAGCAGCTCCTGCGTCGCGGCACCGGGCGGGTGCAGCAGATAGCGGTCGGTGTTGCCCAGCGAATGCAGGCAGCGGGCCTGCGCGTCCAGCAGCACGGCGGCGGGGGCGTGGTATTGCAGCACCAGGCGGCGGCACAGCTCGGCCAGCCTGTCCTGGCGGGTGGCGAGGGCGCCACGCGGGGTTGGGCGTACCCCATCGCCGGTGGGGATCCAGGGTGGCGCGGCGGGGGTCTTCTCACGCTCGCCCCGGCGCCAGATACGCTCGGCCTTGGCCAGCATGGTAAAGGCCGGCTCGCCCTGCCCCAGTGCCTCGGAGGCACCGAGCAGCAATATCCCGCCCGGCCGCAGCGCGAAGTGGAACATCGCCACCACCCGCGCCTGGGCCGGCGGCTTGAGATAGATCAGCAGGTTGCGGCAGGAGACGAAGTCGAGCTTGGAGAAGGGCGGATCGGCCAGCACATCCTGCACGGTGAAGACGACGAGGCCGCGCAGCTCCGGCCCCACCGCCCAGGCATCCTCCTCGCGCAGGAAGAAGCGGGCCAGCCGGGGCTGCGTCACATCACCGGAGATGCTGAGCGGGTAGCGCGCCTGGCGTGCCGTCGCCACCGCCTCCGCATCCTTGTCGGAGGCGAAGATCTGCAGCCGGATTTCCTGGCCGGAAGCGGCGATCGCCTCGCGGAACAGCATCGCCAGCGACCAGGTTTCCTCGCCCGTGCTGCAGCCGGCCACCCAGATGCGAATGGGCTGGCCCGCGGGGTGCGCCGCCAGCAGGTCGGGGATGATGCGGCTCGACAGCAGTTCGAAGACCGCGGGGTCGCGGAAAAATCCCGTGACGTGGATCAGCAGATCCTTTGCCAGCTGGGCCGCCTCCGCCGCATCGCGCTCCAGCATGGCGAGATAGGCGGCCAGGTCCCGGCTCCCTGCCATCCCCATCCGTCGTTCGATCCGGCGAAGCATGGTGCCGGGCTTGTAGAGGCTGAAATCATGGCCGGTGCGACTTCGCAGCAGCGTCATGATGGCGTCCAGCGGGCCATCCTCGCCAGGGTCGGGCGGGCGCTTGGCGCGGGCCAGCAGGGCCGCGGCCATGGCGGCAATGGGCAGCACGAGGTCGGTGGCGCCGGCGGCGATGGCGGCGCGCGGCATGCCGTCGAAGCCGGCCTCGGTCGGTTCCTGGGCGATGACGAAGCCGCCGCGGGCACGCAGCGCCAGCGCGCCTTTGGTGCCGTCCTCGCCGCTGCCCGAGAGAATGACCGCCATGTTGCGCCCTGCGGCACCCTCGGCCAGTGAGCGCAACAGGAAGTCGAAGGGCAGGCGGGCACCATGCCGTTCGGCCGGGGGCGAGAGCCGCAGCACGCCCTGGCGCACCGCCAGCGCCGCACCGGGCGGGATGATGTAGAGGTGCTCGGCCTCGATCCGCGTGCCGTTGCTGGCCTGGCTGACCGCCAGGCTGGTGTGAGAGCCGAGCAACTCGACCAGCAGGCTCTCATGCGTGGGGTCGAGATGCTGGACGATAATGAAGGCGAGGCCGGTGGCTGGGGGCAGGGCCTCGAGGAACTGCCGGCATGCCTCCAGGCCGCCGGCGGAGGCGCCGATCGCTACGATCATCGGCGTGGCAGACACGGCGGAGGGGATGGCGGAAGACACGACCCATCCCATGACGGAGGCAGATGCCCCGGTGAAGCTGAGACGAGGAGTGTAACACATCCGCCGGGTTTCGCACGGCATATCGACGCGCATGGCAATGCGTAGTTGCCGATTCTCGCCATTCCCCCGGGTGGCGCCTAGGTTGCCTCGCTTCGCCACGGGCGGGGAATGGGGGCAGGGCAGGCTGATGGCACGCGTGCTGATCGTGGAGGACGAGCCGGTGATCGCCATCCTTCTGGGGATGGTGCTGCGCCGTCTGGGTCATGCGGTGATGGGCGTGGAAGGCACCGAGGCCGGCGCCGTCGCGGCGGCGGCGCGCGAGCGGCCTGGCCTGATCCTGCTCGACAACGGCCTGCGCGAGGGCAGCGGCGCCGGCGCCCTGGCGCGTATCCTGCGCGATGGCTTCATCCCGCATGTCTATCTCAATGGCAGCAGGGCACAGCAGGCCGGCCCCGGCATAGCGGTGCTGGAAAAGCCCTTCACCGAGGGCGCGCTGGAGCAGGCGGTGGCGGCGGCGCTGGCGGGCCAAGGGGAGTAGAGCGAGGGGTGGCGGTCGGGGTCAGGCTGAGGCGCCACCCGCTACGCCGCCAGGGCGCGCGCCGGGTCACAGGGCAAGAGCGCGACGCAGAACGACGACCATCGGCCACCGCCGAGGAAACCCCAGGCTAGCGATGCGGCAGCGCCCCTGTCCACCATGGACGGCAGGGCCGGCGGCTGTGAGATTGCGGGGGCATGGCAGGGGGTGGCACATGGCGTGGCGTCTGGGCGTGGATATCGGCGGCACCTTCATCGATTTCTGCGCGATGGACGAGGCGACGGGGGAACTCACCACGCTGAAGGTGCTGACCACGCCGGAAGAGCCGGGCCGCGAGGTGATGCAGGGGCTGGAGCGGTTGCAGGCCGGCCACTGCCTTTCGCCGGAGACGCTCGCCGCCTTCGTCCACGGCACCACGGTCGGCATCAACACCGTCATCCAGCGCAAGGGCGCCGAACTGGCCTTGCTTACAACCAAGGGGTTCGAGGATGTCATCGAACTCGCCCGCCTGCGCATGCCCGAGGTCTACAGCCTGTTCTGCTCGCGCGCCGAGCCGCTGGTCCCGCGCGACCGAGTATTCTCCGCCCGCGGCCGCATTCTCTCCGATGGTTCTGAGGCCGAGCCGCTGAACCTCGACGACGTCCGGGCCGCCGCCCGCGCGGCCGAGGCCGCCGGCGCCCATGGCATCATCATCGCGTTGCTGCATGCCTGGCGGAACCCCGCGCATGAGCAGGCCGCCGAGGCTGCCATCCGCGAGGCGGCACCCGGCCTCTTCGTCTTCGGCTCGGCCGCGATCTGGCCGGTGATCCGCGAATACGAGCGCACCACCACCGCCATCCTCAACGGCTATGTCCATCCCCGCATCGACACCTACCTGGCCCGGCTGGAGGAGGCGCTGGCGGCGCGCGGCGTGCCGGCGCTTCCGATGATCACCAAGTCGAACGGCGGCATCATGGCCGCGTCGCTGGGCCGCACCGCCTGCGTGGGGATGCTGCTGTCGGGCACCGCCTCGGGCGTGATGGGTGCTGCCTTCCTGGCGCGGCAGGCCGGGGTGGCGAACGCGCTCACCCTCGATATCGGCGGTACGTCAGCCGATGTCGCCCTGGTCATCGACGGCGCCCCGCAATTCGGCACCGGCGAGATGATCGGCGAATTCCCGCTGCACATCCCCTCCGTCTCGGTCAGCTCGATCGGCGATGGCGGCGGCTCGATCGCCTGGGTGGATGGTTTTGGCGTGCTCAAGGTGGGGCCGGAGAGTGCCGGCTCCACCCCCGGCCCTGCCTGCTACGGGCGCGGCGGCGACAGGCCGACCATCACCGACGCCATGGCCGTCTGCGGCTATCTCGGCCACACGCCGCTGGCCTATTCGGCGGTGGGGCTCGACCGGGCACGGGCCGATGCGGTGGTGGGGCGGCTGGCCGAGCAACTCGGCCTGGGGCTGGAGCAGACGGCCGAGGCGATCATCGATGTCGCGATCTCCTCGATGTTCGCCGAGGTGAACAAGCTGGTGGCCCGCCATGGGGTGGACCCGCGCGACTTCGCCCTCATGCCCTTCGGCGGCGCCGGCCCCATGCTGGGCTGCCTCCTCGCCAGCGAACTGGGCATGACGCGGGTGATGATCCCGAGGCGGCCGGGCGTGGTCAGCGCCCTGGGCGGGCTGATCGCCGACGTGAAGAATGATTTCGTTCGCACCCTCTTCCTCGACCTGGACGAGGAAGGCTTGCCGGCCCTGCGCGCGGCCCTGGCCGATCTCACAGCGCGCGGAAAAGCCTGGCTGCGCGACGAACAGCGTTTCGTGGGCGATGCGGCCATCAGCCTCTCGGCCGAGATGCGCTACCATGGCCAGTCCTTCGAACTCGACGTCCCCCTGCAGCCGGCCTGGATGCAGGACGGCGACATGGCCGCGATGCGTGACGCCTTCCACGCCCGCCACGAGGCCGTCTATGCCTTCGCCGACCCCGCGGCGCCGGTGCAGCTGGTCAACCTCCGCCTGGTCATCGCGGGCGCCACCCCGCCCCCGGTCTTCCCCCCCGAACCTCTGGCCGCGGACACCGCCACGCCCGAGCGCATGGTCGAGGTTTTCCACGCCGGCGCGCGCCGCGCCATGCCGCTCTATCTCCGCGCGGCACTGCGCCACGGCCACCGCTTCATGGGCCCCGCCGTGGTGGCGCAGGAGGATGCGACGAGTTGCATCCCCGAGGGTTTCTCGGCCTGGGTCGACGCCTTCGGCAACATCCAGCTGGAGGCCGTGTGATGGACAAGGTCACGCTCGAAATCTTCGCCAACCATGCCCGCGCGGCGGCCGAGAACATGGCCTACACCCTCTACCGCACCGCCCACTCGACCTTCGTGAAGGAGACCGAGGACTTCACCGTGCAGATCACCGACCCGGACGGAAATGTCGTGGCGGTGCCGATGGATCTCGGCGCCACCTGGTATCCCGGCCTGTATTACGGCCGCGCCATCCGCATGATTGACGACTACGCGCCCGGCGATATTGGCTTTACCAACGACCCCTATAGCGGCTTCCTCGCGACCCACGCGCCCGACCTGCATATGTGGAAACCGATCTTCCACGAAAGCGAGATCGTGGCCTACGCCACCGGCCATATCCACAACACCGATATGGGCGGTGCCGTACCCGCCAGCCTGTCGCGCAGCCTGACGGAAATCCATCAGGAAGGCATCCGCTTCCCGCCGATGAAGATGTATCGCGAGGGCGTGCTGAACGACGAGCTGCTGCGCGTGATGCTGCTCAATGTCCGCAAGCCCGAGCAGAATCTGGGCGACCTGAAAGCCTTCACCGGCGCGCTGCACACCGGCGAGCGCCGTGTCCGCGCGATGATCGCCAAATTCGGCATCGCGCGTTTCCGCCAGGGCCTGACCGGGTTGCTGGATTATGCCGAGCACCAGGCGCGCGAGGTGCTCCGCTCCATCCCCGATGGCGACTACAGTTTTGCCGATTACTGCGACGAAGATTCGGTGGGCGGCAACCCTGCCCGCCTCGTGCTCACGCTTCGCATCCGTGGGCCCGAGGCCATTCTCGATTTCACCGGCACCGACCCGCAATTGACCTCGGCCCTGAACGTGCCCACCGGCAATGACCCGCGCCACACGCTGCTGCTGGTGGGCGTCTACTACGTGCTCTACTCGCTCAACCCGCAGATCCTTCTGAACGCCGGCCTGACCCGGCCCTTCACCTGCATCGTGCCGGAGGGAACGGTGCTCAACCCGGGCTTCCCCGCCGCCGTGGGCATGCGCAGCCTGACCTGCGGGCGGCTGCGCAGCCTGATTTTTGGCGCCTTCGGCATGGCGGCGCCCGCGCGCATGCCCGCGGCGCCGGCCGGCAGCAGCTCGATCGTGAACGTCATGACCACCGACAACCGCACCCGGCAGAGCGTGCTGGCGGCGATCAACCCCATTGTCGGCGGCGCCGGCGGCTCGCCCGACCGCGACGGCACCAATGGCTCGGGCGCCGACGCCGCCTACCTCAAGAACACCCCCATCGAGATCACCGAGACCGAGGTGCCCGTCCGCATCCTGCGCTACGGGCTGATGCCCGATTCCGGCGGCGCCGGGCGCTGGCGCGGGGGTCTCGGCACGGCGATGGATTTCCAGGTCTTCGCGCCCAATTCGCGGGTGACCGCGCGCAACCGCGACCGCTGCCGCTTCCGCCCCTGGGGCATTCTCGGCGGCATGCCGGGCAAGCCCTCGGACTTCGTCCTCAACCCCGGAACCCCGCGCGAGAGGGTGCTGGGCAACACCGACATCGTGGCCATGGACCCGGGCGACGTCCTGCACATCCACTCGCCAGGCGGCGGCGGGCGGGGCAGCCCGCTGGAACGCGAGCCCGAGCGGGTGCTGCGCGATGTCCAGCGCGGCTATGTCACCGCGGCCTCAGCTGAGGCGGAATATGGCGTGGCGATCCGCCATGGGGCGCTGGACGAGGCCGCCACCCAGGCGCTGCGCGCCAGGCTGCGCCTGGGCGAGTCCACCGCCCATTTCCGCTTCGGCCCCGAGCGCGAGGCCTTCGAGGCGATCTGGCCGCCGGACGCCTATGCCGAGATGACGGCGATCCTGGCCGCCCTGCCGGTGCATTGGCGTTTCTTCGTCAAGACCAGGCTGTTCGAGGCGCTGCGCGAACCGGCGCAGGGAGAGGGCGCCGCCCGGCTTCGCGCCAGCTTCGAGGTGCTGCGCCGGGCCACCCCAGGACTGGGCTGAGGCGCCCTCACGCCTCGGCCATTTCGCGTTGGACGCGAAGCACCGGCCCCGGCGGCGGCGGCGGCAGGGAAACGGCCTGCAGTACAGGCCCGGGCCTATCCTCCGGCGGCGTCGCCAGGATCCCCCGACGCTGCAGCCAAAGGCCCAAGCCCGCGCTGCCGCTGGCCATCACCAGCGCCGGCGCCAGGACCAGGCCCAGCAGCACCGGGCTCATCCAGGCCGCCAGCAGCGGGTTGATCCGCAAGGCGAGGCCGAGCAGCAGCAGCCCCAGCACCATCTGGCCGCCATAAAGGCCGAATGCCTCACCGGCCAGAGCGGAAACAGCGTGTGGCCGCTGGGGAAATACTCCGGCCGAAGGAAATGCGCCTCGGCCGAGACGCCAAGCCCTAGCAGCAGGAAGACCAGCCACATCGGCGCGCTGAGATAGGCCACGATGCCGCTGGCCATGTGCAGCCGGATCTCGGCGCGCCGGTCGGTCGGGCCGGGGCGCATGTCGATAACGAAGGTTCGGCGAATGGGTTTCCTGCGAGACCGGGTTGGGGCGGCGGTTTGTCGTGACAATCGCGCGGGTGGCTTCGCTGCCGCTGTTGCCCGCCGGGCGGAGTGCCGCTATCAGAGGCCGCCCGCCGATTTAGCTCAGGGGTAGAGCAACTGATTCGTAATCAGTAGGTCCGGGGTTCAATTCCCCGAATCGGCACCAGCACCCTCTGAGGCCGGCCTTCAAGCTGGCGCCCAGCAAATACCTAGCGTTTTTCGCGGTCCGTGGGCACACACTCCCTGTCTCGGCCATGCTGACGCCAAGTGCGTGACAACTGCGGATGCGCGGAAATGGCGCGATGCCTTGAAAGACAACAACACAAATAACAACACCATCAACGCCCATTTGGGGGCTGTGCGGCAGGTGATTGAACGGGCCTTTGCCGATCAACTGCGAACCGAGAATGGCATCGACTTTGTCGCTTTCAAAAATACGGATTTTGGGACAGACGTTGTACTGGATTTCGTCATCACGGCGGCGGTAGGGATGGACCATGACGTGTTGGATTTTCACGATCTTCGTAATTTGGCCTCATCCACCAAGGCCGTTCGTAAGTGCTATTTGTTGATCGCCTCGAATGTGAAGAAAAATTGAAGAAATTATACGCCATTTAGGTATTACAACTGTCAAGATCCGATATTAATTACGCTCTGATGACGAAAAAACTGAAATCAGCCGGATGTTAGCCGTTCAATAATGAATCTGATCTTGGCGGCGGTCGAAGACGGAAGAGATCGCAGCATACTGTCCTGGCCGGAACGCTGCTGCGATGATTCTGTCGCAGTGGCTCTTGCCTCACGGGAATCAGAGGCCAGCGCCCGTTACAGCTATTGCACACTCGGGATGTGGCCATGGACGGCGAGAACGGAGACTAGTGAAGGCTACATGGCGCCGACGCTCGGATATCTCGGAGATCCAGTGTCGCTGCAGGCCCTGGGTAGGCAGCTCGCATCTGGCCAATTGAACAACTCAATTTGCGGTAACGACGGCCTCGAGCACTACACCGCAGCCAGTGTCTCCAGGTTGGTGGGCGCGCTTCTGGAGAGCAAACGCGGCCGCCTTCCGCAGGGGCGTCGCCCCCGATGCCGATATGCTCTATAACACCTTCCACGTGCATATCGAGGAGAAGGACGTGGCCACCGCCATCGCCGCCCATGCCGACCGGATTGTGCTGGTGCATGTCTCGAAGAATGACCGCTCCACGCCCGGCCTCGGCCAGGTGCGCTGGCGGGAGAATTTTTCGGCGCTCAAGGCCGCCGGCTACCAGGCGCCGCTGATCGTCGAGGCCTTCGGTCTTGCCCTGCCGGCCCTGTCGGCCGCGACGCGGATCTGGCGGCGGATGTTCGAGGACGAATTCACCCTTGCGGCCGAGGCGCTGGCCTTCATGCGGCGGGAATGGGAGACGGCATGATGCGGACAGTGAAGGGACCGGGGATCTTCCTGGCGCAATTCGCGGGCGATGAGGCGCCTTTCAATTCGCTCGACTCCATCGCGCGCTGGGCTGCCTCGCTCGGCTACAAGGGCGTGCAGATCCCCTCGTGGGATGCGCGCCTGTTCGACCTCGGACGCGCGGCGGAAAGCGCCGCCTATTGCGACGACCTGCGCGGCACACTCGCGCGCCATGGGATCGAGGTGACGGAGCTCTCCACCCACCTGCAGGGCCAACTCGTGGCCGTGCACCCCGCTTATGACGAGGCCTTCGACGGCTTCGCTCCTGCCGCGCTGCGCGGCAATCCGCAAGCGCGGCAGGAATGGGCTGTGGCGCAGCTGAAGCTGGCGGCGCGCGCTTCGCGCAACCTCGGCCTCACGGCACATGCCACGTTCTCCGGCGCGATGGCCTGGCCCTTCATCTATCCCTGGCCGCAGCGACCTGCGGGCCTGGTGGAGACGGCCTTCGCCGAGCTTGCGCGACGCTGGCGGCCGATCCTCGATGCCTTCGAGGATGCGGGCGTGGATCTCTGCTACGAAATCCACCCGGGGGAGGACCTGCACGACGGCGCGAGTTTCGAGCGCTTCCTGGAGGCGGTCGGCCATCATCCGCGCTGCAACATCCTCTACGACCCGAGCCATTTCGTGCTGCAGCAGCTCGACCACCTGGCCTTCCTCGACATCTATCACCCGCGCATCCGTGCCTTTCATGTGAAAGATGCCGAGTTCCGCCCGAACGGGCGCGTGGGCGTCTATGGCGGCTACCTGCCCTGGGTGGAGCGCGCGGGGCGGTTCCGCTCGCTCGGCGACGGGCAGGTGGATTTCCGCGGCGTCTTCTCCAAGCTCGCGCAATACGGCTTCGCGGGCTGGGCGGTGCTGGAGTGGGAATGCTGCCTGAAGCACCCCGAGGACGGGGCGCGCGAAGGGTCAGCCTTCATCGCGGACCACATCATCCGCGTGACTGAACGCGCCTTCGATGATTTCGCCGCCGCGGGCACGGATGAGGCGGCCAACCGGCGCCTGCTCGGGATCGGCTGAGATGGCGGCCGCAAGCGTCGCGCGGCGGCTACGGCTCGGCATGGTCGGCGGCGGCGAGGGCGCTTTCATCGGCGCGGTGCACCGCACGGCGGCCCGCCTGGATGACCGCTGGGAGCTGGTGGCCGGCGCCTTCTCCCGCGATGCGGAGCGCGGCCGGCGTTCCGCCTTGGCTCTGCACATCGCGCCCGACCGCGCCTATGCCGATTTCCGCGCAATGGCCGTGGCCGAGGCCGCGCGGCCGGACGGCGTAGACGCGGTCGCCATCGTCACGCCCAATGCCAGCCACCACGCCATCGCGCGCGCCTTGCTCGATGCCGGCATCCACGTCATCTGCGACAAGCCGATGACAACGACGATCGACGATGCGCGGGACCTGGTGCAGGCGGTGGCCGCCAGCGGCCGCGTCTTCGCGCTGACGCACAATTACACCGGCTATCCCATGGTGCGCCAGGCGCGCGCCATGGTCGCGGAAGGCAGGCTAGGCGCGGTTCGCGTGGTCCAGGTCGAGTATCCGCAGGACTGGCTCGCAACACCGGTGGAGGCCAGCGGCCAGAAGCAGGCGGCCTGGCGGATAGACCCGGCGGAGGCCGGTCCGGCCGGCTCGCTGGGCGATCTGGGAACCCACGCCCACAACATCGCCGAATTCGTCACGGGGCTGCGGGTGGAGCGCGTGGCCGCCCAGCTCACCGCCTTCGTCGCGGGCCGGCGGCTCGATGACGATGCGCAGATGCTGTTGCGTTTTGAGGGCGGCGCGCGCGGCATGCTGTGGTCCTCCCAGGTCGCGCCCGGCCACGCAAACGCCCTGCGCCTCAGGGTATATGGCGAGACGGGCGGGCTGGAATGGGCGCAGGAGCAGCCGGACCTGCTCCGCTTCTCCCCGCTCGGCGAGGCGCCGCGCATCCTGTCCCGCGGCGCCGCGGGGCTGAGCCCGGCCGCAGAGCGCGCTACGCGCATCCCGGCCGGCCATCCCGAGGGCTACATCGAAGCCTTTGCGCAGATCTATCGCGACGTTGCCGAGCAGATCGCCGCGCGGATCGAGGGCCGCGCACCCGACCCCGCGGCCCTGCTGGTACCAGGTGTTGCCGAGGGCGTGCGCGGCATCTCCTTTCTCGGTGCCGCCGTCGCAAGCAATGCCGCCGGCGGCGCCTGGACATGGCTCTAGCAGGCTTCGGAAATTCGTCTCCCCAAATCGGATGTGAGGTGATTCGCTTTTGACCTGGGCTGGAGGTGTTTTCATGCGCGGTGCGGATCGTCAGACGGGATCGATGTTCAGTGATCTGAGCCCGGAGGCGATGGTGCCTGCGGGCCAGCCAAGGAATCCTCAAAGCCCGAGACGATCCCGGACTTCGAATCGCTGCCCCCACCGACGAAAATGACCAGCGTCGGCGAAGTCGCTGTGCTGCGATGCCTCGGCGAAGGCGGCGCGGCGCCGGCTGAAGCGCGGATTGGCAAGGCCAGATCGATTTTCGCAGCCTGGTTCATCGATCCACCCTTGGCATCGCCGCCCGGCGGATCGGCCCTGGCGTGCGCCCCTGAGCGGCACGGGATCGCAGGCGCAGCGCCGCCCGCCGGTGGGACCTCCAACCTCTCGCCACCACCGACCGCCCTGGCGCGGTGTGGTCGGCCGCAGACCCGGTCCCATCCCCCCGCCATGTTGGGGTTGCGAGGACGACCATGGGGCGGCGATGTAAGGCCACGACGAGCTTGGCGCCCCGGCCGAGGCTCCGGCGGGGCTGCAGGGGCCATGGCTGCTTCGGCAGAATGATGTGCCGGAGGTGCGGCGCATCTTTGCTGGGTTCTCGATCGCGTTGGTGGAGGCGACCTCCTCGATCACCGGCGGCCGGGGTGTGGGGCCGCACCACGCGACATGCCGGGAATGAGATCAGCCAGCATCCGCGAAAGCAAGCCGGGCGACGGTTCGGCCGGATGAAAACGGCGCGTGGGATGCGCAAGACCAGCCTGCTGGACGCAGGGACGAGCTTTGCATCCAGGCCCAGATCCATGCCGGTTCGAGCGCCGCCAACCGCTACCCTGTTGCGTCCGGGGCAGCGCCCCCCTCAAGGCGCATCCGGAAAGAACCGCACCCCTGGCCGTGCCGGCCCGCCCGAAACGCCGATGGGCGTGCCATCCGCACGCCAGCAGGCTGCCCCTTCCAACATGCCGTCCCCATGCCAGCGTATCGCGCACATGCCGCCGGCCACCACCGGCACCTTCAGCACCGCGTGGCCCATGGCCGCCATGGCGGCATGGGTGGCATCGTCGAAGCCACCTTCCATCTCAAGCGGCCCGCCCTGGGTCCATAGCCGCGGCGCCTCCACCGCCTCGCTCAGGCCCATGCCGTGGTCGATCAGGTTCAGCACCGCCTGCATGGCGCTGCCGAAGATGCGCAGGCCGCCGGGCAGGCCCAGCGCCGCCCAGGGCCGGCCCTCCTTCAGCAGGATCAGCGGCGCCATCGAGGTGGTGACGCGCTTGCCCGGCGCCACCGAATTCGCCAGGCCGGGCCTGGGGTTGAACAGCGCCATGTAGTTGTTGGGGATCAGCCCGGTCTCGGCCAGCAGGAAGCGCGCGCCGAACAGCGAATTGATGGTGTGGGTGGCCGCCACGATGCGCCCCTCGGCATCGGCCACTGTCAGGTGGGTGGTATGCGCCTCACCGGGCGAAACCCCGGGCGACCAGGCCCGGGCGCGCTCCGGGTCCAACTCGGTCCGGCGCAGGGCGGCGTATTCCTTTGAGATCAGGCGCGCGACCGGCACCTCGACAAAGGCCGGGTCGGCGGTGGCGGCCGCGCGGTCGGCGAAGGCCAGCTTCAGCGCCTCGGCCAGAAGATGCAGCCGGGCCGGGTTGGCGAAGCCCAGGGCGGCGATACCAAAACCCTCCAGCAGGTTCAGCATCTGCGCCACATGCACCCCGGCGGCCGAGGGGGGCGGTGGCCCCAGCACCTCGAAGCCGCGATAGCGGGCGGTGATGGGTGCCCGTTCCACCACGCGCTGCGCCGCGAGATCGGCCAGGGTCAGAATGCCGCCGCGCGAGGCGATGTCGGCCGCCGCCGAGGCACCCACCCCGCCGCCATGCAGCACCCCGGGGCCATGCGCCGCGATTGCCTCCAGCGTCTCGGCCAGGGCCTGGTTGCGCAGCACGGCACCCGCCGGCACGGGCCGGCCATTTGGCAGGAAAAGCGCCGCGATCCCCGCATCGCGCGCCAGATCGGCGGCGCATTCCGCCGCGCAATCGGAGAGGTAGTGCGAGACCCGGAAGCCGCGTCGCGCCAGGCGGATGGCGGGCTGAATGACGTCGGCCAGCGACAGCCGCCCCTCGGCCTCCAGCGCCGCGCACCAGGCCAGCAGATTGCCCGGCACGCCGACCGAGAGCGGGCCGACCATATTGGCCCGCCCCGTGGCTTCGATCACCAGCGGCTCATCCGGCTTTGCGGGGGTGAACATGGTGGCGTGGGCGGCGGCGGGCGCCGTGGCCAGGCCGTCATAGACGCTGTGCCTGCCATCGGGGCGGCGCAGATGGAGAACGCCACCGCCGAACAGGCCGACCATCATCGGCTCGCACACCGAAAGGGCGAGCAGGCCGGCGACCGCGCCATCCACCGCACTGCCGCCCTCGGCCAACATCTGGGCGGCGGCGGCCGAGGCGGCGGGGTGGTTGGTGACCGCCATGGCGCGGCCGAAGGCGGGGCGTTTCTGCGGGGTCGGCAGCATGGCGTCGGGCTCCTTGATGGCGGAGGCTAACGCGCAATCACAGGCGGCGCACGATCCACCCGCTGACACTGCCGCCGTCACCGCGGCGCACATGCCATTCGGCCCGACCCAGGCGCATTCTCATCGGCCGAGGCCAAGCCTGCCAGCACCGCGGGGTGCCTGAGCGCGTCAGTACAGGAATTGCCGTTATAGGCGGCTCCGGGAATGGGGATGGCGGCGATCGCCGCGCCGGCTGCCATGCCCGCCGCCATCAGGCATCTCTTCGGCTTGAAGTTGATCATCAGCATGCAGGCGATGCCGCAGGAATTCACCTTGTCCTGTGTCTTGACGAGAAGGGTGCTGGCGAAGCGGGTGCAACGAATGTACCCGCGCATCGGTGCGTCCTGCCGATATCAACAGCAAGACCAGTGGTGGTCTCGCGGTCAACACTGCCGGGCGGCATCACGCCATATTTCCTCTCAGAAGGCTCGGCTCAGCCCGCCATAGAAGCCGCGCCGGGCGAGGAATTGCGGCGCGCCGACGCCGATGCCCGAGCCGTCGCGCAGCTGCGCCACGGTGTCGGTTACATTGAGGACATCGCCGCGCACCGTCCAGACCGCGCCGTCGGGGCCGACGAAGTCCTGCGCCAGCCCGATATTCGCGGTGGCATAGGGGGCGACGCCTTCGCTGTTGGCGAAGCCCCGGCGCAGGCCGGTGCCGACGATCATGGTGGCGGAGGCACGCATCCCCTCGCGCGGGCGCAGGATCACGCCGGCGCTGGCGGTGATGATCTGCTCATGGTCCAGCCGGACCTGGCGGCGGGCGATGTAGTCCAGCTCCTCCTGGTCGAAATTGAATTGGCTGCTGCTGATCTCGCGTCCCACCGCGCGGGAGAAGGCGATGTTGGCATAGGCATCGACATAGCGGCTGCGCCAGGCGGCGGTGGCCTCGACGCCATAGACCTGGCCGCGCCGGTAGTTGAAGGGCGTGAACACCACGGCCGAGCCGAATTGGCCGAGGTCGAGCAGATCGCGCGCATCCTTGTAGTAGGCGCCCACGCCCAGGGTGAGTTGCGGGGTGACGCGCTGCTGAATGGCCAGGTTGAAATAGTGGCTGCGCTCCGGCCGGACCCGGCTGTTGGTGGTGTTGAGCGGCGCCGCGGTGGTGTTGGCGAAGAGGTTGAGCCCGCCCGGGGTGATCAGGTCCTGCGCCGGGGGCGTGAAGTAGCGGGCATAGCCCAGGGCAATGCGGGTGCCCGGCCTGGGTGTCCAGACGAGGTTGACGCGCGGGCTGACCTGGCCGGCCTTGACATAGGCATCGACGTAATCGGCGCGCACGCCGAAATTCAACGTGAGCGTGGGGGCGATGCGCCATTCATCCTGGATATAGGCGCCCCAGGTCCAACCCACGCGCGAGCGCCGGTCGGTAATGCCGAAGGGGTCGTCCACCGCCTCGCCATCGGCGTCCAGCGGCAGGGTCAGCGAGCGGTTCTGCGCCAGCGTGCTGTCGGCGATGACCGAGAAGCCCATGCGGATGGTGTGCGCGGGATGCACCCGCCAGGCGCTGTCGCCCTGCAAGCCATAGCTGTTGGAGCGTCGGCGGACATCGGAGGCGACGCCGTTGAACAGCAATTCGCCCACACTGTCCGGGCGGTATTGCGTTTGCGAGTGGCGCTGGAAGGCGGCGAGCTGGACATCGAAGGCGTCGCGGCTGTGCTGGGCCGCGAGGATGTTGAAGATGTTGCGCTCGTTCTGCCGGCCATTGAGGCGGGCGCTGTCGAAGGCGTTGCGGCCGAAGGCGTTGAATTCCGGCGTCAGCCCCGGCGTGTTGGCGATCTGGAAATCATTGAAGGAGACGCCGGAGATGAAGGAAAGCCGCGTCCGGTCATCCAGTGCGCGGGAGAGGTAGAACAGCCCGCGGCCCTGTTCGGTGCGGTTGTGGATGGGTGTGCGGGCGCGGGTCGGCCCCTCGGTGCCCTGGTCGGCGCGCAGATAGCTGCCGGTGGCGAACATGTCCCAGCCCTGGGTCGAGATGGCATAGTCGAAGCTGGGGGTGATCGTCCCGCGCGAGCCGCCATAGACCGAGACGCGGCCGCCCTCGCCCTGGGCCGCGCTGCGCAAGGTCAGGTCGATGACGCCGCCGGTGCGGTAGCCGAACTGCGCGGGAAGTGCCCCGGTCAGGACCGAGAGCGTCTGGATCGACCGGGTATCGAGAAGTGCTCCGAAACCGCCGGCGATACCCTCGGGCAGGGTGATGCCGTTGAGGCGGTATTGCAGGCCGCGATGCTCGCCGCGGATGCGCAATTCGCCGAAGCCGTCCAGAGCCACGCCCGGGGTTTGCAGCAGCAGGGCGTTGACCGACGCATCGGCGCCGCCGGGCAGGCTTTCGATGGTCGGGCGGTCGAGCGTGGTGGCGCTGGCGCCGAGTGCGGGGGAGAGGTTTTGGCGCGCGGCGTCCAGCCGCTGGGCGCGGACCAATGTGTCGGGGAGGGTGGCGGTTTCCTGCGCAAGGGCGGGCAAGGCGAGGAGGACCAGCAGCAGGTTCAGGCGGGGAGACATGAGGGCATCCGGAATGACGCCGGTATGTTATAACATCTCAGTCAGTTGACAAGCGGGGAGCGCGATCCCTCGGTCGAAACCGGATCGCGCCTCCCCTACCGCTGCCTCCCGTCGTGCAGCGGGCGATGCTTCAACCTGCCGGCCGCAACACGCCTACAGGGTGTAGAGTTGGCTCCAGAACTGCGTCGCCGTGAAGTTCTCTATGAACACGCCGCCGCCGCCATTGCCGAAGCCGACATCGGCAATGGTAACGACAATGCCGCCTTGCCAGTCCAGCGCCCAGATGCTCGGGCGGGCGATTCCCGAGGTGACGAACCAGTCCGCCTCGCCGCCGGCATTCATGTCCTTGATCACATCCCAGACGCCGGCCTCGAAATCCTCCACGGCGAAGCCGAAGAAATCCACCCCTGCCCCGCCATAGAGTGTATCGGACGCCTTGCCGCCGACCAGCGCATCGCCGCCTGCGCCACCAGACAAGGTCTGGCTTCCGCCGGCGCCGATCAGCGTGTCGGCGAATTCCGAGCCGAGCAGGCCGCTGATCGCGGTGTAGCTGTCGCCCGCGGCGTCGCCGGTGTTCAGCGAGGCGAAGTCGAGCCGCGCCGTGACCCCTGCGGCCGCTGTGGCGTAGCTGGCGAAGTCGATCCCGCCGCCGCCCAGCAGACTGTCGGCGCCGGTGCCGCCCACCAGCGTGTCATCGCCGGTGCCGCCGTCCAGCGTGTCGGTGCCGTCCTCGCCGAAGATCAGGTCGTTGCCAGCATTGCCGGCCACGTAGTCCCAGGTCCCGCCGGCGTAGATGGTGTTGGCGCCATCATCACCGACCAGGAAGTCGAAGAAGCCCGTGCCGATCAGCCCCTCGATGCCCGAATAGGTGTCACCCTGCGCGTCGCCGGTGTTCAACGCCGGGTAGTCAAGCCGCGCGGTGACGCCGTCCGCGGAGGTGCGGTAGGTGGCGAAGTCGAAGCCATCGCCGCCATTCAGCGCGTCGGCGCCCGTGCCGCCCTCGAGCGTGTCGTTGCCACCCTCGCCGAAGAGGCTGTCGGCCCCGCCCACGCCGGCCACGTAGTCGGCCCCGAGGCCTGCCAGGATGGTGTTGGCGCCCTCGTCACCGACCAGAATATCGGCGAAGTGGCTGCCGATCAGCCCCTCGACGCCGGTGAGGTTGTCGCCCGCCGCATCGCCGGTGTTGAGCGAGGGGATGTCCAGCCGCGCCATCAGGCCCTGGGTGGCGCCGGAGTAGTTGGCCAGATCCACGCCATTGGCGAATTGCAGCTTCTCGACGTTGAACAGGTCGAGCGTCCAGCCCGGCCCGGTCGCGGTCACCGCCAGCCCGTGGCCGCGGGTCGGGCTGTCGAGATGGGCGAAGCTGTAGCCGGCGAGCGGGCCGGAGAAGACGGCCGTGTTGCTGCCGGCGTCGCCGCCCAGGGTGATGAGGTTGCCGTTGCCCTCGGCGCGCAGGATGTTGCCTCCGCCGGTCGTGGTGACGGTGTTGTGGCCGCCGCCCAGCAGCAACAGCAGGTTCGCCCCGCTGCCCAGCGTGACGATGTTGCTGAAGCCGTGCAGGGTGATGATGTTGTTGCCGTTGCCAGCGGTGATGGTCGAGTTGCCGTCGAAATCCTCGACGATGTTGTTGCCGTGGCCCAAGGTGACGATGTTGTTGAAGCCGCGGGCGTGGATCTCGTTATTGCCATCGCCCAGGTTGAAGCTGGAATTGCCGTCGACACTGTAGACCAAGTCATTGCCGGCGCCGCCCTGGATGGTGTTGTTGTAGCCGCCCACGGTGATGGTGTTGTTGCCGGCGCCGCCATCGATCCGGGAATTGCCATCTCCGGCGTTGATGACGTCGTTGCCGGCGCCGCCCTGGATGGTGTTGTTGTAGCCGCGCGCGGTGATGCGGTCGTCGCCCGCGCCGCCATCGATGGAGGCGAGGCCCTCGCCGGCATCGATCGTGTCATTGCCGTCGCCGCCCAGGATGGTGTTGGCATAGCCGCCCAGGGTGATGAGGTCGTCGCCATAGGCGCCCAGGGCGGTGTTGAAGCCGCCCGCCGCGGTGAGCGTGTCATCGCCGTAGTCGCCGGTCAGGGTCTGGTACCAGACCGGGCCGGTGTCGAGCTTGATGTCGCCGGGGAAGACGATGACCTGGAACTTGCCCGAGGGGGCGGAGGTGTTGCCGGCCAGATCGGTCGCCGTGGCGGTGAATTGCAGTGTGCCGTCGGGCAGGTTGGTGCTTCTGGCGTCGATGATGAACGTGCGGTCAGCGCCGGCGATGGCCTGGCCGAGCGTCTTGCCGTCTCGCGACAGCACGACCAGGCTGTTTGCCTCGGCGGTGCCGGTGAAGAACAGCGTGTGGTCGGAGGTGACGCGGTCGTCCGGCGTGTTGGTGTCGATGGTGATGCCGCTCAGCTCGGGTGCCGCGGGCGCCTTGGTGTCGGTCGTGACCGTCAGCGTCACCGCCTTGCCGATGTTGCCGGCGATGTCGGTCGGTGTCGCGAGGAACTGGCGGGTGCCGTCGGTCAGCTCCGTGGTGGGGCCGAAGCTGATGTTGCCGGGATTGACCGCGGCCGCTGCGTCCAGGGTGGACCACTTGCCGTCGGGCAGAAGCTGCTGCTCGACCTTGAGCGTGCCGGCCTCCGAGATCGTGCCCAGAAAGATCAGGTTGGTGTCGTTGGTGATGAGGTCGGTGGTCGAGCGGCCGGAGTCGATGTCGATGCCGGTGAAGCCGAGCACCGGGGCGATGCTGTCCACCCTGAAGATCTTGGAGCCTGGGGTGCCCGGGTTGCCGGCGAGGTCGGTGTAGCTGAAGGGCTTGATGCCGGCGCTGACGAAGCCCTCATAGTTCGGGCCGGGGGTGAAGGTGGCCTCCCAGATCTTGCCGCTGCCCGTGGGGGCGCTGATCGCGCCGCCGAGCACGTCGAGATCGGCCTGCTCCAGCCCGGTGACCGCTTCGCTGAAGGTATAGGTGATGATCGCCGTCTGGGTGCCGTTCACGAGCTGGTTGGAGGTGGTGACGGTGACGGTGGGGGCCAGGGTGTCCACGTTCAGGTTGAAGGAGATGTCCACTCCCGGGCTGCCATTGCCGGCGGCGTAGTTGGCGCCGCTGACGGAGATGGTGGCCGTGCCCTCGGTGTTGGCGGGGGGGGTGTAGGTGCCGGTGAAGGCGGTAGGGCCGCCGGTCAGGCTGGTGACGTTGCCGATATTCTCGGAGAAATCGCTGACTTCGAGGCCGACGAGCGGGATGTTGGTGGAAATGGTGAAGTCGCGCGGGCCGGTGACGACATTGGGGTCCACCGGCGGCTGCGCGGTGACCAGGCGGGTGTCGTAGGCCATTGTCAGGAGGCCGGAGGCGCTGCCCGCATTTCCCGCGTCATCGAAATAGGCGCCGGTCAGCTGCAGCGTGGCGCTGCCGCTGGCGTTGCCGGTGGGGGTGAAGGTGGAGGTCCAGAACGTGCCGGGAGGGTAGATCCCGAGAGGTTCGAAAGTGCCGTCGGGTAGCCTCAAGCCGAAGCCGAACCCGAGGAGACTGGCGTTGCCTGCCGGGGCGCCCAGACTGCCCCCGGCGACGGTGAAGTCCGCGGCTTCCACGCCGCGCACCTGCTCGCTAGTGGCCAAATAGATCACTGCGGTCTCGCCAAAGGTCAGGCTGCCATCGCTGGTCCGCAGCAACAGCACGCTGGGCCCGGTCTGGTCGATCGTTACCGTCAGCGCGCCGGAGGTGCCGACATTGCCGGCGGCATCGGTGGCGATGGCGGTGACGGAACGGCTGCCGGCGGCGAGCGGGGTGGTGGTGATACTCCAGCCGCCCGCGGCATCGGCGTTGCCCGCGCCCACCTGCTTGCCATCGGCAAAGAGCGCCACGCTCAGATTGGCCTCGGTCGTGCCGGTGAAGGTCAGGGTGTCGAGCTTGGTGAGGTTGTCGGTGGCGGAGATGCCGGTGTCGGAGGCCGGCGCCAGGTCGGGCGAACTGATGGCGGGGCCGGCGGTGTCAAGCCTGAACACGAACGTCGCCGAGGGGTCGGAGGTGCCGCCGCTGTTGCCCAGCGTGGCGGTGAAGATGTGGGCGCCGTCGGTGGGGACGCTGGCGGCCAGGGTGACGCTGCCGGCGGCGATGTCAGCGGCGTTGAGGGTGGTGCTGGCGATGCTGGCGCCATCCAGCAGCAGCGTCAGGGTATCGCCCGCCGTGGCGTTGGCGAGCGAGACGACCACGCCGGGCGTGGCGTCATTGGTCAACCCGCCGGCGGCGATGTTGCCGGTGAACAGCGGCACGTCATCCACCAGTCGAACGATGCCCGGCGCATCCGGCGCGCCGGAGAGCGTGGCCATGAAAAGCTGCAGGTAGCCATTGGGCGCGATGCCCGCCAGCGTTTGCGTGTCGGTACTGAAGAAGGCCACGTGGTGGCCATCGCCGGAAATCTTGGCGTACTGGCTGAATCCAAAGCTGGTCTGGCTGCCGTCCAGGCCCACGGAGATGCGGGTGGTGGTGTTGGCCACGGTGTCCCGGACGAAGATGTCGGATGTATTGTTGGTGTCGCCGGCGACCAGATTGGGCGAATCGCTGGAGAAAGCGACATAGCGGCCGTCGTCGGATATGCTGGGGGAGTAGCTCGCGCCCGTGCCGCCGGCGCCGGCCGCACCGCTGGCGCGGGAGATCAGCTTCGTCGTGCCATCCACCGTATCGCGCAGGAATACATCTATACCACCATTATTGCTGTCACCCGCGGCAAGATTCTCCGCACTGTCGAAGACAACGTAGCGGCCATTGGCGGATACGCCCGACAAGCCAGTCCAGGTATTGGCGGCGGCACCGGTCGCGCCGTCCGCCCGGGAGACCAGTATCGTCGTATTCGCCTGAACGTCCCTGAGATAAATGGAGTTTCGTCCGGCGGCGTCGGCGGTGAGTGGCTGGAAAGAATAAAAACTGACATATTGGCCGGAGGCAGCAATGTCCAGATAAAAAGCATTATTGCTTGCAGTTCCGCTCGCGCCATTGGCACGGGATACCAGCGAAACAAGGCCAGTAGCGGTGTCTGTAACAAAGATATTGTAGCCACTTACCCCAGCATCGCCCGTGAGATTGGTGGCTTGACTCGTGAAAGCGACACGTTGCCCGTCCGCCGAAACTGGACTGCCATACACTCCCGAGTTGTAATTTCCGCCAGATGCAGATCCCGAAACGTGCGACACCAGCGTAGCCGCACCTGTTTGCAGGTTGCGCAAGTAAACGTCGTAGTTAGTACTGTCGCCGGGCGCAAGCGGCAGCCAGGTAAGGAATGAAACGACCGTCCCATCGCCAGAGATTGCGGGCAAAAAGGCTTCCGACGCCACAAGGCTCGTGCTGTTCGACTCCGTATCGCGCACATAGGTGTTCCAATTGTAGGAACTCGCTCCGGCCGCCAGTGTGCTCCCATCGTATCCATACCAATCAAACGCCACCTTTTCGCCATGTGTGGAAAGGTCGAAGACCTGCAGCGACGCGACAATTCCCGCCGAAATCCCCCCCGAGGGCGTCGCGGTGATCAGCTTGATCGACGTAATGGCATACCCGGACATGTCTCAAACCCCTGCCGCAGCGTTCCAAACTCACTCATTCGTGTGTGCATGATTACGCCACCAAAGCGCTCCTCGCCTCCCCCAAACGGGGCAACCACATAAAAAACTCACTTTTCCGTGTGCTATCCCACCCCCCTCACCACCAGCAAAGCCAACCGCGCCTGCGTCCGGCACTCCGTCTTCCTCATCGCCCCCTTCAAATGGCTCCGCACCGTCGCCGCCCGAAGCCCCAGAATCTTCGCCATCGCCGCCACATCCGCCCCCGTCGCCAGCAGCGCCGCCACCCTGGCCTCCGCCGGTGTCAGCCCAAAGGCCTGCGCCACCAGCCCGGCATCGGGCGGCTCCACCACCCCCGCCTCGGCCAGCCGAACCACCGAAATCCCCTCGCGCAGCCCATGCAGCACCAGGGTCAGCACCGGCACCTGCTGGCGCGAGCACAAGGACAAGGCCGCCCGCCCGCGCGGCGTCAGCGCCGAGAGCGTGGCGGTGAAGGCCAGCGCCTCCTCCTCCCGCCGCGGCAGCAGCACGCCATCCGCCAGCACCAGGCAGGGCTGGCGCGCCAGCACGGCGCGGGCGGCCGCATTGCTCCACAGCACCCGGGCATCGGCCGCCAGCAGCAGCAGCGGCTGCGTCGCGTCGCGGCCCAACCAGGGCAGCAAGGCCTCGGCCGCCACGGCATCGGCTGTGGGGTGCCAGCCGGAATCATTGCACGGGCTTGGCCAACCAATCTCGCTCATGATGGATATCGCCCCCAAAACACTCTCTGCGGCCTAAGCCGCCTCCACCCCCCGCGCATCCCCAATTCAGGGGAGGGCGCGCCGCCCGCTCACGATTCCGGCAAGCCCGCCACCAGGCCCGCCAGCACCCGCAGATTCTCAGCCCCGGTCTTGCCCAGCACCTGGCGCAGCTGCGACCTGACCGTGCCCTCGCTGGTGCCGCGTTCGGCGGCGATGTCGGCGGCCGCGGCACCCTCGGCCACCCTGGCCGCCACCGCCGCCTCGGCCCCGGTCAGCCCATGCAGCGCCATCAGCAGCCCCGCCCGGCCCTCCAGCCGCCGCCGGTCGGGGGTCAGCAGGAACAGCAACAGCACCTCGCCGCGCGGCGCATCGGGGGCGCGGGCGGCCAGCAGATGCAGCTCCTCGCCGCCCGGGCCGGGGCTCAGCCTGAGCAGCCCGCCAGCCCCACCCGCCGCCACGCGCGCGAGCAGGGCGTCCAGCGCGGCGGCGTCGCGCGGGTTGGCCGGGGCCAGCTCGCCCAGCCGGCCGCGGATGCCGCGGCCCTGGGCCATGGCCGCGCGGGCCCGCGTATTGGCATGCAGGATGCGGCCCTGGCCCGTCACCGCCAGCGCCGCCTGGCCGGTCATTTCCAGCCCGGCCATGGCCGCGACCGCGGCGCCGGTGGCAAGCCGCAGCTCGTGCCGCAGCCGCAGATGTGCGGCCATCGGCGCCACCACCTGTCGCAGCTTTCCGGCATCATCCTCGGTGAAGGGCCGCCCAGCCTCGGGCCGATGCAGCCCCAGCGCGCAATAGCCCGCACCGCCGCCCACCGGCACGCAGACCGCCAGCAACCGGTTGATCCCGATGCGGCCGTAGAAATCCGACCAGATCGAGAGCGGCGCCCAATCCTCCGGCGAGGCCAGCTCCTCGCCGCGAAACACCTGGCCCAGCTTGCTGCTGCCGCGCAGCGCCCACAGATCCTCCTGCACGTAATGGGCGGTGTAGTCGCGCTCCACCCGGGCATCGAAGCTGGTGGAGAGCATCTCGATCCGCCCCGCGCCGGCATCGCCCACCCACATGGAATTGGTGTTGGCGCCGGTCATTCGCACGAGCGCCTGGCTGACATCGGACCAGGGCCGCTCACCCAAGCCCGCGGCCGTGATGACGGCCGTCACCTCAGCGACGCTGTCGCGAACCATACCATTCATGGCACGGTGTATCCTGCGCCGGAGGATGCGTCGCAAGAGTGTTTCGCAACCCCTGGGCGATGGCGGGAGCCCCCCGGCTACCCCTTATGCACCCTCAGCGGCCCGAAGCTCTGCGTCACTGGCATCAATTGCAGCACATTGATATTCACCCGCGCCGGCCGGCTCGAAACCCAATGCACGGCATCTGCGATGTCCTCGGGCGTCAGCGCATTGGCGCCCTCATAGATGCCCGCGGCGGTCTTCTCATCGCCCTTGAAGCGCACATTGGAAAACTCCGTGCCGCCCACCAGCCCGGGCTCGACATCGGTCACCCGCACCGGCGTGCCCCACAGATCGGCCCGCAGATTGAGGCTGAACTGCCGCACGAAGGCCTTCGACGCGCCATAGGCATTGCCGCCGGGATAGGGGAACTCGCCGGCCGTGCTGCCCAGATTGACGATATGCCCGCATCCCCGCTCGATCATCCCCGGCAGCACCGCGCGGGTCATGTACATCAGCCCCTTGATGTTGGTGTCCACCATCTGGTCCCAGTCATCGAGGTCGGCGGTCTGGGCGGGGTTGAGGCCCAGCGCCAGCCCGGCATTGTTCACCAGCAGGTCGATTGCCGCCCATTCCGCCGGCAGCCCGGCGATGGCCGCCTCCACCGCCGCGCGGTCGCGCACATCCAGGGTCAGCGGCAGAACGGCGCCGCCCAGTTCGGCGGCCAGCGCCGTGAGCCTGTCGGTGCGGCGGCCGGCGGCGATGATGCGGGCACCGTCGGCGGCGAAGCGGCGGGCGATGGCGGCGCCGAAACCGGCTGTGGCGCCGGTGACGAGGATGATCATGGGGCAGGCTCCGGAGGAAAGCGGCCTGCCTAGCCCGCGCGCCCTGTCAGGCCAAGCCGCGCACGAAATCCGCGATGTCATCGAGCACCGGCGGGCCCAGCGGCCGCAGCATCGCCGCCAGCGAAGTGAGGATGCCCAGGTGCCCCACGCCCGGATAATGCACCTCCCGCACCACGCCCCCCGCTGCCCGGCGCGCGGCGGCCAGTGCCGTGGTGTTGCGCGGCCGCACGGTGGTGTCGGCATCGCCCGTCAGCAGCAGCAGCGGCGGGCCTTCGCCATGGGCGAAGGTGATGGGCTGGGTCGCGGCCAGCCCCGCCGGATTGCCAAGGATGTCGTCATGCAAGGGGTCGTCCAACGGCAGGAAATCATAGGGCCCGGCCAGGCCGATGGCGCCGCGCGGCATGGGCCCCCAGCGCCGGTCGAGTGCCAGCAGCATCGCGACATGCGCGCCCGAGGAATGGCCGCACAGCACCACCGGCCGCGCCAGGTGCCGCACCGCCAAGGCCGCGTCCTCGACAAAGACCGGGAAGCGCGCCTCGGGATAGAGCCGGGAATTCGGGATGGCGCAGTCGAAGCCCCGGGCGGCGAAAGCCTGGCCGACGAAGCGATAGAGCGACTTGTCGCCGCTCTTCCACTCGCCGCCATGAATGAAGACCATCAGAGGCCCACGCGCACCGGTCTCATAGATATCCATCCGATGCCGCGGATGCGGGCCATAGGCGACGTCGCGGGTGAGGGTGTAGCCGGCGCGCGGCGTCAGCGCATCGGCGATACCGCCGAGCGAGCAGCCGCCGAGTGCCAGCAGCGGTGCTGCGAGGAATCCGCGCCTTACCAACCTTCCAGAACGGCCTTGCCCAACATCCGCCCCTCCATGATCCACCCATGGCATACGGCGACATGGGCGGCGCAGATGCGGCCAGGGTTGCGGGTGATGGTGGGCAACAGCCGGGCATCGGCGGCCATGGCGGTGAGTGCGGCACCCTGGCTGGCCATGTCCGGTGCCTGGGCAAGCGCCTTGGCGAAAAGCGCCTCGAACATGAAGGCGCCGCCCCTGGCGCGGAGTGCGGACATCTCCAGTGGCCCCGGCTGGTCGATGGCGCAGATGCTGCCACGCGGCGCCAGCATGGCCAGCAGCGCTGGCCAATGCCGTTCCGTGCCCTGGGTCGCGAAAATGTGATCGAAGCGCAGTTTTGCCGCGCGAGCCTGCATCGGCAGGTCGCCGGCATGGTCCAGGACGGAGTCGGCGCCCATGCGCTCCACCCAGGCCCGGCTTTCGGGACGCGAGGCGGTGCCCACCACCCGGGCCATGCCGAAGCCGCGCGCCAGCTGCACCGCCATGCTGCCCACGCCTCCAGCCGCGCCCAGCACCAGCAGGCTGCCCTCGCGCGTCACCCGCAGCCTCTCGAACAGTGCCTCCCATGCGGTCAGGCCGGCGCAGGGCAGGGCGGCGGCGGCGGCAAAACCCATGGCATCGGGGATGCGGCCGACCAGCCGGGCATCGATCAGCAGCCGCTGCGCATAGGCGCCCGCGCGGTTGGGCGGGGCTGCGCAGCACACCCTGTCACCGGTGGAAAAACCCTCGGCCAACGGCCCGGCCGCCAGCACCACGCCGGCGGCGTCCACGCCCAACACCCGGGGCGGGCCGACATGCTGCTTCACGTCCAGCGGGTTGATGCCGATCGCCTCGACCGCGATGAGCAGGTCCTGCCCCTCGGGTGGTGCGGGATCGGGCAGCTTGGTGTCCTCGAAGGCGGCGCCGGGCGCGGTGAAGGTGATGGCTTGCATGGGGCGAGGCTGGCGCGATCGGGCGGCCGGGGCAACAGCGGGGCGACATGGCGAAAATCTGAACCAGACGTTAATTTCCGCTTCCCTCCCGCGCAGCTTCGGCCTATCGGCGCCCGTCGCAACCGGGAGACACCGCATGCCAACCCCACGTCGCCACGCCATGCTGGCCGCAGCCGCCATGGCCGCCGCCACCCCCGCACTCGCCACCGGCGCGCCGCCGAAGCAGGGCGCCAACCCGGCCCGCTTCCTGCGCCTGACCCTGGGCGACATGGAGGTGACCACGTTGCTGGACGGCGCCATGGGCGGCACCAATGCCGGCATCCAGAATTTCTTCCCCGACAGCCGGCCGGAGGAGATCGCTCCCCTGCGCGCCCGGGCCTTCGCCATCGAGCAAGGCCTGCACCAGCCCGTCGGCGCCTATCTGGTCAACACCGGCCGCAACCTGGTGATGATCGATTGCGGCGGCCATTCCTCCTTCATTCCGACCACCGGCGGCACGCTCGCGGCACTCCGCGCCAGCGGCTACCGGCCCGAGGATGTCGACACCGTCCTTCTCACCCATATCCACCCCGAGCACGCGCTGGGCCTGTCCTATGACGGCACCACCCGCAACTTCCCCAATGCCGAGGTGGTGGTCACGCAGATCGATCACCAGTTCTGGACCGACCCCGCGATGGAAAGCCGCGTCCCCCAGGGCCAGCGCTTCATCGAGGCCGGCCGCCGCGCCATCCGCCCCTACACCGGGCGCATCCGCACGGTGGAAATGCGTCAGGATCTGGAAGTGCTGCCCGGCTTCTTCATGGACCCGGCCCCGGGCCACACCCCCGGCCATGTCAGCTTCCGCCTGACCAGCCAGAACCAGTCCATGCTGATCTGGGGCGACATCGCGCACCAGATGACCATCCAGCTGGCACGGCCGCGCTGGCGCGTGGGCGTGGATGTGGATGCCGCCCAGGGCGTGGAGAGCCGGGTCAAGACGCTGACCATGCTGGAGCGCGAGGGCATCCTGATGGGCGGCGTGCATGTGCCCTGGCCCGGCTTCGGCCGGATCATCCGCGACGGCGAGGGTTTCCTCTACGTGCCCCGTCCACAGCAATTCGCCTAAAGCGGCTGCATTCCCACCCATGAAACCATTCGGCGGTCGCCTCTTGCGCAACCGCCGGGTGTGGACATCTGCGCGTAATCAAGCAGCATGGCAGCAACCCCCAACGGAGACCGTCACCCCATGAGGACACGTTATCGCATCGAACGCCGCGCCCTTCTCGGCGGTGGCACCGCACTCGCCCTGGCCGCTGTCCCCGGCGCCCGCGTGGCCCTGGCGCAGACGCTGGATCGGGTGTCGTTCCAGACCAATTGGCGCGCCCAGGCCGAGCATGGCGGCTACTACCAGGCGGTGGCCGCTGGCATCTATCGCCGCCACGGCATCGAATGCGAATTGCGCGCCGGCGGGCCGCAGCAGAACCCGGCACAGCTGCTGCTGGCGGGGCGGGTCGACTTCATCATGTCCAACGGCTTCCAGGCGCTGAACTACGCGCGTGAGGGCATTCCGTTCCTGACCATCGGCTCCATCATGCAGAAGGACCCGCAGGTGCTGATGACCCATGAGGGCAATGGCATCAACCGCTTCGAGGACATGCGCGGACGCCCCATCCTGGTCGGTGCCGCGGGCCGCGTCACCTACTGGCCCTTCCTGCGCGCGAAGTTCGGCTTCACCGATGAGCAGGTCCGGCCCTACACCTTCAACATCCAGCCCTGGCTGGCCGACCGGATGGCGATCCAGCAGGGCTTCCTTTCCTCCGAGCCCTTCGCGGCGATCAGCGCCGGTGCGCGGCCGAAAATCTTCCTCATCGCCGATGCGGGATATGAGAATTACCAGACCACGATCGACGTCTCGCAGCGAATGGTCAACGAGCGCGCCGACGTGGTCCAGCGCTTCGTCAACGCCACCATCGAGGGCTGGAGCCAGTATATGCGCTCCGAGAATGTCGCCGCCGCCAATGCCATGATCATCCGCGACAATCCGGAGATGGACCAGGCGAAGATCGACTACGCCGTGCGGGTGATGAACGAGCAGGGCATCGTGCTGAGCGGCGACGCGCTGCAACTGGGCATCGGCGCCATGACGGACGCCCGGTGGCAAAGCTTCTACAACACCACGCGCGACGCCGGGATCAACCCGCCGAACCTCGATTTCAGGAAGGCCTATGATCTGCGCTTCATCAACAAGCGGGTGGGTCTGACCTGAACCCGCTTCTGACACTCCGGGGCGTGGCCAAGCGCTACGCCACCGGCACGCTGGCGGTGCAGGATGTGGGGCTGGAGATCGGGCGGGGGGATTTTCTCGCCCTGCTCGGCCCTTCGGGTTGCGGCAAATCCACCCTGCTGAGAATGATCGCGGGGCTGGATGCGCCGAGTGCCGGGCGCATCGACTGGGCCGATCCGGCGGCGCGGCGCGACATCGGCTTCGTCTTCCAGGAACCCACGCTGATGCCCTGGAGCAGCGCGCTGCGCAACGTGGCGCTGCCGTTGGAACTGGCCGGCGTCCCGCGCCACGAGGCCGCCGCCCGGGCGCGGGAGATGCTGGCCAGGGTTGAACTGGCGGGCTTCGAGGATGCCTATCCCCGCCAGCTTTCCGGCGGCATGCGCATGCGCGTCTCCATCGCCCGCGCGCTGGTCACCAAGCCGCGCCTGCTGCTGATGGACGAGCCCTTCGCCGCACTCGACGAGATCACCCGCTTCCGCCTGAACAATGACCTGCTGAAGCTGTGGCAGGCTGAGCGCTTTACCGTGGTCTTCGTCACGCACTCCGTTTTCGAGAGCGTCTTCCTGGCCGAGCGCATCGTGGTGATGGCGCCGCGCCCCGGCCGCATCGTGGCCGAGCTGCATGTTCCGGCCGAGGACCGGGCGGCGGAGGAATTCCGCACCTCGCCGATCTACGCCGCGCATTGTCGCGAGGTCAGCCATGCCCTGTCGGATGCCATGGCGGCATGAGTGACGGACTGATCGCGGAACACCGCGAACCCGGCATCCTTGGCATCAGCTACACCATGTGGCTGCGCATCCTCGCTCCCAGCCTGATCGGCGTGATCTTCCTGGGCGGCTGGGAATGGGCGGTGCGGCATTACGAGGTCCCGCGCTACATCCTGCCCGGGCCGATCCTGGTGGCGCAGACGCTGGTGCGCAACTGGGGCTCGCTCTCGGTCTCGCTCGGGATCACGCTTCAGATAACCTTCATGGCGCTGGCCGTCGCCGCCTCACTGGGGTTGGCCCTGTCCGTGCTTTTCGCCCAGTCGCGGATCATCGAGCTCAGCCTGTTTCCCTATGCGGTGATTTTGCAGGTGACACCCATCGTCGCCATCGCGCCGCTGATCATCATCTGGGTCGACAATATCCAGGTCGCGCTGCTGATCTGCGCCTGGATCGTCGCCTTCTTCCCCATCCTGTCCAACACCACCGTCGGGCTGAACTCCACGGACCGCAATCTGGTCGATCTGTTCCGGCTCTACGGCGCCTCGCGCTGGCAGGTGCTGTGGCGCCTGAGGCTGCCCACGGCCATGCCGTATTTCCTGGCCGGACTTCGCATCTCGGGCGGGCTGTCGCTGATCGGCGCCATCGTGGCCGAATTCGTGGCGGGCTCGGGCGGCCGCGCCTCCGGCCTGGCCTACCGGATTCTGGAGGCCGGGTACCAGCTCCAGATCCCGTTGATGTTCGCGGCCCTCGTGCTGGTCTCGGCCACGGGCATCGCCATTTTCCTCGCCCTCTCGCTGCTCTCCCACTTGTTGCTTCGCCGCTGGCATGAGAGTGCGGGCGCCGGAGACCGACGCTGATGCAGACAATCCGCAACACCCTGGCCCAGGCCGGCAATCGCTTCTGGCTGCGCGACGCGCGCATCATCCAGGACAGCGCCCTGGCGCGGGTGGATATCCGTATCGAGGATGGCCGCATCGCCGCGGTGGCGACGCTGGGCACCGCGACAGATGGCGTTTCGCTCGATGGTGGCCAGGTCTGGCCTGGCCTGGTCGACGGCCACACCCATCTCGACAAGGGGCATATCTGGCCGCGCATGCCCAATGCCACGGGCGATTTCGCCGGCGCCATCTCGGCCGTGATGGCCGACCGCGGCGCCGCCTGGACGGCGGATGACATCCATGCCCGCGCCGATTTCGCCCTGCGCGCGGCCCATGCCTATGGCACGGTGGCGATCCGCAGCCATCTCGACAGCTACCTGCCGCTGGCCCGCACCACCTGGCCGGTTTTTTCGAAGTTGCGCGCCGAATGGGCGGGGCGGATTACGCTGCAAATGTCGTCGATCGCACCGCTCGACCGGTTCCAGGGGCCGGAGGGCGATGAACTGGCCGACCTCGTGCAAAAACACGGCGGGGTGCTGGGCATGGTCACGCGCCTGACCGGCGGTATCCATGCCGAGCTGCCGCCAGAATTCCAGCCCATGCTCGACCATTTCTTCGAGCTGGCGGAGCGGCGCGGTCTCGATCTCGACCTGCATGTCGATGAAAGCGGTGAGACCGGCGCCCGGGCGCTGCGTGAGATCGCGCTGACCGCGCTGCGGCGGGAATTCAAGGGGCGCATCCAATGCGGCCATTGCTGCTCGCTCTCCCTGCAGCCGGATGATTTCGCCCAGGAAACCATGAAGGCCCTGGCCGAGGCCGGCATCGACATCATCGTTCTGCCGATGTGCAACATGTACCTGCAGGACCGTGTGGCCGGCCGCACCCCGCGCTGGCGCGGTGTGACCTTGGTGCATGAGATGCGCGCGGCGGGCCTGCGGGTCTCTTTGGCCTCCGACAACACGCGCGACCCCTTCTATGCCTATGGCGATCTCGACATGGTCGAGGTGTATCGCGAGGCGACCCGCATCCTGCATCTCGACCACCCGATGGGCGCCTGGCCGGACGCGGTCAGCGCCATCCCGGCCGAAGCCATGGGCCTGAAGGGTTTCGGCCGCATCGAGGCGGGTGCGCCGGCCGACCTCATCCTGTTCTCGGCGCGCGGAATGACCGAGTTGCTGTCCCGACCGCAAAGCGACCGCATCGTGCTGCGCGCCGGCCGGGTGCTCGACGCCACGCCGCCCGATTACCGCGAGCTGGACGCGATCCTCGGCGTCTCACCAGGCTGACAGCCGGGCGCGCACCCGGTCGATGAAGCCCGCGCACTCGGAGCGGGTGCGGTGGTTCATGCGCGTGAGGTACAGCCAGTCCAGCTTGCACCCCTGGGCGCAGAGCCGGCGGATGCCGCCGCCGATCACCCGCCGATCCGGCCAGCCCAGATACAGCAGCAGCCACAGCGGTGAGCCATAGGTGGTGACAACCCCGATGCGGCGGATATTGGTCAGCCGGGGCTGGATGGCGCCGGCGCTGACCACGAAGGTCACCCCGGGCACCCAGACCCGGTCGAACCAGCCCTTCAGCAGCGCCGGCATGCCATACCACCAGGTGGGATAGACCAGCAGCAGCGCCTGGGCACGCTGGAGCTGCGCCACATCCTCCTCCACACCCTGCTGGTTGGCGGAGAAATCCATGTATTGCCGATGCGCGGCCTCGGTGACGGCGGGCGAAAACCCTTCGGCGTAGAGGTCGCGCCGCTCCACCTCATGCCCGGCGCCGATGAGCGCCGCCTCGGCGGCGTCCGCCAGGGCGGCGGAAAAACTGTCGTTGCGGGGGTGGCAATGGACCAGCAGCACGCGCATCAGCGCCTCCCGGCAAGGGCGTTGAGAATGGCCCGGGCGCGTGGGGTGTCGCACAGGCCGGGCAGCGGGGTGGAGAGGCGGCGGCGCCAGTTCGGCCTCTCGCGGTCGGTGCCAGGCAGGTTCACGGCGATGGTCTCGCCGGAAAGATCCTCGGCCTGGGCGAGCATGAGCAGCGGCGCGCCGGCGGCGACATGGCCGTGGATCGCAGCCGCCAGCGCGTCGGAGAAGGGGGAGGCGGTGGTGATGCCCGGCGGGTGGCCGAGTGCCGCCAGCAGCGCGGCGCGCTCCCCCTCGCGCTCCGCTTCGGCCTCGGGCGCGGCCAGGCCAAGGGTGCGGCGCTCGGCGATATCCGCGCCCTCCCACCAGCCGGCCAGCGTCGGCAGGTCATGGGTGGAGACGCATGCCGCGGAGGTTCGCGTCCATTGCGCGGGGGGGCGCAGCGCGTCGTGGTGGTCGCGCTCGAACCACAGCACGCGGTAGGAGAGGATTTCGGCCCGGTGCAGGGCCTCGCCCAGGCCCTCCGGCACCGTGCCGAGGTCCTCGCCCACCACCAGGCAGCTTGCGCGCTGGCTGGCCAGGGTGAGTTCGGCCAGCATCGCGTCGCGCGGGTAGGGGAGGTAGCAGCCGGCCGCCCCCGGCGCGCCATCGGGCACCAGGAAGAGGCGTTGCAGCCCCATCACATGGTCGATCCGCAGCGCCGCGGCGTGGCGCATATTGGCCGCCAGCAATTGCCGGAAATGCCGGGGTGCCGCGGCCGGCCTGGGCGCCGGCAGCCCCCAGACCTGGCCCTGCGGCCCCAGCGGATCGGGCGGCGCGCCGATGGAGAAGCCGGCAAGGAAGGCCTCGGGCGAGGACCAGGGCTCGGCGCCATCGGGGGCGGAGCCCACGGCCAAGTCGCGATACAGCCCGGCGCCGGCGCTGGCGGCCTGGCCGAGCTGGGTATCGGCCACGCATTGCTGGAATTGGATGAAGCGGATTTCCGCGGCATGGGCCGCCGCGAAAGCCGCCACCCCGGTATCGTCGGCATGGCGCAGCCCGGCCGGCCAGGGGCGGCCGGCGTAAGTCTCGGCGATGGCTGTGAAGGTGGCGAAGCGGTGCAGCGCCTGCCCGCCCTGGGCGATGAAGGCGTCGAGCGGCCCGTCGGGCCGGGCGGCGAAGGCGGCTTGCAGAACCCGGCGCTTGGCGGCCCAGACGGCGGGGTAGTCCACCGTCTCCCGCCGCCCCAGGGCGGCGAAGAGCGCGGCCTGCGCTTCCATCGCCACCGCCACGCCGGGCAGGGCCGCGACATCGATCAGCGCGGGTTCCAGGAAGCGCCGGTCCGAGGGTTGGTAGGGGCTGGCGCGGTCGCGATCCACCGGCATCAGCGCATGTGGCGGGCTGATGCCCAGCAGTTGCGCGCCGGCCGCACGCGCCTCGGCCGCCAGCATGGCCAGCGCGGTGTAGTCGCCAATCCCCTGGTCGCCCGGCCGGCGCAGCGCGTAGCTTTGCGCCGCGAGGCCGAAGACCGGGCGCTCGATCGGCTGGAAGGCATGGGCCGGCGCCACGGTCAGGCCAGCTCTTTCTGCCCCGCGCAGCAGGCGGTGATGCCCGGGCGGCAAAGGCGGGGTGTGCAGGCGGGTGACCGGCAGCATGCTGCCATCGGGCAGGGCGTGCCAGCCGGGCTCGCCGGGGCCGGGAAGCGGCAGGTGGGTGCCATCCTCCAGCATCACCTCCACCGTGCCGTCGCCCGGGCCGAGCAGCAGGCTGCCGGGCTGGTTGGCCACCAACACGGCATGGGCGGGAAGGGGGGGCGGCGTGGCCAGTGCGCGCATGGCGTCGCGGGCGGCATGGGCGTTGTGGCGCGGCACCTCCAGCGCGTCGAGCACCGCGCGCAGCGTCTCCGGCGGCACCTCCGTGTGGCGGCCGGTGATGTCATGCCAGCCGGAGGCTATGCCGGCGGCCTGGGCCAGCCGGCGCAGCGTGGCGTCATCGGGCGCGGTGGAGGCGGTGGTGCGTTCCTCGGCCAGCAGCAGGGCGGCGCGGGCGGGCAGGGTGGTGGGGCACGCCACCGCCTCGGGCGCCGTGCTGTCGGCCAGCAGGCGCCAGGCATGGTGGGCGCGGGGCTCGGGCAGATGCAATGCCATGGCGGCGGTGCCGGCATTGAAGGCCAGCGCCACGCGGTCGCCGCGGGCGGAGAACAGCGCCAGTAGCGCCTGGCCGGCCCAGTCGGGCTCGCCGCCCGCGGGGTGGCGCCAGAGGACATCGGGCAGGCCATCCCGGCCCGGCTCGCCAGAGAAATGCGCGGCCGTGTGCAGCGCGGGATGCGCCAGCCGCGCCTTGACCAGCCGGCCGGTGAATTCGGCCAGCCCCGTATCGCCCGGCCAGGGCTGCCAGGAAGTCGTGTTATCCTGGCAATAGGCGTTGTTGTTGCCCTGTTGGCTGCGCCCGACCTCATCGCCCATGGCCAGCATGGGCGTGCCGCGCGCGGTGAGCAGCAGCATCAGCAGGGCACGCGCATCGCCTTCGCGGCGGGCGAGAATATCCGGGTCGTCGGTCGCGCCCTCCACCCCATTGTTCCAGGAGTGGTTCTCGCCCGTGCCGTCGCGGTTCTCCTCGCCATTGGCCAGGTTGTGCCGGGCTTCGTGGCTGACGAGGTCGGCCAGCGAAAACCCGTCATGCGCGGTGATGAAGTTGAGGCTGTCGCTGGCCGGGCGGCCGCCGAACAGGTCCGCACTGCCAGCCAGCCGGGTGGTGAAGGCGCCCAGCATGCCGCCATCGCCGCGCCAGAAACGGCGGGTGTCGTCGCGGAAGCGGTCATTCCATTCCGGCCAGCCCGGCGGGAATTCGCCCAGCCTGTAACCGCCCGGCCCGATATCCCAGGGCTCGGCGATGATCAGCAATTCCCGCAACACCGGGTCCTGCCGCATGGCCAGCAGCAGGGGGGCGTGGGCTTCGAAGCCACGCGCGGTGCGGCCCAGCGTGGTCGCGAGGTCGAGCCGGAAGCCGGCCAGCCCGGCCTGGGTCGCCCAGTGTCGCAGCGCATCCATGGCAAGCCGCATTGGCCAGGGTTTTTCCAGCGCCAGGGCATTGCCGGTGCCGGCGTGGTTCTCCAGCACGCCGTCGCGCATGGCGTACCAATGCGCCTCGCCCAACCCGCGCATGGAGAGGGTGGGGCCAGCCGCGTCGCCCTCGCCGGAATGGTTCAGCACGATGTCCAGGATCACGCCGATGCCGCAATCGCGCAGCGCGGCGACGGCGGCGCGCACCTCCGCCATGCCGCCCGGTGCCAGGCGTGGGTCGGGGGCCAAAAAGCCCACCGGGTTGTAGCCCCAGTAATTGCCGAGGCCGAGCGGCGGCAAATGCCGTTCATCCACCCAGGCGGCGCAGGGCAGCAGCTCGATATGGGTGACGCCCAAGGCGCGCAGATGGGCGATGGCGGCGGGGTGGGCCAGGCCGGCGAAGGTGCCGCGCAGGGCGGCAGGCACCTCCGGGTGGCACGCGGTGAAGCCGCGGACATGCAACTCATATACCACCATGGCGCCAGGCCTCGGCGGGGGCGCAAGCGCGGGCAGCGGGGCTTCCAGCACGGCCTTGGGCATGGCGGCGGCGCTGTCCTCGTTGCCCCAGAGCGAGGGGTGCAGGGCGAAGGGACGGTCGATGCGGCGCGCCCAGGGGTCGAGCAGCAGCTTTTCCGGGCGGAATCCCCGGCCATGCGCCCGAAGCCCGTAATGCGCGCCGGCGGAAAGTGGCAGGTCGCCCAGGAAGACATCGCCCAGACGCCCGGTCAGGCGGTGGCGGGTTTCCTGGCCGTTCTGGAAGACGCAGACGTCCATCGCCTCGGCCCCCGGCGCCGGAATGGCCGCATGCGCGCCCCCGGGCCAGAGATGCACGCCAAGTTCAGCCACCCGCGAGGCCGCGATAAATCATGGCATAGCGCGCCGCCGAGGCCGCCCAGGAGACATCCTGCGCCATCGCGTTCTCCTGCAGGGCCTGCCAGCGCGCGGGCTGGCGATACAGATCGCCGGCACGCAGGATCGCGGCCCCCAGCAGTTCCGGGCTGTCGGGCGGGCAGATGAAACCGGTGCCCCAGCCCTGGGACAGCGCCGCGTCATTGGCATCCACCACCGTATCGGCCAGCCCGCCCACCCGGGCCACGATGGGCAGCGCGCCGTAGCGCAGGGCGCAGAGCTGGGCCAGGCCGCAGGGCTCGAAGCGGCTGGGTACCAGCATGGCGTCGGCGCCGCCATAAACCATGCGGGCCAGGCCCTCATCGAAGGCGATGCGGGTGCCGATGCGGCCGGGGTTGGCGCCGGCCGCACCCAGGCAGCGCTCGGTCAGCCCGACATCGCCGCTGCCCAGGATGGCAAGCTGGCCGCCGGCGGCGAAGATGGCGGGGATCGCCTCCAGCAAAAGGTCCACCCCCTTCTGCCAGGCCAGCCGCCCGACATAGGCGAAGAGCGGCGCCCGGGTGTCCTGCTCCAGCCCGAAGCCGGCTTGCAGGGCGGCCTTGTTGGCGGTGCGGGCGGGCAGCCGCTCGGCGTCGAAACGGGCGGGCAGGTGGGTATCCGTGGCCGGGTTCCACTCCTCGGTGTCCAGCCCGTTCAGCACGCCATGCAGCGCCCCGGCGCGGCCGCGCAGCAGCCCGTCCAGCCCCATGCCCGCCATCGGCGTGCGGATTTCCGCGGCATAGCTGGGCGAGACGGTGCTGATGGCGTCGGCGAACCACAGCCCGGCCTTGAGATAGCCTACGGTGCCGAAATATTCGAGGCCGGCGGTGCCGAAGGCCTCCGGCGGCAGGCCCAGGCGACCGAAGAAGCCGGCCGGAAACTGCCCCTGGAAGGCCAGGTTGTGGATGGTGAAGAGGCTGGGCACCGGGCGCGCCGAGAACCGCAGATAGGCGGAGGTCAGCCCGGCCTGCCAGTCATGCGTGTGCACCACGTCGAAGCGCGAACCGCGCAAGCCGTCCTGCGCCACCGCCGCCGCCGCCGCCGCGAGCCCGGCGAAGCGCAGCCCATTATCCGGCCAGTCCCGCCCATCGGGCATGAGATAGGGGGAGCCCGCGCGGCCGAAGAGATGCGGCGCGTCGATGCCGATGATGTCCAGGCCCGCCACATCACCGCGGATCAGCCGCGCCGGCCCGCCGAACAGATCGGGCAGGTTGCGGGCGCTGCGGGCATTGCCGAGTGCTGCCATCACCGAAGGATAGCCCGGCAGCATCGTGGTGATGCGCACGTCATGTGCTGCGAGCGCGCCGGGCAGGGCGCCCACCACATCCGCCAGCCCGCCGGTCTTGATGATGGGAAAGCACTCGCTGGCCACGGCCAGCACGTTCAAACTCACGGCAGCGCATCCAGCATGGGTTGGGTGATCAGCACCACGCCGGCCTCGGTGCGGCGGAAGCGCCGCGCATCCTCCACCGGGTCCTCCCCCACCACCAGGCCCGCGGGGATGCGCACGCCGCGATCCACCACCACCTTCTTCAGGCGCGCGCCGCGGGCGATGTCGACCTGGGGCAGCACCACCGCCTGCTCCAGCGTGACGTAGGAATGCACATGCGTGCCGGTGAACAGCAGCGAGCCACGGACCTCCGCACCCGAGACGATGCAGCCGCCCGAGACCAGCGAGGAGATTGCCTCGCCCCTGCGGCCGGCCATGTCATGGACGAATTTGGCCGGCGGCGTGATCTCGGCATGGGTCCAGATCGGCCAGTCATGATCGTAGAGGTCGAGGGCGGGCACGATCTCGGTCAGGCCGATATTGGCTTCCCAATAAGCGTCCACCGTGCCGACATCACGCCAATAGGGCAGCGTCTCGGTGCTGGCGCGCACGCAGGAGCGCTCGAAGCGATGCGCCACCGCCAGGCCATTCTTGACGATGTAAGGGATGAGGTCCTTGCCGAAATCATGGCTGGAATTGGTGTCGGCGGCATCGCGCCTGAGCAGGTCGAAGAGGAATTCGGTGTCGAATACGTAGATGCCCATGCTGGCCAGCGCCATATCCGGCCGGTCGGGGATCGCCGGTGGGTCGGCCGGTTTTTCCACGAAATCGACGATGCGCCCCGCGCTGTCCACCTTCATCACGCCAAAGCCCGTGGCCTCCAGGCGCGGCACGGCGATGGAGCAGACGGTGACGTCGGCGCCGGCGGTCACATGCTGTTGCAGCATGCGCTCGTAATCCATTTTGTAGATGTGGTCGCCGGCCAGCAACACGATGTATTTCGGGTGATAATCGGCGATGATGTCGATGTTCTGGTACACCGCGTCGGCGGTGCCGAGATACCAGTTGGCCTCCGACACGCGCTGCGACGCGGGCAGGATGTCGAAGCTCTCATTGCGTTCCGGGCGCAGGAAGGTCCAGCCGCGCTGCAGGTGGCGGATCAGCGAATGCGCCTTGTATTGCGTGGCGACCGCCAGGCGGCGGATGCCCGAATTCAGCGCGTTGGAGAGCGTGAAATCGATGATCCGCGTTTTGCCGCCGAAATAGACCGCGGGCTTGGCGCGGCGGTCGGTCAGCTCCATCAGGCGCGAGCCGCGGCCGCCCGCCAGCACGAAGGCCATGGCATGCCGCGCCAGCGGCCCCATCCCAGAATCCTCACCCCTTGGCATCGTCTCCCGCCTCTCCCGTTCTGGGTTTCAAGTAGATGGTGGCCAGCGGCGGCAGGGTTACCCGGGCCTGCGCCACAAAGCCATGTGAAGCTTGCGCGACAGCCAGCACGCCGCCCGGATTGCCCATGCCGCTGCCGCCCCACTGCACCGCATCGGTGTTCAGCACCTCATCCCACCAGCCCGCCTGCGGCAGGCCGATCAGCCGGCCCTCCCGCGGCACCGGGGTGAAGTTGCTGAGCACGGCGATGGGGGCGGTACCCGGCCCGCCGAAGCGCAGCCAGGAGAAGGTGGAATGCTGGGCATCATCGGCATCGATCCAGGCGAAACCCCCGGGCGCGTGGTCCAGCGCATGCAGCGCCGGCTCGTCGCGGTGCAGCCGGTTGAGTTCGCGCACGAGCGCCTGCATGCCCTGGTGTGGCGGATGGTCCAGCAGCCACCAATCCAGCTCGCGCGTCTCGGCCCATTCCCGCCAGGGGGCGAATTCCTGGCCCATGAACAGCAGCTTCTTGCCGGGATGGCCCCACATGAAGGCGTAATAGGCGCGCAGGTTCGCGAAGCGCTGCCAGTCATCGCCCGGCAGCCGCCCCAGCAAGGTGCCCTTGCCATGCACCACCTCGTCATGGCTGAGCGGGAGCAGGAAATCCTCGTTCCAGGCATAGACGATCGAGAAATTCATCAGGCTGTGGTGGTGGGCGCGGGCCAGCGGGTCGAGCGCCATGTAGCGCAGCGTGTCGTTCATCCAGCCCATGTTCCACTTCATGTGGAAGCCCAGGCCCCCCTGTTCGGGCGGGCGGGAGATGCCCGGACGGTCGGTCGCGTCCTCGGCCACCATCAGCGCGCCGGGGGCCTCGGCGCGGGCCACCTCGTTGACGCGGCGCAGGAAGGCCACGGCGTCGAAATTCTCGTTGCCGCCAAATTCATTCGGCGCCCATTCACCGGCGGCACGCGAATAGTCCAGCCGGATCATCGAGCTCACCGCATCCACCCGCAGCCCGTCGGCATGGTATTCGCGCAGCCAGAACAGGGCGTTGGCGACGAGGAAGGCCAGCACTTCCTTCCGGCCGTAATCGTAGATCGCCGTGCCCCAATCGGGATGCGCGCCGCGCCGCGGGTCCGGGTGCTCATAGAGCGGCTCGCCCACGAACATCGCCAGCCCATGCGCGTCTTTCGGGAAATGCGCGGGCACCCAGTCCAGCAGCACGCCCAGGCCCGCCTGATGGGCTGCGTCGATGAAGCGCTTCAGCCCCTCCGGCGGGCCCAGCCTGGCGGTGGGCGCGTGCAACCCGATGGTCTGGTAGCCCCAGCTCATGTCCAGCGGATGCTCCATCACCGGCATCAACTCGACATGGGTGAAGCCCAGATCCAGGGCATAGGGGATGAGGTCGGCGGCCAGCTCGTCCCAGTTCCAGAACCGGTCATCCCAATGGCGCTTCCAGGAGGGGGCGTGGACCTCATAGACGCTCATCGGCTGCCCGCGGGCGTGTCGCCCGGCGCGGGTCTCCATCCAGTCGGCATCGCCCCAGGCATGGCCCGAAAGATCATGCAGCAGTGATGCCGTGCCCGGCCGCAGCTCGGCCGCGAAGCCATAGGGGTCGGCCTTCAGCGGCAGGATAATTCCGGATCCGGTGCGCAGCTCATACTTGTAGGGCTCGCCGGCGGCGAGGCCGGGGATGAACAGCTCCCACAAGCCGCTATCCACCCGCCGGCGCATCGGGTGGCGGCGGCCATCCCAGGCATTGAACCCGCCCACCACCGAGACCCGCTGCGCATGCGGCGCCCAGAGCGCGAAGCGCCAACCCGCCACGCCCTGATGCAGGCAGGGATGCGCGCCGAGCCTTTCGGCCAGCGCCACATGCGTGCCTTCCAGCAGAAGGTGGTCATCCAGCGGCCCCAGGGTCTCGCCGAAGGCATAGGGGTCAGGCTCGCGCCAGCTCTCCCCCCCGCGCCGGGCGCGCAGCCAGCGATGGCCCGGCCCGGGAACCGCCCCCTCGAAAAAGCCGGCGGGGTGGCGCATGGCCAGCGGGATCGGGCCGGAAGGATCCTCGGCCGCCAGCATCTCGGCGCCTGGGATGAAGGCGCGCAGCAGGGTGACGCCCTGCGCGACCGCGTGCGGGCCGAGCACGGAAAAAGGGTCGCCATGGCGCGCCTCGACGATCGCCGCCACCGCTCCTTCGCTGGCCCCCCCCGACAGCACGCCTAGATGACCGGGGCCACCTTCCAGATGTCCTCCGCATATTCCGAGATCGTGCGGTCGGAGCTGAACCAGGCGACGTTCGCGGTGTTGAGGATGGCCGCTCGCGCCCAGGCCTCGGGGGTGTTCCAGCGCGCATCGGCGTCGCGCTGGGCGGCGTAGTAGCTGTCGAAATCGGCCAGCACCAGGAAGTGGTCGGTGTTCAGCAGGTCATCGACCAGACCGTGGTAGCGGCTGGGGTCATCGGGGGAGAAGACGCCGGAGCGGATCGCCTCCAGCACCTGGGCCAGGCGCGGGCTCGCATCGACGGCGGCCTGGCCGCGCACCCCTTGGGCGCGATGCTCGGCGACCTCCGGCGTGGTCTTGCCGAAGATGTGGATGTTGTCCGGCCCGACGCGCTCCAGGATTTCCACATTGGCGCCGTCCAGCGTGCCCATGGTCAGCGCGCCGTTGAGTGCGAGCTTCATGTTGCCGGTGCCCGACGCCTCCATGCCCGCCGTCGAGATCTGTTCCGACAGGTCGGCGGCGGGGACGATCACCTCGGCCGCTGATACATTGTAGTTCGGCAGGAAGACGAGCTTCAGCTTGTCGCGGATCACCGGGTCCGCATTGATGACACGGCCCACATCATGCGCCAGCTTGATGATGAGCTTGGCGCGGTGATAGCTGGCCGCGGCCTTGCCGGCGAAGAGCTTTACGCGCGGCGCGAAGCTCTGCGTCGGGCTGTCGCGCATGGCGTCGTAGAGCGCCACCGCCTCCAGCACATTCAGCAGCTGGCGCTTGTATTCGTGGATGCGCTTGATCTGCACGTCGAACATCGCCGAGGGGTCGATCCGCAGGTCGAGTGCCGCGCGCACATTGGCCGCCAGCGCCTCCTTGTTGGCGCGCTTCACCGCCATGAATTTCTGCTGGAAGGCGCGGTCACCGGCCAGCGGGCGCAGGCCTTCCAGCGCCGAGGGGTCGTCCAGCACGCGGTCGCCCACCGTCTCGCGCAGCAGCGCGGTCAGGCCCGGGTTCGCCTGGTGCAGCCAGCGGCGGAAGGTGATGCCATTGGTCTTGTTCACGATCCGCCCGGGGAAGAGCATGTTGAAATCGTGGAACACGGTCTGCTTCAGCAGGGCCGAATGCAGCGCCGAGACGCCGTTGACCTTATGGCTGCCGACAAAAGCCAGATGCCCCATGCGCACCCGACGGCCATAGCCCTCGCCGATCAGCGAGACGGAGGAAAGCAGGTCCATATTGCCGGGATGGGCGGCGGCCACGGCGTCGAGGTGGTGGGCGTTGATCAGGTAGATGAGCTGCATGTGGCGCGGCAGTAGCCGCTCCATCAGCGGCACGGGCCAGGATTCCAGCGCCTCGGGCAGCAGGGTGTGGTTGGTGTAGCTGATCGCCCCTTGGGTGATCTTCCAGCTTTCCTCCCAGCTCAGCCCATGCAGGTCGATGCAGATGCGCATGAGTTCGGCCACCGCGATGGCGGGGTGGGTGTCGTTGAGCTGGATCGCGACACGTTCGGGCAGCGAATGCAGGCTGCCATAGACACGAATGTGCCGGCGCACGAGGTCCTGCAACGCGGCGGAGGCGAAGAAATACTCCTGCCGCAGCCGCAATTCCTGGCCCGAAGGGGTCTCGTCGCCGGGGTAGAGCACCTTGGAGATGGCTTCCTGCCGCACCTGGTCGGCCAGCGCGCCGACATGGTCGCCATGGTTGAACGCTTCGAGCGACAGCGGATCGGAGGCGCGGGCGGACCATAGGCGCAGCGTGTTCACGTGTTTGCCGCGCCAGCCGATGATCGGCGTGTCATAGGCCACGGCGTGGATGATCTCCCGGGGCTGCCAGACCTGGCGCGGGCCGTCCTTGCCGTCGACCACGGTAATGTTGCCGCCGAAGCCGATCTCATGCGAGATCTCGGGTCGGGCGAATTCCCACGGGTTGCCGAAGGTCAGCCAATCCTCCGGCACCTCGCGCTGCCAGCCGCCGACGATCTGTTGCCGGAACAGCCCGTGATCGTAGCGGATGCCATAGCCGAAGGCGGGGATGCCCAAGGACGCCAGGCTCTCCATGAAGCAGGCCGCCAGGCGGCCGAGGCCGCCATTGCCGAGTGCGGCGTCAGGCTCCGCCGTGCGCACCTCATCGAACGGCACCCCCAGAATATCCAGCGCATCACGCACCTGGTCGGCGATGCCCAGATTGGTGATGTTGTCGCGCAGCAGCCGGCCGATGAGGAACTCCAGGCTGAGATAATACACCTGCTTGGCCTGGGAATGGTAAGCGCTGCGGGTGCCGCCCAGCCAGCGCTCGATGACCTGATCCCGGGTGGCCAGGGCGGCCGCCATGAACCAGTCGCGCCGCTGCGCGCCCTGTTGGCTTTTGCCCAGGTCGAAGACCAGCTTGCGCAGGATGCTCTCGCTCAAGGTCTTCGCGTCCGATGCGGGGGCGGTGAGGGGCGCGCCGAGCGGCTGCGTGGGGATATCCATGATGGTCTCCGGCTTTCTGTCGGCGCTAGGCTAGTTTCGGCGGGTTAACCAAACCTGCGGACGGGTATGGCATGGCCGGCGGGGCGTGGGAAACACCGCATTGCGGCGGTTCAGTGCCGCCGGCGAAAACTCAGCGCCTCGGCGACATGGGGGCGTTCGACCCGCGGGCTTGCGGCCAGGTCGGCGATGCTGCGCGCCACCCGCAAGGTGCGAACGAATCCCCGGGTGGAAAGCCTCAGGCGCTCGGCCGCGGTTTCGGCCAGCTGCCGGGCCGGGGCGGAAAGGCTGGCCTCGGGCGCCTGCTCGCGCGTGGCCGCGAAGGCCCGGGCGGCGGCCACCCGCGCGGCCACCACGGTGGTGGGCTCGCCGCGCGGCGCGCGGGACAATTCGCTGGCCGGGATGGGCTGTATCTCGATCGCGATGTCCATGCGGTCCAGCAAAGGGCCTGAGAGGCGGGACATGTATTCCTCGCCGCAGCGCGGTGCCTTGGCGCATTCGCGGCCCGCGTCGCCCAGCATGCCGCAGCGGCAGGGGTTCATCGCGGCGATGCACAGGAATCGCGCGGGGTAGGTGACATGCGCCTGCGCCCGGGCGATGGCGGCCTGGCCGGTCTCCATCGGCTGGCGCAGCGCCTCCAGCGCCGGGCGAGGAAATTCCGGCCATTCATCCAGGAACAGAACACCGTGATGGGCGAGGCTGATCTCGCCCGGCCGCGCGCGGGGGCCGCCGCCGACCAGGGCGGCCTGGCTGGCCGAGTGATGCGGCTCGCGGAACGGCGGCCGGGAGAGCAGCCTGCCGTCGCGCAGCAGCCCGGCCACGGAGTGGATCAGCGACAATTCCAGCGCCTGGCCGGGGGTGAGCGGCGGCAGCAGCCCGGGCAGCCGGGCGGCGAGCATGGATTTGCCCGCGCCAGGCGGGCCTACCATCATCAGGTTGTGGTTGCCGGCGGCGGCCACCTCCAGCGCGCGCTTGGCGCTCTCCTGCCCCACGACATCCGACAGGCAAGGGCCGTCCCAGCCGGTATCGACCAGCGGCGGCGGTTGCGGCTGGCTCAGCACCTGGGTGCCGCGAAAATGATTCATCACCTGGATGAGGTTCTCTGCTGCCAGCACCTGAATCTGCCCAGCCCAGGCCGCCTCCGGCCCTTGCACGGCCGGGCAGATCAGGCCGAGCTCGCGCTCCGAGGCGCCCAGCGCCGCGGCGAGAACCCCGGCCACCGGCAGGATGGCGCCGTCCAGCGACAATTCGCCGAGTGCCGCGAATTGCGAAAACTCCTCGGCTGGCAGCAATTCCATCGCCGCCAGCACGGCCAGCGCGATGGGCAGGTCGTAATGGCTGCCCTCCTTGATCAGGTCGGCCGGCGAGAGGTTCACCACCAGCCGGCGGGCGGGCAGCGAGAGGCCCAGGGCGGAAAGTGCCGCGCGCACCCGCTCCCGGCTTTCGCCCACCGCCTTGTCGGCCATGCCGACCAGGATGAAGTTGGGCAGGCCCGAGGCGAACTGCACCTGCACCTCCACCGGCACGGCCGCGATGCCGGAAAAGGCGAAGGTGGTGATGCGGGCGCTGCTCATTGCATCTCAGAGTAGTGGCGCGCGACGTTGACGCAACCGTGAAATGCCCTGGCGCGCCGGCGGCTTCTGCGGCATGGCCCAGCCATGAGCCGCACCCTCGCCCGCGCCCTGCATGGCATGGCCCGCCTGATCACCTCGCCCATGAAGCCCGAGCGCCGGGCCTCCACCCTCGCCCTGCTGCACGAGGCGACGCTGCAGCGGGTGGATGTCGCGACCAGTGCCGGGGTGCTGACCATGCTCTGCCCATCCAACCGCGCGCTGCACGACCCCTATGGCTTCGGCCGTGACGAGCCGGAGACGGTGGCCTGGATCGAAAGCCTGCCGGATGACGCGGTGCTGTGGGATATCGGCGCCAATATCGGCCTCTATACCCTGTTCGCGGCCAAACGCGGCTTGCGGGTGCTGGCCTTCGAACCCTCGGCGCAATCCTTCGCCGCCATGCTGCGCAGCGCCGAGGCCAATGGGCTGGACCGCGCCATCGAGGGCTTTTGCCTGGCGCTGGGCGAGGGCCAGGGCATCGCGCGCCTGGAAATGGCGAGCAGCGAGGCCGGGCATTCCATGCATTCCATCGCGGGGGGGGCGCGCGCTTTTCCCAGGCCGTGCCGCTGCTTTCGGTTGACGCGTTGGTGGCGGGTTTCGGCGCCAGGCCGCCCACCCATATCAAGCTGGACGTCGATGGCATCGAGCCCGCCATCCTGCGCGGCGCATCGGGCGCCTTGGCCCGCACGGTACGCGAGGTACTGGTCGAAATCGAAGGCGAGGCGGCACAGGAGATCCCTGGCTTCTTGAATGCGCTCGGCTTCACCGAACACGCGGGCGGGGGGCGCAACCGGCTTTTCGTGCGGGGGTGAGCCTGGCACCGGGGGAGAGCAAACTCCGATCCGGCGTCGCGCTCAGTTCTCAGCCATGCCCAGGCACCGCGTCCATGGTCTCGGCCGGCATCTCCTCATGTTTGTCCCAGGCAGCGCGCCAGGCCGGCAGGGTCGCATGGTGCCGCATGGTGTGGCTGGCCTGGCGCAGCGCCACCCGCCTGGCCGCCCGGGTCTCGCGGCAGGGTGCCTCATCCAGCGCATGCGGCGGCAGGCGGGCGCGGAGCGCGGCCAGGACGGCGCGCTTCTCGGCCAGGGCGGCGGCGCTGCCATGACGCTCCAGCAGCGCCTGGAAGGCGTGGTGGCGGGCGGCATCGAAGGGCGCGGCGTTGCCCAGCGCATCGCTGAGCGGGTGATGCGGAAAGGCCTCCAGCACTGGCACCAGCCCATCGGGCAGGTGGGTTGTGGCGGAGTGGGTGCGGCGGTGGCGCAGCAACTGCGGCAGGATGTGGGTGTGCGGCCCGTCGGGGCTGCGGCCATCGGGCGGCGGGATGGCCTGGTAGACCTCCACCCGCGCGGCCGGGGAGAGGAAGACGCGATGCGGTGAGAGCCTGGGGATGGCCGGGCCGGCCGGGTTGGAATGGTCGAGCAGGGGTTTGCCGCAGCCCTGGCGGAGGATGGCGAGCACGGCGGGGTCGGCGCTGCGCACGCAGGCGCGCATATGGGCAAAGCCCAGGCCCAGGTCGAAGAGGATGGCGCCGGCGTCGCGCGGGCGGAGCGCATCCTCGTCCGGGCCGAGTTCGGTCAGCACGTCATGGGTTTCGCCCATCACCGCCAGGCGGCTGTCCAGGCACCAGGCCAGGCCCTGCTGCCAATGGCCGGGGCGGGCGCTGATGGCTTCGTGCGCCACCAGCCTGGCCTGTGGGTCGGGCCGCAGTCGGATGCCGCCGCGGGCGGTGACGACGCCGTGGTCGACATGGCGCGTGCTCTCCCAGGGGGCGCGGGAAAACTCGCCGATCGCCCCCAGCACGCCCAGGCCCCAGGCCCAGCCGGCATCGCCCAGGCCATGTCGGAGGGAGGCGAAGCCGGTATTAGGCATGAGTATCCTCGCAAGATCAGGCGGCCAGTGCCGCCTCGCCAACCAGCGTAGCCGCAATGGCATGCACAACGGAAGCGATACGCACAACAGCCTGCACCTGCTCAGAGGTGGCGCCGCCATGCTTCACCACCCTGTTATGAGTTTCCACGCACATGCCGCATCCATCGATGGCCGGAACGGCGAGCGACCAGAGCTCGAAATCCATCTGGTGCATGCCCGGCCTGCCGACTAGGTTCATGCGCAGCTTGGCCGGCATCTCCGGGTCATCGCCGCCGACGAGGTCCGAGAAGCGGCAGTAGTGTTTCTCACGCCCGGGCCAGGCCGCGGCCGGCCCGCGGTCGCTTCAGCCCCGCTTCATCGCCCGCGTCAGCACCCAAAGCGGCAACAGGCCGACCAGCACGATGAGCAGCGCCCCGGTCGAGGCCTCGGCGAGCCGTTCATCCGAGGCAAGAGTGTAGACCCGCACCGCCAGCGTGTCGAAATCGAACGGCCGGATGATCAGCGTCGCCGGCAATTCCTTCATGGTGTCGACGAAGACCAGAATCCCGGCCGAGAGCATGGCGCCGCGCGCCAGCGGCATCTCCACCTTCCACACCGCCCGCGCCCCGCTGGCACCCAAGGATCGGGCGGCATCACGCATACTGGGCTTGAGCCGCGCAAGTCCGCTGTCCAGCGAGCCCAGCGCGACCGCCATGAAGCGCACGAGATAGGCGAAGATCAGCGCCACGAAACTGCCGGAGAGCAGCAGCCCGATGGAGACCCCGAACTGCGCCCGGAACAGCCCATCCAGCCAATTGTCGAACAGGCCCAAGGGCATCAGCAAACCCACCGCGATCACGCTGCCCGGCAGCGCATAGCCCAGCCCCGCGATGCGACTGGCCCAGCGCGGCATCACGCCGCGATCCAACCGCGCCCCCCAGGCCAGCACCGCGGCCAGCGCCACAGCCAGCGCCGCCGTCAACCCCGACAGCAGCAGCGAATTGGCGGCGAAGGGGACGAGGCGGCTGAGCGACAACGGATCGCCCGCTTCCAGCATCAACCAGAACAGCGCGCCGGCTGGCAGGCCGAAGCCGAGCATGACAGGAACCGCGCAGCAGGCGGCGGCCAGCCAGCCCTTGGCGCCGGCCAGCACCACCGGCTGGAACGGCGCATGACGGGTGGTGGTGGGGTGGAAGCGCCGCCCGCCGCGGGCCAGCCGTTCCAGCAGCATCAGCGCCGCCACCATGCCCAGCAGGGCGGCGGCGAGTTGGCTGGCGGCGGCGCGATCCTCCAGCCCGAACCAGGTCTCGTAGATGCCTGTGGTCAGCGTTCGCACGCCGAAATGCTGCACGGTGCCGAAATCGGCCAGCACCTCCATCAGCGCCAGCCCCACGCCGGCCGCCAGCGCGGGGCGGGCCAGGGGCAGCGCCACATGCCAGAAAGCCCGCCCCAGGCTGTGCCCCAGCGTGCGGGACACCTCGATCAGGCAGGTGGATTGGCTGAGGAAGGCGCTGCGGCATAGCAGATACACATAGGGGTAGAGCACCATGGCCAGCACCAGCGCGGCGCCGCCCAGCGAGCGGATCTCGGGGAACCAGGCCATCTGGCGCCATGTCAGCCCGGTGCCGGCGCGGATGGCGCCCTGCACCGGCCCCGCCGCGTCCAGCAGCCAGGTGTAGGCATAGGCCGAGACATAGGCCGGCATGGCCAGAGGCAGCAGCAGTGCCACCTCCAGCACCCGGTGGCCGGGAAAGCGGCAGGCGGTGACCAGCCAGGCGGTGATCACGCCCGCGGAACCCGCCATCAGCGCCACCAGCACAGCCAGCATGGCGGAATTGGCCAGCATCCCGGGCAGGGTGGTGGAGGCGATATGCGCCCAGACCGGCCCGGCCGGCACCGCCGCCGCGAAGAGCACAGCAGCCAGCGGCAGCGAGACGAGGCCGGCCAGGGCCAGGCCCGCCAGGCTCAGGCCCGGCAGACGCGGCTGGCGAAGGGTGAGGGACATGAGTTGCGAAGTATTCGCAATCTCATATCCCTGTCTAGCCTTATTCGCCCACGGCCATCGCGACCACCGGCTGTGGCGCGGCGGCTGGCCGGGCATGGCGCCGCAACGCCAGGGCATAAAGCGTGGGCACCACGAAGAGCGTGGCCACGGTCGCCACCGACAGCCCGCCGATCATGGCGAGTGCCATCGGCCCCCAGAACACCGACTGGGTCAGCGGCACGAAGGCGAAGATGGCCGCCAATGCCGTCAGCACCACCGGCCGTGCCCGGCGCACCGTGCTCTCGATGATCGCCTCATGCAGGTCGTGCCCCGCCTCCAGATCCTGTTGCACCTGGTCGACCAGGATGAGCGTGTTGCGCATCACCATCCCTGCCAGCGCGATCACCCCGAGCAGGGCGACGAAACCGAAGGGCGCGTCCATGACGAGAAGTGCTGCCGCCGCCCCCGGGATGCCGAAAGGTGCCGTGGCGAAGACCAGGAAGGCGCGGCCGAAATGCCGCAGCTGCACCATCAGCAGCACCCACATCACCGCCACCATGACGGGGAAGAGGGCGAAGAGGCTGGCATTCGCCTTTCCCGCCTGCTCGGCCGCGCCGCCCACCTCCATGCGGTAGCCGGGCGGCAGGGCGGCGGCCAGGGCCGCGAGGCGCGGGAGTGCCGCCGCCGTCACATCGGGCGCCTGGAAACCCGGCTGGAGGTCCGAGCGCAAGGTGATGAAGGCCTCGCGGTTGCGGCGCCACAGGATGGGCTCCTCGCTATCGGGCAAAAGGCGCGCCAGTTGGGTGAGCTGCACAGGCCCCGCGGGGGTTGGCAGCATCAGGTCGGGCAGGGTGGCGAGGTTGCGCCGCTCGGCGGCGGGCACGCGCACCACCACATCGACCAGGCGATGGCCCTCGCGCAGCTGGGTCGCCGTGCTGCCGGTGAGCAGCGCGCCGGCCGATTGCGCCACCGCCTGCGGGGAGAGGCCGAGCTGGGCGATGCGCTCCAGATCGAGTTCCATGCGCAGGCTGGAGGCGCGCTCCGACCAGTCGGTCTGCACATCGCGCGTGCCCGGCACCTCGCGCAGCGCGGGCACCCATTCATCGGCCAGGCGGCGCAGCGTGCCAGGCTCCGGCCCCATCAGGCGGAACTGGATGGGGAAGGGCACGGGCGGGCCGAAATCCAGGCGCGAGACCCGCACCCTTGCCTCGGGGAAGGCGCCGTTTTCCACCAGGGAGATCAGGCGGGCGCGCAGCCGCTCGCGCGAGGCCACGTCGCGGGTCTCGATGATGAGCTTGGAAAACGCCTCGTTCGGCAGATCGGGGTTCAGCGCCAGGAAGAAGCGCGGCGCCCCGGCGCCGGCATAGGCGGTGAAATGGCTGACATCGGGGTCGCCGGCCACGATGTTCTCCAGGCGGTGCAGCACCTCGTCGGTGGCGGCGAAGCTCGCGCCCTGGCGCAGGTTGATGTCGACCAGCAATTCCAGCCGCTGCGACGCCGGAAAGAACTGCTTCTTGGTCAGCGCCATGCCGGCGAAGCCCGCCAGCAGCACGCCGGCCATCAGCGTGAGCACGATGGCGCGATGGTCCACGCACCAGGTGATGGTTGCGCGAAGGGCGCGGGAGAAGCGGCCGTGATAGGGGTCATGCGTCGGGTGCGGCGTCACGCGCAGCAGCTTGGCCCCCAGCCAGGGCGTGAAGGTGACGGCGACCAGCCAGGAGGCGACGAGCGCTGCCCCCACCACCCAGAAGATGCCGCCGGCATATTCGCCGGAGGTCGATTGCGCGAAGCCCACCGGGATGAACCCCGCCACCGTGATCAGCGTGCCGGTCAGCATGGGCCCCGCCGTGCTGGTCCAGGCAAAGCCGGCCGCGCGCAGCGTCTCCCAGCCCTGTTCGAGCTTCACCAGCATGGCCTCGATGGCGATGATCGCGTCATCCACCAGCAGGCCCAGCGCCAGGATCAGGGCGCCCAGCGAGATCCGCTCCAGCTCCGTTCCGCGCCAGAGCATGAAGGCGAAGACCAGGGAGAGCGTGAGTGGGACCGAGAGCGCCACGATGATGCCGGGCCGGAACCCCAGCGAGAGGAAGGACACCACCAGCACCACGCCCAGCGCGGCACCCAGCTTGATGAGGAACTCGTCCACGCTCTCGGCCACGATGTGCGGCTGGTCCGAGACCATGGAGAGGGCGAGCCCGGCCGGTAGCCCGGCGCGGATGGCGGCGAGTTCCGCCCGCAGCGCCGTCCCCAGCCGCAGGACATCCACACCGCGCTCCTTCACCACCGACAGCAGCACGGCATCCTGGCCGCCGAAGCGTATGGCGCTGCTGGCAGGGTCTGCCACGCCGCGGGTGATGCTGGCGATGTCGGACAAGCGCAGCGTGCGCCCCTCCAGCGGCACGGGGACATCGCCGATGCTGGCGAGACCGTCGATCCCCGCCCCCAGGCGCAGGTTCACGCGGGTGTTGCCGGTCTCCACCGTGCCTGCGGGCTGCACCGGATTGTGCCGGGCGAGCGCGTTGAGAATGGCGTCGGGCGCCAGGCCAAGCGTGGCCAGGCGCTGATGGCTGATCTCGACATGGATGCGTTGCGGCTGTTCCCCATCCATCACCACCTTTTCGACGCCGGGGAGGCGGCGCAGGCGGATGCGCAGGCGCTCGCCCTGGCGGGCGAGTTCCGCGTTGTCGGCGCCGGTCAGGGCGATAACGGCGGAATAGACGTCGGAATACTCGTCATTGAAGAATGGCCCCTGGATGCCGGCGGGCAACAGATGCCGCATATCGCCCACCTTCTTGCGCACCTGGTACCAGAGATTGGCCACGGCCGAGGGCGGCGTGTCGTCGCGCAGGTTGATGGTGATGGTGCCGGTGTTGGGCCGGGAAAAGCTTTGCAGGGTGTCGAGATACGCCAAATCCTGCAGCCGGCTCTCGATACGATCCAGCACCTGGTTCTGGATGTCGGCGGCCGAGGCGCCTGGCCACTGCACCGAGACCACCATGACCTTGAGGGTGAAGGACGGGTCCTCCGCCCGGCCCAGCCGCTGCCAGGAAAAGGCGCCAAGGGCGAGCACCAGGATCATGGCGAAAAGCGCCAGCGAGCCGTTGCGGATCGTGGCTTCGGAGGGGTTGAAGCGGGACATCAGCGCAGGCTCCCCGCCAGGCGGGTGTCCACGACACGCACGCGGTGGTCGGGTGCGAGCAGCTGCGGGCCGATGGCGACGATGCGCGTCCCCTCCGGCAGGTCGGCCTGGACCAGGGCGGTGGTTTCGGCGAGCGCGATCACCCGGGCGGGCACGGCGCGGATGCGGTCCTGCCCCTCCACCGCCCAGAGCATGGGCCCCGAGCCTCGGTCGTGCACGGCGCTGAGTGGCACGCGCGCTGCGATGCCGCCCAGGCTTGGCAGGGTGACGGTGGCGGTCATGCCGAGCTGCGCCCATTCGGGGGCCTGGGCCTGGGCGATGGCGAAGCGGGCGGGGTAGGTGCGCAGGCCGGGCTCGGCCTGGCCCGCCACCTCGCGCAGCGTGACGGGGATGGCCGCCTCGGGGCGGGACCAGAAGCCGGCGGTGGCGCCGCCCTCGCGCAGGCGGGGCAGCAGGGCCTCGGGTGCCTGGACCAGGATTTCCCGCTCATCGGGGTTGGCCAGGCGGATCACGGGGGTGCCCTCGGCGACGACCTGCCCGGCCTCGGCCAAGAGGGCGGTGACGATGCCGGCATTGGGGGCGATGAGGGTCGTGTAGGACAGGCGATTGCGGGCAAGGCTCAGCGCGGCCTCGGCGCTGGTCACCCGCTCGGCCGCGGCGCGGCTGGCGGCGACGCGCTGGTCGTTGAAGGCGGCGGCGACATGGCCCGCCGCAAGCAGGATGGCGGAGCGCTGCGCGTCATTCGCGGCCTGGGTGTATTGCGCGCGGGCGGCGGCGAGGTCGGCCTCGGCGCTGCGCAGGCTGAGCGCCAGGTCGGCCGGGTCGAGGCGTGCGAGAGGCTGGCCGGGGCTGACGCGGTCGCCCAGGTTCACCAGCCTTTCGGCGATGCGCCCGCCGGCGCGAAACCCCAGATCGGCCTCGCGCCGGGCGCGGATGGTGCCGGTGAGCTGGCTGGCGGCCTGGACCGGGGCGGGCTGGAAGATCGCGACCTGGACCGGCTTGGGCGGATCGGGCGGCGGAGGTGCCTCGGCCTGTCCCGACGGTTTGCAGGCGGCCAGGGCGAGGAGGAGAAGCAGGGCGGGGCGTTGGGACATGGTCGGGCTCCGTTTGGCCCGATGATTATTAACTAACGATTTTTAAAAATCAACAATCGTTATCGCGAGCCCCGCTTCAATCCAGCCACAAGAAGCGCCATGGCCTGAGTCAGATCGCCGGACATCTCACTGGGCGTGCGCTCCATGTTCTGCATGCACTCCGCGAGCATGGCGGGGTGGTGCCAGATCATCGTGCAGGCCTTGACGACCTGGGCGCCCGCCGCCGCGTCGCCCGGGGCGAATTCGCCCGCGGCCATGCCATCGGCAATGACGCGGGTGAGCAGCGTGATGAAACGGCCGATATAGGTGTGGATCACGCCCCAATGCTCGCCCATCGCCGCGCTGACCATGTCATGCATACGTTTTTCATGGAAAAACAGCGACATGGAGCTGCTCAGCAGTTCCTGCCCAATGGCGTGCAGCCGGGCCTCGGCGCTGCCATCCGCCTCGGCGATTCGTTCGAGCTTGACTGCCACGCTATCGAGGAGCCGCGCCGTGATCGCCTCGTTGATCGCTGATTTGGAGGCGAAGAAGCGATAGACATTGGCCGGCGACATTCCCAGTTCGCGGGCGATGTCGGCCACCGCGGTCTTCTGATAGCCCATGGTGCGGAAGAGTTGCTCCGCCACATCGGCGATGCGGGCGCGGGTGGCTTCGGCGGAGGGTGCGGCCGTGGTGATGCTCATGGCCCCTGATTATACGCAGAAGTTATGACGATAATCAACAATCGTCATTTCATCTCAGCCTTGCGCGCCGCCCATTCCGCCGCGGTGTAGCGTTCCACTTCCACCCGGTCCGTCGTGCGGGTGTACCAGCCGCGGCCATGCATGCGGCCGACCAGTTCCAGCTTGGGCGTGTCGATGTAGTTTTTGGCCGCGTCGAGCACCGCGTCGTCGCGCACATGCATGGCCAGCACCTTGCCCATGACGATGGTGTGGTGGCCGACGGGGACGAGCTGGAAGGTTTCGCATTCCAACGCCACCGGGCTCTCGGCGATGCGTGGGGGTGCCACCTTGGTGCTGGCCAGCTTGGTCAGCCCGGCCTCGTCCAGCTCGTCGAAGCCCGGGGCGAAATCGGTCGCCGTCACGTTCATCGCCGCCAGCGCTGTCTCGGGCACCAGGCAGACAACGAACTGCCCGGTCGCGCGGATATTGGCCAGCGTGTCCTTCGGACTGCCCTCCGGCCGCGGGCCGCAGCCGATGCAGACCACGGCCGGGTCATCGGCGAAGGCGTTGAAGAAGGAATAGGGTGCGGCGTTCACCAGCCCTTCCGCGTCCTGGCTGACCACCCAGGCGATCGGCCGCGGCACGATGGTGGAGACCAGCAGCTTGTAGCGTTCGCGCGCGGGGAGGGCTTCGAAGTCGAACAGCATCGGGGGTTTCCTGGGGATGTCTTGCGGCGGTTTTGGACCGCGCGGCCCCGCGCTGTCGAGAGGCGCCTGCGCTTCACCCATTCTTAGCATGCGTCGGCCTAGATGGCGCTGCCCAAAACCGGAGCCTTGCCGTATGCGCCTGTTCCAAAACCTCTCCGTCGGCCTGAAGCTGGCCGTCAGCTCCCTGCTCGCCGTGGTGATGCTGGCCGCGCTGGTGTTGCTGGTGCGGATGGAATCGGAGATCGTCTCCGACCAGCAATCGAACCAGGCCGATGCCGCCCAGGCCCAGCTGATGGCGAGCGAGGCCGCGCTGCAGATCATGCGCGCCAACAATGCCCAGCGCGGCATCCTGCTGTCGCAGGCCGTGGCGGCGATCGAGGCCGAGCAGCGGGTGTTGCAGGACGCGATGGGCGGGGCGCGGCGCGCGGCAGCCGAAGCCCGGCGCCTGGCCCGCCCGGCCGAGGCCAGGACAGCGCTCGACGGCCTGCTGCGCGACATCGAAACCTTGGCGGGCCATTTTCAGGAAGCCACCCAGAAGCGCATCGAACTGGTGCGGCTGCGAGACGAGAGGCTGCTGCCCCGCCTGCCCGAATTCGACCAGGCGCTGGAGGGCGTGACCGCCAATCTTGCATTTTCGCTGAGCGGCGAGGCGCTGGAGAATGCGCGCGACATTCTGACAACCTACACCAATGCGGTGAACGAGGTCCGCCTCGGCGTGAACCGCTACCTCGCCACCGCCGACCCGGCCGCGGCCGGCCGCGTGCGCCGCGCCGCCAGTCAGCAGCGCGTGCATCTGCGCCGGCTGGAAAGCACCGCGGGCGAGGGCATGGCCCAGGATGTCCGACGCATGGGCGCGGTGGCCGAGGATATCGTCACCCAGGCCGACACGGTGATCGTCACAGGGGCTGCGATCGAGGCGCTGCGGCGCGAAAGGATCATCCCCACGCGGGACCGCATGCAGGTGGATGTTGAGCGCGCAGTGCAGGCGCTGCGGGCCGAGCTGCGCCAGGCCGCCGAACGCACCGAGACCGCGATCGACGCGATCGACCAGCAGGTGATGGTGGCCGGCGCCGCGGTGGCGCTGATGCTCCTGCTTTTCGGCCTGGTCACTGCGCGCGCCATCGGCACGCCGCTGCGCCGGCTCTCCGCGCAGATCGCCGACATCGCCGCCGGCCGCACCCAGACCCCGGTGGCCGATCAGGACCGGGGCGACGAGATCGGCCGCATCGCGGTGGCGCTGGAGGCGCTGCGGCTTTCCGCCCGCCGCGCCTTCGGCCAGGGCGAGATGCTGGAACAGATGGGCAATGGCGTGATGGTGGCGGACCCGTCGCAGGGCTTCGCCATCACCTATCTCAACCCCGAATGCGTGGCGCTGCTGCGCCGCGTGCAGTCCAGCCTGCCCGCGCCCGCCGAGGCCCTGGCCGGCATGAAGCTGGAACAGCTCGACCGCGGCCTGGCGGAGTTGCGGGGCGTGATGGCCGAGCCCGAGCGCCTGCCGCATGACACTCGCCTCTCGATCGGCGGCGAGGTCTTCGAACTGCGCGTCAGCGCCATCCGCGACGATGCCGGCGCCTATGTCTCCACCATGCTGATGTGGCGCCTGATCACCCGCCAGGCCCGGCTTGCCGATGATTTCCAGGCCGAGGTCGGCAGCGTGGTGCAGGCGGTGGCGCATTCCGCCCAGCAGATGCGCCAGGGCGTGGAGACGGTGGGTCAGGCCGCCGATACCGGCGGGCGTGAGGCCGATGCGGTGGCCGAGGTCTCGACCCGCGCCGGAAATGACGTCCAGGCCGTGGCCGCCAGCGCCGAGGAATTGGCCGCGAGCGTCGCCGAGATCACCCGCCAGGTGACCGAGGGGGCTCAGGTCGCGCGCTCGGCCGCCGAGGAGGCGCGCGCCACCGACATCACCGTGCAGGGCCTGGTGCAGGCCGCCGCCAAGATCGGTGATGTGGTGCGGCTGATCAGCGACATCGCAGGCCAGACCAACCTTCTGGCATTGAACGCCACCATCGAGGCGGCACGGGCGGGCGAGGCCGGCAAGGGTTTTGCGGTGGTGGCAAGCGAGGTGAAGAGCCTGGCCAGCCAAACCGCCCGCGCCACCGAGGATATCGCGGCACAGATCGGCGCCATCCAGAGCACCACCGAGGCCGCGGCCGGCGCGCTGCGCAACATCGGCGCCACGATCGAGCGGATGAACGAGGTGACGACCGCCATCGCCGGCGCGGTGGAGGAACAGGGCGCGGCCACGCGCGAGATCGCCCGCAGCGCGGCCCAGGTGGCCGAGGGCACCGGCGCGGTGGTGCGCCGCATCGGCGATGTGCAGCGCGCTTCCGGCGCCACCGGCCAGGCCGCCCAGGATATGCGCGGCACGTCCGAGGCGCTGACACAGCAGGCGGAGACGCTGCGCGGCAAGGCGGATAGGTTCCTGGCGAGTATCCGCGCCTAGTGTTATGTGCCACACGGGCGGTGCCGTCTGGCACATAACGCTAGCCATTGATTTGGTGGGCCGATTAACCCGACGCTTGGGTAGTAAGCGTCGGGATCGGACCACTAGCGCGCCCGCAACCACTCCAGGCAGCGTTCGAACGCCTCCGGCCCGCGCAGCACCGCGCCCCCGGAGAGTGCCACGCCGCCGGCCAGCATCAAATTGTCGGCCAGGCCGAAATCCTCCACCGCCAGGCCGTCGGGGGAGACCCGCGCCCGATAGTCGCGCTCCTCCTCCGTCCAGGCCAGCACAGGCCGGCCGAGTGCGCGCATGAACCCCATTTCCCAGGCCGTCCCCGGGTCGGCCGATGCGCCGCGGAAGGGGGTTATGTTCGCCACCAGCGCGTCGCAACTGCGGATATGCGCCTCATTGGCGAGGTGGATGCGCAGCCATTCCGGCGCTTCGGCGGGCATGGGCAGTGGCGTGGCCGGAGGGTCGAGCGGGAAGACGCCGACCATGCCGTGGCGTGCGCAGGCCGCCTTCATCCCGGCCGCCCGCCGCGCCTGATCGGGGAAAAAGACGTCCGGCCCGGCGAGATAGATGCGCATCCCCCCAATGTCAGCATGCCGGCGCGCCGGGCAAGCCCCGGCATCCTCCGGGGGGATCGCACCCGGAATTCGTGGCGCCATGTTCGTTCTGCCCAACAGGGAGGCGAAGCCTGGCCTGCGGTCGAGCTTTTCGGACATGCCGGACCCGCGCACCGGCGGCGCGCAGCGTCGCGCCCTCTTGGATATGCCTGTCGCTGCCCGGACGGCGTCGATCTGTGGCGCGGTGCGTTGTGGTGATCTCGCCGATTTCGCAAGGACCATCCCCTGCCGAATGCGATCGCCCTGGCGGCCCCCCCCCCGGGCCATCGACAGGGCCGTCCGGGCATGCTCAAGCGCGGCGATGATCGGCATCGATTTCGGCACCACCAACAGCGTCGTCGCCCGCGCTCATCCCGGTGGGGTCGAGGTGGCGCAGCTTGGCCCGGGCGATGTCTTTCGCTCCATCCTGTGTTTTCAGGGCTCCGCCCGGGCGCATCTCGCCGGGCCCGCCGCGGTGGAGGCCTATCTGGACGACCCCGGCGGCAGCCGATTGATGCTCTCGTTGAAGAGTCATCTCGGCCAGAAGGGCATGCGCGACACGCTGGTTTTCGGCCGGGTGATGGAGCTGGAGGATCTGGTCGGCCTGTTCCTGACGCATTTGTTGCGCGCGGCGGGGGTACCGCAGGGCGCGTCGGTGGTGGTGGGGCGGCCCGTGCGCTTCGTGGGCGAGGGCGCCGATGACGCGCTCGCAGAGGCCCGGCTGCGCGCCGCCTTCGCCCTGGCCGGCATCACCGATCTGCGCCTGGTGCCGGAGCCCGAGGCGGCAGGGCACCGCTTCGCCACGGGCCTCGATGCGCCTGCGCATGTGCTCGTCGGCGATTTCGGCGGCGGCACCTCCGATTTCTCGGTGCTGCGATTCACCCCGGGTGAACCCGCCCACGCCTTGGGCCATGCCGGCATCGGGATCGCGGGCGATGATTTCGATGCCGCCATCATGCGCCATGCGGTGGCGCCGCTGCTGGGGCAGGGCGGGCATTACCGGGTGATGGAGCAGGCGCTGCCGGTGCCCGTCGCCTTCTTCGCCGGCTTCTCGCGCTGGCACCGCCTGGCACAGATGCGCAGCCCGCGGATGCTTCGCGACATCGCCGAGGTGGCGCGGCTGTCCGACGTGGCGCAGCCGCTCGCCGCCCTGATCGGGCTGATCGAGGATGAGCAGGGCCTCGCCCTCTACCGTGCCGTCTCCGCGGTGAAGACCGCGCTGTCCTCGGCCGAGGAGGCGGAGCTGGATTTCCACCACCGGGGCTTCGACCTGCGCCGGCGCATCAGCCGGGCGGAGTTCGAGGGCTGGATCGGCCGCGATCTCACCCGCATCGCCGCCTGCGTGGACGCCGCGTTGGCCGATGCCGGCATGCCCGACACAATGATAGATCATGTGTTCCTGACCGGCGGCAGCGCCTATGTTCCGGCGGTGCGACGGATTTTCGAAAGCCGCTTTGGTGCCGAAAGGCTGGCCGGCGGCGGCGAATTCACCTCGGTGGCGGAGGGGCTGGCGCTGATGGCGGCGGCATGAACCTGCTGCCGCTCGTCCTGGGGCTGCTCGCGGCCTTCGCGCCGCTGGCCATCGACATGTATCTACCCGCGCTGCCGGCCATGGCGGCATCGCTGGGTGGTGATTCCGGCGGCGCGCAGCTGACGATCGCCGCCTATTTCATCGGCATGGCGGTGGGCCAGCTGGTCTATGGCCCGCTGACCGACCGGTTCGGCCGCAGGCCGCCGCTTTACTTCGGCGTCGGGCTGTTCATCGCGGCCTCACTGGCCTGCGCCCTGGCGCAGAGCATGCCGCAGATGATCGCGCTGCGACTGCTGCAGGCGCTGGGCGGCTGCGCGGGGATGGTGGTGGCGCGCGCGGTGGTGCGCGATGTGGCGCATCTGCGCGACCCTGTGCGGCTGATGGGCCGGCTGATGCTGATCATGGGGGTGGCGCCCATCCTGGCCCCCTCGCTGGGCGGGGTGATCGACCAGTTGCTGGGCTGGCGCGGCATTTTCCTGTTCCTGGCGGTGTTCGGCGGCGTGGCGCTGCTGCTGGTGGTGCTGAAGCTGCCCGAAACCCACCCGCCCGAACGCCGGCTGCGGCAAAACCCGGCCGAGGTGCTGGGCGCCTATATCGGCCTGCTGCGGGATGCGCGCTTCCGCCAGCCCGCATTGGCCTCGGGCTGCGCCATCGCCGGGCTCTTCGGCTATATCGCCGGCTCGCCCTTCGTCTTCATGGAGGTGCATGGCGTGGCGCCGCAGCTCTACGGCGTGCTGTTCGGGGTGAATGCGGTGGGGATCATCGCCGGCAGCCAGGTCTCCGGCTGGGCGGCCGAGCGCTGGGGCCGGGAGGTGCTGTTCAGTCGCATGCTCTGGGGCATGCTGGGTGTGGCCGTGGCGCTGCTGGCGGCAAGCGGGTTGGGGTTGCCCTTCTGGGTCGTGTTCCTGTGCCTGTTTCTCTACATCGCGCTGCTGGGGCTGATCCTGCCATTGGGCACTGTGCTGGGGCTGGCGCAATTCCCCAGCCTGGCGGGCACCGCTTCGGCCCTGATGGGAACGTTGCAGTTTGGCCTGGGCGGCGTGGCGGGGGCGGCGCTGGGGGTCTGGCAGGATGGTTCGGGGGTGCCGATGGCGGCGGTGATCCTGGGCTGCATCCTGGCGGCCAATCTCGTCTGGCGGCGTTGACGGGCGGGGGCCTGTGGCGGGAAGCTTCGGTCTTGAACATCGCCCGCCGTGCCGTCCCCGCTTTGCTCGCAACCCCTCTCTGGCGCAAGTTTGGCCCGCGGGCCCGATCCGCGACCGCCGGGTCCGCGCCATCGCGGTGACGACGCCCGAGCGCGTGCCGAGCCTGCCCGATGTGCCCACGCTGAAGGAACTGGGCGATGACGTGGATGTCGCCACCTGGTACGCGCTGATCGTCCCCGCCGGGACGCCTGCCGCGATCACCCAGCGGCTTTACGCCGAATACACCCGCGTCGCTCAACTGCCCGAGATCCACGCCTTCCCGGCGCAGCAGGGGCTGATCTACCCGCCCAATGCGCCGGGCGCCTTCGCAACCCGCATCGCCGCCGAGACCAGGCGTTGGGGCGAGATCATCCGGGCGAACAATATCCAGCTGGATTAATCGCGCAGCGGCTGGATCAGCAGCTGATCCAGCCGCTGGTCGCGCGGGCTGCCATAGGCGCCTATGCCCAGGGTCAGCCGGCCCTGATGCTCACGCCGCAGCGTGCCGAAAATCCGGTCCCACACACTCAAGTTGAAGCCGAAATTGCTGTCCGTCTCCTCGCGCCGCTCGCTGTGATGGATGCGGTGCAGGCTGGGGGTGATGATGAGCTGACGCAGTGCGGCGTCCACGCGCGGTGGCAGGGTGATGGCTGCGTGTTCGAACATGCTCGACGCGTTCAGCAGTATCTCAAAGGCGAGCACCCCCTCGGGCGGTGCGCCCAGCGCCACCGCGGCGGCCATTTTGATGAAGACCGAGAGCAGGATTTCCACGGGGTGAAAGCGCAGCCCGGTGGTCGCGTCCATCTCTGTGTCGGCATGATGCACCCGGTGCAGCCGCCACAGCCAGGGCAGGGCGTGGAAGACGCGGTGCTGGAAGTAGATCAGCAGGTCCAGCAGCACCACCGTCAGCGGAATCGTCGCCCAGAGCGGCAGCCCCAGTGCCGGAAACACCCCGAATTCCCGCGACTGCGCCCAGAAGGCGGCCCCCATGGCCGCCGCCGGCACCACCAGCCGCACCGCGACGGACCCCATCGCCAGCAGCCCGATATTGTGCAGCCAGCGCCGCGCCCCCAGCGGCCTGTTCACGCGCCAGGGCGCCAGCCGCTCCGCGACCAGCAGGGCGCCCAGGATGCCCAGGAAGAAGCCGAGGCGGAGTATGGGTTCTTGAGCCAGCATCTCTCGTATATGGCGACGCCCGCGGCCGAAAAAACCTCAGCGCGCGCCCAGGATCGCGCGCGGCCAATAGGCCTGCACCTGGCGCACCAATTCCGGCCCCAGCGGTACGAAGCCGGTGCGCACCGCGTCATCGCGCCCCTCGGTCAGGCAGAGGCGGAAGAACTCCAGCGCCCGGCGGGCGCGGGGAAGCGAAACCGGCTGGCGGCGCATCATCACATAGACGGTGGCGATCAGCGGATAGGCGTCCTCGGCCGTCGGCGCCTCCTGCACCGCATGGAAATGCTGCGCGGGGTCGAGACGCGACGAGGCGGCGGCGGCGAAAAGATTGGGCTGCCCAGGCGCCACGAAGCGGCCGGCGGCGTTCTGGAGCAGCGCCATGGAGAGGTTCAGGCGGCGCGCCTCGCTGACCTCGACATAGCCGATGCTGCCCTCATTGCCGCGCACCGCCTCGGCCACCGCGCGGTTGCCGCGGGCACCCTGGCCGGCCACGGTCCAGCTCGGCTGCGGGCTGATGCCGACGCGGCTGCGGAACTCCGCATTCGCCCCGGCCAGGAAGGCCGAGAAATGATAGGTGGTGCCCGAGCCATCGGCGCGCCGCACCAGCCTGATCGGCGTGGCCGGCAGGCTCAGGCCCGGGTTGAGTGCCATCAGCGCCGGGTCGTTCCACGCCGTGATCTGTCCCAGATAGATCTTCGCCAGCACATCGCCGCTCAGCCGCAGCTGATCATTGGCCACGCCCCGCACCGAGGTGACGACGGCGATGCCGCCGGTGACGATGGGGAATTGCGCGAGGCCGAGGCGCTCCAGCTCGGCCGGCGGCAGGGAGATGTCGGAGGCGGCGAATTCCACCGCCCGGGCGGTCAGGCGCGCCACGCCGGCGGAGGAGCCGGAGGCCTCGTAATCCATGCCGTTCTCGGTATCGACTTGAGGCTTCCCGTCGCCATCGCGCGGCGCCAGGCTGTGCTGCCAGCGCAGCAGCATGGGGTAGACCAGCGTGGAGCCCGCGCCGCGGAAGCCGCTGTCATCGAGCCCCTGGGCGCGGGCGGAGGCGGCCCCGGCCAGTACGGCCAGGCTGGCGGCGGAGAAAAGTCGTTTGGTGATCATTGCAGCTTCCTCAGGCAAAGGCGGGGCGCCATGGCTTCCCAGCCGTAGTGTGGCCTTCGGGTGCGATCAAACGACGCTTCGATGACAGATGTATCGCCCAATCATGCGCTTGCCCACCCGCATGGCGCCCGGGCGCGGCTTGCGCTATGCCGGCTCCACCATGGAAAATCAGCCTGATGTGGCCGGGGAAGCAGCCCGCCGCCGCACCTTCGCCATCATCGCCCACCCCGATGCCGGCAAGACCACGCTCACCGAAAAGCTGCTGCTCAAGGGTGGCGCCATCCAGCTTGCCGGCCATGTCCGCGCCAAGGGCAATGCGCGCCGCACGCGCTCCGACTGGATGAAGATCGAGCAGGATCGCGGGATTTCGGTGGCGACGAGCGTCATGACCTTCGAACAGGGCGGGTTGGTCTTCAACCTGCTCGACACCCCGGGCCACGAGGATTTTTCCGAGGACACCTATCGCACGCTGACCGCGGTGGACGCGGCGGTGATGGTGCTGGACGCCGCCAAGGGCATCGAGAGCCAGACGCGCAAGCTGTTCGAAGTCTGCCGCATGCGCGACATCCCCATCATCACCTTCATCAACAAGATGGACCGCGAGGCGCGCGACCCCTTCGAGCTGATCGACGAGATCGAAAGCACCCTGGCACTCGACGCCGCCCCCGTGGCCTGGCCGGTCGGCCGCGCCAGCGAATTCGCCGGCACCTATGACCTGCTGGCCAACCGCTTCATGCCCGTGGACAAGGCTTGGGAGGAGAGCATCCCGATGTCCTCGACCGAGGACCCGAGGCTGGCCGAGATGGTCGGGGCCGAGCGGGCCACGCAGTTGGCCGAGGAAGCCCTGCTGGCCGAGGCCGGCCTCAAGCAGTTCGACCTGGAGGCGTTTCGCGAGGGCACGCTGACGCCGGTCTTCTTCGGCTCGGCACTGCGCGATTTCGGCGTGGCGCATCTGCTGGATGGGCTGGCGCGCTACGCGCCGCCGCCGGGCATGCGCCATGCCGACCCGCGCGACGTGCAGCCGGAAGAGGCGGCCCTGACCGGCTTCGTCTTCAAGATCCAGGCCAATATGGACCCCAACCACCGCGACCGTGTGGCCTTCGTGCGGCTCTGCTCGGGCCGGCTGACCAAGGGCATGCGGCTGAAGCAGGTCCGCACCGGCAAGCAGGTGCCGGTCAATGCGCCGCTGTTCTTCTTCGCCAAGGACCGCCAGGTGGCGGAGGAGGCCTGGCCGGGCGACGTGGTGGGCATCGCCAACCACGGCATCCTGCGGATTGGCGACACGCTGACGGAGGGCGAAAACCTCAATTTTCGGGGCGTGCCCAGCTTCGCGCCGGAAATTCTTCGGAACATCCGCCTGGAGGACCCGATGCTGGCCAAGAAGCTGCGCACGGCGCTGGACCAATTGGCCGAGGAAGGTGTCGTACAACTGTTCCGCCCGCTCGATGGCTCGCAGCCCGTGGTCGGCGTGGTCGGCCAGTTGCAGCTGGATGTGCTGCAATCCCGCCTGAAGGTGGAATACGGCGTGCCCGCGGGCTTCGACAACACGATGTGGAACGAAGTGCGCTGGGTGACCGGCGACAAGGGGCAGATGGCGCGCTTTGCCGATATCCACCGTCGCGACGCGGCCTCGGATCATGACGGCGCGATCGTGGGCTTCTTCGCCTCCGCCTGGCGGCTGGGCAAGGCCGGCGAGGATTTTCCCGACCTCACCTTCCACAAGGTGCGCGAGCAGCACGGGGTGGGCGCGGCCTGATGCTGGACTTCTCCGGCCTGCATGTGTTGGTGGTGGGCGATGTGATGCTCGACCGCTACCTCTACGGCAGCGTCGAGCGCGTCTCGCCCGAGGCGCCGGTGCCGGTGTTCTCCCGCGGGCGGGAGACCTCGATGCCCGGCGGCGCGGGCAATGTGGCGCGCAACATCACCGCCCTGGGCGCGCGCGCCACGCTGGTGGGGCTGGTGGGCAGCGGCAGCGGGGAGTTGCGGGCAGGCCTGGCCGCGGCCGGCATCACCGCCGCATTGGTCGAAAGTCCGACGCGGCCCACCACGACCAAGCTTCGCGTTGTGGCCGGCAACCAGCAGATGCTGCGCATCGATGACGAGGCGACACAGCCGCTGAGCGAGAGCGAGGCCGCGGGGCTGGTGGCGGCGCTGGACGCCGCGCTGGCCGAGCGGCCGGATGCGATCATCATCTCCGACTACGGCAAGGGCGTGCTGGCGCCGGCGATATTGGCCCGGCTGCGCGGGCGCGCGCCGGTCTTCGTCGACCCCAAGGGGGCGGATTTCTCGCGCTATGCCGGCGCCGCCTGCATCACCCCCAACGCGGCTGAAATGGCGCTGGCCGCCGGCCTTCCCACCGGTAGCGAGGAGCAATGCGCCGAGGCCGCCCGGGCGGTGATGGCGCGCGACGGGGTGGGCTCGATCCTCGTCACCCGCTCGGCCAAGGGGATGATGCTGGTACGGCCCGACAGCGCGCTGTCCATCCCGGCGCGGGCGCAGGAGGTGTTCGATGTCTCCGGCGCCGGCGACACGGTGATCGCCACGCTGGCGCTGGCGCATGCCGCGGGCCGCGTGCTGGAGGATGCGATGCGCATCGCCAATGCCGCGGCCGGCATCGTCGTGGCCAGGCTGGGCACGGCCACCACTTCGGCCGCCGAGCTTTCGGCGGCACTCGCCGGGGGCGAGGGCTCGGCATTGCTCGACCTCGCCGCTGTGCGGGCGCTGGTGGCGCAGTGGAAGGCGGCGGGGCTGTCGGTGGGCTTCGCCAATGGCTGCTTCGACATCCTTCATGCCGGGCATGTGGCGCTGCTGACCCAGGCGGCTTCGGGTTGCGACCGGCTGGTGGTGGCGCTGAACAGCGATGCCTCGGTGGCCCGGCTGAAGGGCCCGACGCGGCCGGTGAACCGGCTGGAAGACCGCGCGACGGTGATCGCCGCACTCCGCCAGGTCGCCGCCGTGACCAGTTTTTCGGACGACACGCCGCTCGCGCTGATCGAGGCCCTGCTGCCCGATCTGCTGGTCAAGGGCGCCGACTACAGCGCCGGGACGGTGGTGGGCTGGCCGCAGGTCCAGGCCGCCGGCGGGCGGCTGCTGCTGGCGGAATTGCTGCCCGGGCGCTCGACCACGAAAATCCTCGCCGGCGGCGTCACCCAGGCTTGACCTTGCCAGCGTGGCAGACCCCATCTGCGGGTTTCCACTGACAGGAGGACGCCATGAAAAGAACCCTTGCCATCCCCGCCGCGCTGCTGGCCGCGTTGCTGGGCGTGGGCGGCCTGGCCTATGCCCAGGGCGGCCATCAGGGCCACGGTGCCGCCAGCGCCAACCCCGCCACCCGCGCCTACCAGGCCGCGGCCGAGGCCATGCATCGCGACATGGCCATCCGCTATACCGGCCAGGCCGATCGTGACTTCGTGGCCGGCATGATCCCGCATCACCAGGGCGCCATCGCCATGGCCCGCGTGGTGCTGCAGCATGGCCGGGACCCGGAGGTCCGGGCACTGGCCGAGGGCATCATCGCGGCCCAGGCGCGCGAGATCGCCGAGATGCAGGCAATGCTGACCCGGCTGCCGCGGTAGTCAGAACTTCTCGACCCAGGGCCGGACGGCCATTTCGCTGCTCCAGGAGGAGCGGGGCTGGGCCACGACATGGAGGTAGCTGTCGGCGATCGCGTCGGGGTCGAGCAGCGAATCGCTGCCCGGCGCCGCAACACGGGTGGCGGAGGCGATGCCGCCATCGATGACGAAATGGCAGACATGGATGTTCTGCGGATGCAACTCGCGCGCCAGGCTTTCGGCCAGGCCGCGCAGGGCGAATTTGCCCATGGCGAAGGGCGCCGATTGGGCGAAGCCCTTCACCCCGGCCGAGGCGCCGCTGAACAGGATGGTGCCGCCGCCGGCCTTGAGCATGCGTTGCGCCGCCTGCTGCGCCACCAGGAAGGCGCCGAAGGCGCAGACATCGATCGCGCGGCGGACCTGGGAGGGCAGCAGCGTGGCGATGGGGCCGCGGACACGGAAGCTGGGGTTATAGATGGCCAGCGCGGGCGCCTGGCCGGAATTGTCCAGCGCGGCGAAAAGGTCGGCCACATCCTCGGGCTCGGCGCTGTCGCAGCGATGCAGGGTGGCGCGGGTTTCCGCGGCCAGGGCCGCGAGCTTGGTGGTGTTGCGCGCGGCCAGCGCCACCTGCCAGCCGCTGGCCGCGAGTTTGCGGGCGAGCGAGGCGGAGAGGCCGGAGCCTGCGCCGACGATGAGAGCCTGGTTCATTCCGCCGCCCCCCGGGTGATCAACCCATCCTCGATATCCCGCTGCACCAGTGCCGGGTCGCGCTCCGCCGGGTCACCCATGCCGCCGCCACCTGGAAGATGCAGTACAAGATGTCGGCCCTTGGGGATGACCTGGAAGCCCTTGGTGCGCAGTGTGGTGCCGTTCGCGTCATCCAGCACCACCCGGCCATGCGCGCCATCGCCGCCGCCGAAGCGGCCCTTCGGCGCATTCGCGACACGGTCGAAGATGGCGTTCACCGCGAATTCGGCGTTGTTCTTGGCGCCGATTTCCATGATCTGGCCGAAGCCGCCGCGGGTTTTGCCGGGGCCGGCGCTGTCGGGCCGTAGCTCCTTGCGCCAGAAGATCACCGGCGCGACGTTTTCCGTGGCCTCCACGCTCATCGTGCGCACGCCGGAGGGGAAGGCTGTGCCGTCCAGCCCGTCCTTCGTGGGGCGGGCGCCGGTGCCGCCGGAATTGAAGGTGATGATCTCGAAATCCTCCACCTCCGCGCTCTGTCCGGAGACCTGGGAGCCGCCGCGCAAGGGCGGGTTCCACAGGGCGGAGGAGCCCTCGGCCGCCACGCGCCCGGGCACGGCCTGGCCCAGGCAGCCCATCATCAGGTCGGGGATCAATTGCCCGACCACGTGGCGGACGCTGACGGGATAGGGGCGCGGAGCATTGAGGATGCAGCCCTCGGGGATGAGCATCCGGAAGGGGGCGAGGCTGGCCCAGTTGTTGGGGATGTCCGGCGCCACCACCACCTTGATGCCAAAGCAGGAATAGGCCCGGCAATAGGCCGGCGGCACGTTGATGCCGCGGTTGGAGAGGCCGGAGGTGCCGGCGTAGTCCACCACGATCTCGTTGTGCTTGACGGTCAGCGCGGCGCGCAGCGTCACCGGCGCCTCATAGCCATCGGAGATGATGGAGTTGTGATAGGTGCCCGGCGGCAGGGCGTTGATGGCGGCCTGGGTCGCGGTCAGCGAGGCGTCGAAGATATAGGCGGCCAGATCGTCCAACCCGTCGAGGGCGTATTCATCCAGCATCTCGGCCAAGCGCTTGGCGCCGGCGTCGTTGCAGGCGCAGAGCGAGTAGATGTCGCCTTCCAGCTCCACCGGGGTGCGGGAGCCGACGCGGATGAAGTCGAAGAACGTCTCGTTCGGCTGGCCTTGATCGAAGCATTTCACGATGGGGATGTAGAGGCCTTCCTCGAAGACTGAGCGCCCTTCCGGCCCCATGCCCAGGCCCCCGATATCGATGATATGGGCGGTGTTGGCGAAGAGGCCGACGATCTTGCCGTGGTGGAAAGCGGGGGAGACGACGGTGAGGTCGTGCAGGTGGCCGGTGCCGAGCCAGGGGTCGTTGGTGATGTAGTGGTCGCCGGGGCGCATGGTCTCGGCGGGGAACTTGGCCAGGAAGTGGCCGACCGATTCCATCATGGAATTGACGTGGCCGGGGGTGCCGGTGACGGCCTGGGCCAGCATGCGGCCGGCCTGGTCGAAGACGCCGGCGGAGAGGTCACCTGCCTCGCGCACCGTGGTGGAGAAGGCGGTGCGGATCATCACCTGCGCCTGTTCCTCGACGACGGCGATGAGGCGGTTCCATTGGATCTGGCGTTGGATTTTTTCGAGGGGGTTTTGCGGGGTCATGACGATCGATTTCCTGTGCCGAATCTCAATACCGAGGCCTAATTGTATCCAAGCTGCTGCGGAGCTTCAGCTCCCCCGCGCGTTCCGGGAACATCAACGCGAAAACTTCTAATGACCAGATCCCGACCCGCGCCATGCTCTTCAACGACAGATCGAGGGGCGGGCCGTCCGCTTGCAGATAGATGACGTCAAGTTTTTTCTCTCCGGCCAACCGCGTCATCTCCGTATGGGAAGAGAGCATGGGCTCGTTCGGATGTGCGCCAAAATCAATTAGGCGCTCGTAGAGCGTGTCGAAGGCATCCGCCAAGGTTTTGTCGCGTGCTGCAATGCTGCTTCGGATATTCGCTGGGGTGAAAGCTTTTCTGACCGCTTTTTTTGCGTCAGCGCTTTCCATCCTGCGCAGCCAAATCGCTCCAAGGCCGGTGTCGCCGAACCGGATCATTGCCGCATAGCCCGCACATTCAGGCGCGAGGCAGAGAAGGCTTGGCGCCTCGGCACATTGGCCGGATATGGCCAAGGCGGCGCCAGCACGGAATGCGGCGTGGCTGCGAAAGAACAGGTTTGCGGGCCGGGCATTGACTGCTCCCTGGAATTCCCCCGCACACGTCCACAAAAGGCGATCAAGCCCGCAGATGTCGCCGACCACGCCGCGCTTGTTGTGGAAGGTGCCGAACTGGTTTTCGCGGGCGAGGTCGAGAAAATTGGTCAGCGGCTGGTCTTGCCACCCATGTGGTGGAAGGCGTTGGTTCATATGCCTTGATTCACTTCGGGGCGAAAAGCACGCAACCCTGCATACGCCACAAACGGCTCAAAATCCCGGTCACTGTGCAGCAGCGGCACATCATGCGCGATGCACCAGGTGGCGATTAGGCAATCTACCGATTTCCGCACAGTGATCCCGCGCCCTCGCAGCGCGCGAAAATGCTCTGCCGCCGCCAAAGCCAACTCCGTGCCGCCCAGGCAAACCTGCGGAAAGGACAGCAGCACCGCGCGGGTCCGGTCATGCGCGCGGTCGTCGGCGATGCCGCGCAGCACTTCCATCAAGATCAGATCGCCCATGATGAGCGAGGCCGGCTCCTCCTCTACTCGCTCGTCGCGAAGCGCTTGAAGCAGCCGCCGGAAAATCATTGTCTGCGCGGTCGATCTGCCGCGCAGATGATCGATCCAGACCGAACTGTCGACGAAGACGCGGCTCAATCCCGCTCCGGGATATCACGGCGTTCGGCATCCAGGTCACCTTCCCACTCAACCTGTCCGAACAGATCAAGCGCCGAGGCCTGCCTCTGCCGCCGCGCCAGCAGGCGCAGCGCCGCCTCCACGGTCTCCCGCTTGGTCTTAAATCCCGTCGCCGCCATGGCCTCCGCCATCAAACGGTCGTCGATGTCGATATTGGTGCGCATAGCCCGCTCATGTGTAAGTTAGGAGGTCAAGTATACACATCGCGGTGGCTGACTTCAAGATTTTCATCCCTCCCGCACCAACTCCAGATACCCCAGCCCATCCACCGCGCACACCCAGCCCGCCCCGACCAGTGTGCTGGTCTCATCCTCGCTGATGATGCAGGGCCCCAAAACGCGGCAACCCGGCGGCATGGCGGTACGGTCATACACCGCCCATTCCGCCACCGCGCCGGTGGCCGTATCGCGCACCGCCTGGTGTCTGATGGGTGCCGGCGCCGGGGCCGCGGCGGGCTCGGCCACCGGCTCCACCGCCTCCACCACGGTGCTCACCACCACGGCAAAACTCATCACCTCGACATCCGAGCCAGGCACTGGCCGGTCATAGAAGCGCGCATATTCGGCATCGTAATCGGCGCGTATCCTCGCCACGTCCTCGGCGCCCAGCGCACCCGCAGGCATGGGCACGGCAATCTCATGCCCCTGGCCGACATAGCGCATATAGGCGGTGCGCGTTTCCTTCGTTGGCGCGCCAAAACTGCCGCGGGAGACCACTTCGGCCGCCTCGCGGCTCATATCCGCCAGCAGGGCATTCACCCCGGCCACGTCAAAACTCGCAAAGCGCTGGTACAGGCTGCGCACCACCTCATAAGCCACCGGCGCGCGCAGAAACCCGATGGCGCTGCCCACCCCGGCGCCGGATGGCACCAGCATGCGCGTCACGCCGATCTTCTCCGCCACGCGATAGCCATGCACCGGCCCGCCGCCGCCAAAGGCCACAATGGTGCGGCCTTCATAGGTTTTCGCGGATTCGATGGCATGCACACGGGCCGCATTGGCCATGTTCTCATCCACCATCTCGACCACGCCGAGGGCCGCCATCGGCGCCTCCAGCCCCATCGGCCGGCCCACGGCCGCGACCAACGCGGCCTCGGCCTGGGCCGGAAACAAGGTCAGCGCGCCGCCGGCGAAGGTCGCGGGATCATAGCGCCCCAGCAGGAGGTTCGCGTCGGTCACCGCGGGCTTTTCGCCGCCGCGGCCATAGCAGGCCGGCCCCGGCACTGCCCCGGCACTCTCGGGCCCGACCTGGATGCGGCCCAGGCCATCGACATGCGCCAGCGACCCGCCGCCGGCGCCGATCTCCACCATCTCGATCACGGGGATGCGCAGCGGCAGGCCGGAGCCCTTCTGGAAGCGGCCAATGCGCGCCACCTCGAAGCTGCGCGACGCCTGGGGCGCGAAATCATCGATCAGGCAGACCTTGGCCGTGGTGCCGCCCATGTCGAATGACAAAACCTTGGACAGCCCTTTTTGGCGCGCCACAAACGCGGAGAAAATGGCGCCACCCGCCGGCCCGCTCTCGACCAGCCGGATGGGGAATTTCGCCGCCGTGTCGATGCCCGTGAGGCCACCGCCGGAGAGCATCATGAAGACCGGCACATTCATGCCCATGGCATCCAGCCCGGCCCGCAGACGGGCCAGATAGCCGGCCATCAGCGGCTGCACATAGGCATTGGCGACAGTGGTCGAAAACCGCTCCCATTCCCGCATTTCCGGGCTGACTTCGCAGGCCAGCGAAATCCGCACCTCCGGCCAGATTTTTTCCGCGATCTCGGCGGCCCGCCGCTCATGCGCCGGGTTCACAAAACCATGCATGAAGCCGATGGCCAGCGACTGCATGCCCTCCGCGCGCAGGAAGCGCACGGCATCCGCCACCGCCGCCTCGTCCAGCGGCTTCACCTCGCGCCCGGTATTGTCCATGCGGCCGGGGACAGGCACGCGGTGGCGGCGGCGCACCAGCGGCCGCGGCAGGTCGATGTTCAAATCGTACTGGTCGTAGCGGCTCTCATTGCCCAGCGCCAAAACGTCTCGGAAACCCTCGGTGGTGATGAAGCCGGTGGGGGCGCCCTTGCGCTCGATGATGGCGTTGGTGGCCAAAGTGGTGCCGTGGATAACCAACTCCACATCACCCGGCGCCAGCCCTGCCCGGGCCAGCACGGCGCGCACGCCTTCCAGCACGCCTTCCTCGGGCGCCGCGGGGGTGGTCAGCACCTTCACCGTCCAGCGCTGGCCATCAAGCTCCAGGGCGATGTCGGTGAAGGTGCCGCCGATATCGGCGGCGATGCGCGCCCCCACCCTCAGAAGCCCCGCACCATGCCGCCATCGGCACGCATGATCTCGCCGGTGATATAGGCCGCGGGCACGCCGCAGAGGAAGGCGACCAGCGGGCCATACTCATCCGGCTCGCCATAGCGCAGCGCGGGAATGGTCTTGCTGCGCTCGGCGATCACCTCGTCGATGCTCTTGCCGGTCTTCGCGCCCAGGCTCTTGGCGGTCTCGATGCTGCGGTCGGTGCGGATGGCACCGGGGGCCACGATGTTGACGGTCACACCCTCGCCCGCCACCTCGGTGGAGAGCGTCTTGAGGTAGCCCATGATCGAGGCGCGCAGCGTGTTGCTCAGCACCAGATTGGGAATCGGCTGCTGCATGCCCGTGCTGCCGACATTGATGATCCGGCCGAATTTCTGCGCCCGCATCCCAGGCAGCAGTTTTTTGGTGATGTGGATGGGTGCGAGGACGATGCGCTGGAACCAGGGCGCCAGCAGCGCCTCATCCAGCTCCAAAGCGGTGCCCGGCGGCGGGCCGCCATGGTTGAGGATGAGGATGTCCACGCCGCCCATAGCCGCGACCGCGCCATCGGCCAGGCGGTCCATTTCGGTATTCTCCGCCACATCGGCGGGGATGCCGGTGGCCGAGGCGGCGCCGAGCGACACGAGTTCCGCCGCCGCCACATCCAGGCTGGCCTGGCTGCGGCCGGAGATGACGAGGTGGCAACCCTCGCGCGCCAGCGCGTCCGCCACGCTCCGCCCCAGGCCCTTGGATGCACCCATCACCAGCGCGCGCTTGCCCTGCAAACCCAGATCCATGCTCAAACTCCCGAAACAATGTGAGGTCCGGACAATCCAGCACCGGCACAGGGCTGGCAACCCGTGGGCGGAGATCCAGCGCCGATTGCCGGGACGCCTTGTCGTTCCCTCCAGGGCTGGGAGACTTTATTCTGCCCCCGGCAACAGTCGCGATCGTCAGCCATGACCCTTTCCATGCGTCGTCACCTGCTGCTCGCCGCCTGCGCCAACGAGGCGCCGCCGCCGCCCGGTCCGATACCACGCTCGGGATCATCAACTGGCAGGTCGGCTTCATCGGCCAGGGCGGCTGGGGCCGCGGCACGCTGGTCCATCTCGGCCGGCGGCTGCCCCTTTGCGTCCGCGCGGCCGGCGTGGATGGTGCCGGGGCCGCGCGCATCCACGCCACGGGCGAGGTTTTCAACCTGCCCGATGTCAGCCTCTTCCCCGGCGTTTAAGGCCAGGCGCGCGGATGGCGTGCTGATCGAAATGCGCTAAACCCCTGGGCGAAATTTCGCCTGGGGAAACAGCCATGTCCAAGCCCGTCCTGCTCGTCACCCGCAAGCTGCCGGTGGAGATCGAGGCCCGCGCTGTGCGCGACTATGACGCGCGGCTGAACCCGCGGGATGAGCCCTGGTTTCGCGACGGTCTGGAGATCGCCCGGCGCGCGACGGAGGCTAAGGCGGCCGGCGTGCTGATCGCGGCCGGCGACCCGATGAATGCCGCGGCCTTCGCCGCGCTACCGGACAGCGTGAAGATCGTGACCACTTTCTCGGTCGGCTACGACCACGTGGACGTGGAAGCGGCGCGCGCGAAAAACATCATCGTGACCAACACGCCGGAGGTGCTGAGCTTCGCCACCGCGGAATGCGCCTTCACGCTGCTGCTGATGGCCGCGCGGCGCGCCGGCGAGGGTGAGCGCATGGTCCGCGCGAACAAGTGGGAGGGCTGGGCGCCGACGCAGCTGATGGGCGTGACGCTGGAGGGCAAGAAGCTCGGCATCCTGGGCTTCGGCCGCATCGGCCAGAAGCTGGCGGCCATGGCGCGCGGCTTTGGGATGCAGATTCATTACCGCGACCTGCGGAAACTGCCGCCGGAGGTAGAGCAGGGCGCCATCTTCCACGAGACCGACGAGAAATTCCTGGCCAGCATCGACATGCTCTCCATGCATGTCCCGGGCGGCGACGGCACCCGCAAATGGCTGGACGCGACGCGGCTGGCGCAGATGAAGCCGGGCAGCATCGTCATCAACACCGGGCGCGGCGGCAGCGTGGATGATCAGGCGCTGGTGGCGGCGCTGACCTCCGGCCATATCCGCGCCGCGGGGCTGGATGTCTATGATGGCGAGCCGAAGGTGTTCCCGGGCTATCTCGGCCTCGAAAACGTCGCCCTGCTGCCGCATCTCGGCAGCGCCACCATCGAGACGCGCGACGCGATGGGCGAGCGGGCGTTGCAGAACCTCGACTGCGTGCTGCGCTTCGACCTGCCGCCGCCGCACCGGGTGGCGTGAGGGATCAGTCGGCCGCTTCGGGTGGCCAGACAATGATGAAGCGCTCGAAATAGCAGGGCAGGTCCGGGGTTATCTCCCAGCCCTCGCGCGCTGCCTGCGCCGCGAAATAGCCGAGATGGTTGTCGAGCCAGACAGCGCGCGAGCGGTCGCCCTCGCCCTCATCCCAGGCGAAGGCGTCGTCGACGCTGTTGAGCGGCCCCTCGCGGACCTCGGTGGTGCGCCAGACGGCGCGGGGCGCGCCCTGGCCATCCAGCAACACCACATGGCCGCCCACCACGGGCTTCTGCAGTCCCTTCACCGTGTGGTCGCGGGCGGGCATGCAGGTGGCGCGCTTGATGCCCGCCAGCACGTCGAGGCACATCCAGTCGGCGTCGTAATCCTCCTCCGGCACGCCGGAGCCAGCGCGGAAGGCCACCCAATAGCCCTCGATCTCGGGTGGGTGTCCGGGCATCACTCCGCCCGGATGTTCAACTCCCGCACCACGCGCCCGAATTTCTCATAATCGCCGCCATTGAACTGGGTCAGCCGCGCCGGATCGCCGCCGCCGGTGACGACGCCCAGCGCCGTGGTGCGCGCCTCCACCTCGGGCAGGCGGATGATCTCGTTGAGGTGGCGGTTGAGATTGGCCACCAGCGGCGCCGGCACCCCGGCCGGGCCGAAAAAGCCCCACCAGGCGGAGATGTCGATGTCGAAGCCGGATTCCACGAAGGTCGGCACATTGGGCAGGACGGGCGAGCGGGCGCGCTCGGTGACGGCCACGGGAAACAGCGTGCCGGCGCGAAGATGCTGGAAGACGGCGCCGGGGGTGACCCAGCCCACCTGCAGCACGCCGGCCAGCAGATCGCTGATCACCGGCGCCACGCCGCGATAGGCGACCTCGGTGAGTTGCAGCCCGGCGGCGCGGTTGAACATCTCGGCGAAGATATGCATGGGCGAGCCCGAGCCCGGCGAGCCGTAATTGGCCAGCCGCCCCGCCTGGCCCGCGGCCCGCACATCGGCCAGCGTGCGCAGCCCCGATTGCGCCGAGGAGACGAGCAGCAGCGGCGAGGTGCCGGTCATGATGATCGGGGTGAAATCATTGACCGGGTGGAAATTCGCCGCCCGCAGCACATGCGGCACGATGGGGAAGGTGGAGGGCGCAAAGAGCAGCGTGTCGCCATCGGCCGTGGCGCGGGAGACATAGATCGAGCCCACCGCGCCCGAGGCGCCAGAGCGGTTCTCCACCACCACGGCGCGGTTGATGCGCGGGCTCAGGCGCTCGGCGAAGATGCGGGCCAGGGCGTCGGTGTCGCCCCCCGCCGGGAAGGCGACGACGATGGTGACGGGGCGGCTTTGCGCCAGCGCGGGGGCCGCGAGGGCTGCAAGGGCGAGGGTGCGGCGGGTCAGGGTCATGCTGTTGCCTTTTCGAGGTTGTCCAGCGCGCGCAGCACGCGCTCCGGAGTGAGGGGGAGTTCGGTGATGCGGATGCCCACCGCGTCTTCCAGGGCATTGGCGATGGCGGCGGCGACGGGGAGCATCGCGCCCTCGCCTAGCCCCTTGGAACCGAAGGGGCCGGGGCCGTGGCCCTGTTCGAGGGTCAGCGTGGTGAAGCGGGCAGGCAGGTCCTCGGCCAGGGGCACGCGGTAATGCAGCGGGTCGCCGTTCAGGAGTTCTCCCGCCGCGTCGTAGCGCATGGTTTCGAACATCGCCTGGGCATAGCCCATGATGGCCGAGCCTTCGTCCTGCCCCCGGCACAGCATGGGGTTGATGGCGCGGCCGGCATCGCCTGCGACCACGAGCTGGGTCACGGTGAATTGCCCGGTGCCGCGGTCCACTTCCACCTCGGCGGCGGCCCAGCCGATTTCCCAGTAGACGCATTGCGCTTCCAGGGGGGCGTGGTGGTCGGAATCGGGTTTGAAGAAGCCGTCGGCGGTGAACTCGAAGCCGGTGCCGCCATAGTACCGCATGATCATGGGGCCGAGCGGCAGGCGCTCATTGCCGCGAATGATGTGCCAGTCCTCCAGGCGCAGGGTTTCGGGCGGCGTGCCCATCTGCGCGGCGGCGAAACCCAGCACCTGGTCGCGCACCGCCGTCGCGGCGCGGGCCACGGCCTGGCCCATCACCGCGATGCCGGAGGAGGCGTTGGTGCCCTGGTCGAAGGGCGTGTGGTCGGTGTCGATCGGCGCGACACGTATCCGTGTCGCTGAGGTGCCGAGGATCTCGGCGACGATCTGTGGGATGGCCGTGCGGGCACCCTGGCCGATCTCGACCGTGCCACAGCCCAGGAAGACATCGCCGTTGGTCGAGACCTTCACCCGCGCCTGGGCCGGTTTGTTCACCCCTCCGCCATCCTTGAAGCCGACCGCGAAGCCCAGGCCGCGATCGGGGGCGGGGGTGTGGTGGATCGCCGCCAGCACGGTTTGCAGCCCGTCCTCCATGTCGGAATCCACGCCGCTTTCGCCGGGCATGTAGGCCTGGTGCAGCTTCAGCAGGTTTTTTTGGCGCATCGCCAGCGGGGAGATGCCCAGGCGACGCGCGATCATGTCGATCTGGCTTTCGCTGGCCCATGTCGCCTGGGTGCCGCCAAAACCGCGGAAGGGGCCGGCGGGGGCGGTGTTGGTCATCACGCAGCGGCACAGGCTTTCGACATGCTCCCAGGCGTAGGGGCCGGGGATGCGGTAGCCGGCCTTTTCCGCCACCAGCGGCGAGGCATCGGAATAGGCGCCGGCGTCAAGCTCGATATGGCTCTGGCGCGCCACCAGCCTGCCGTCGCTCATCACGCCGGTGCGCAGGCGCAGGATGGCCGCGTGCTGGGTGTTGGTCAGGAAACCTTCCGCCAAAGTCAGCGCCAGGCGCACCGGACGGCCGGCCAGCATGGAGAGCAGCACCGCCGCCGGCTCGGTCTTGCAGTTGTTCTTCGAGCCGAAGCCCCCGCCCACGTAGGGCACGCGCACGGTGATGGCGTTTTCCGGCATGCGGAAAATCCGCGAAAGCTCCTTGCGGAGGGGAAAGGGGTTCTGGTTGGAGGACCAGATTTCGATCCGGCCATCCCTGGCATCGGCCACCGAGACGAAGGGCTCGAGGTGGAAATGCCACATGCGGGAGAAGCGGAACTCATCCTCGAAGACATGGTCGCAGCGGTCGAACACGGCCGCGTCGCCCATCCGATAGCCGAATTCGAAGCAGATGTTTTTCGCCGGCCGGAGCGCGCCGCGCGCACCCTCGCCATAGGCGGGCACGAAGCCGATGGGTGCTTGGGGGAAAAGCTCTGGCGCATCTTCGGCCAACGCCGCCTCGATGGACGCCACCACTGGCAGGGCCTCGTATTCCACCTCGATCAGTGCCAGCGCGGCCACCGCCTGCGCCTCGGTTTCGGCCGCCACCGCGGCGATAATGTCGCCGACATGGCGCACCCGGTCGGTGGCGACGATCGGCTGGTCCTTGATGAAATAGCCATAGACCGGCATCAGGCCCTCAGGCACGTCATCGCGGGTGAGAACGGCATGCACGCCGGGCGCCGTCCGGGCGCGGCCGGCATCCACCCGCAGCAGCCGCGCATGCGCGTGGGACGAGCGCAGCAGTTTTGCGTGCAGCATGCCCGGCAGGGCGATGTCGGCGGTGTAGGTGGCGCGGCCGGAAAGCTTTTCGGCGCCATCCGCGCGGGGCAGGGACAGGCCGATGCTCATGCTGGCGCCCGCATCGCGGCGGCGGCTTCCTCCACCGCCTCGATGATGACCGAATAGCCGGTGCAGCGACAGATGTTGGAGGAGAGGTATTCGGCGATCTCGGCCCGGCTGGGCGAAGGGTTCTCGGCCAGCAGCGCCTTCGCCAGCATCAGGAACCCGCCGGTACAATAGCCGCATTGGAAGGCGCCGTGCCGGGCGAAGGCCTCTTGCAGGGGATGCGCCTTCAGCCTGGCCACCGTCTCCACCGCGCAGCCTTCGACCTGCCACAGGAACATGGCGCAGGAGGCCGCCGGCAGCCCATCCACCAGCACCGTGCAGGCGCCGCAGACAGCGCGCGAGCAGGCCACGCGCACCCCCTGCGCGCCGCAATGCTCGCGCAGCGCATGGGCCAGCGGTTCCGTCGGCTCGGCGGTGATGGCGGCGGCGCGGCCATCGAGGGTGAAGCGGATGGTTTCAGGCGGCATCCAGCGCCTCCATCCCGCGCGCCAGCAGGGCGGCGCCGGCGCGGCGGGCGTACCAGCGGGAGATCACGTGGTCGGCGAAGGTCTCCGGCAGCTCCTCCAACCCGGCATCCGCCAAGGCCAGCGCCACCGGGTGAAGCCATTCGGTGCCGATGGCGGCCAGGCCGCCTCCCGCATGCCGGTGCACCGCCAGGGTCAATTGCGGCCGCAGCCCGCGCATGTAGATGAAGCGCTGGCCGGCATGGCGCGGGATGACGATATGGGTGAGCAGGCCGGGCGCTGCGTTCCAGACCTGGGCGGGGGTCTGCTCGCCCTCGGCAAAGACCAGCCGCGCGCCGAGTGCCGTCAGCAGCAGCGACATCTCGTAGCGCGTGTGGCGGGCCATGATGTTGCCGCCGATGGTCGCGCGATGCCTGATGCGCGGATTGGCCAGCATTCCCCAGGCGGCGGCGAAGCCGGGCAGGGCGGCGCGCAGCCCTTGGTCGCGGCTGCCCTGGGCATGGGTGACAAGGGCGCCGATGCGGATGTCTTCCGTGGTGATCTCGATGCCGCGCAGCACCTCCAGCCGCGAGAGATCGACCAGCAGCGAAGGGGTCAGGCCGGCGTTGAAACCCGCGCAGAGATCGGTCCCCCCCGCCACCGCCGCAGCCCCCGGCTGGGCCAGCGCCGCCACCGCCTCGGCCACATCACACGCGCGGCACAGCGCGGCGCGGGGCGCGGTGTTCACCGTGGTGGCGATCAGGCCATGGGCGGCGCGGAACATGCGGTTCCTTGAGGTTCGTATTTGAACGAAACGTTCACTATCGGACTATAGGCTGGCCGCGTCGGCGCCCGGCGTCAACTGGAAAATCAGGCCGGGCGCCACTCCGGCGGGGCCGTGCTGCCGGTCTGCGCGGTGATCGGGCCATAGGCCTCGGGCCGGCGATGGGCGGCGAAATTGAAGATGGTGCGGCGGCCGAGTTCGCACATGCCGAGGTCAGCCTCGGCAGTGATCAGCTCATCGCCCCAGCTCGTGGCCTGGGCCATGATCTCGCCCTGCGGGTTGACGATGATGGAATGGCCGAAGAGCTCATGCCCGTCCTCGGTCCCCGCCTTGGCAGTGGCCACCGCGAAGCATGCGTTCTGGTAGGCGCCGGCGCGGATCGAGAGGTGGGAGTGTTCGACGCGCAAATGATGTGCCTCGAAACCGCGATTGTCCATGTTCAGGCTGGGGGTGTTGTAGCCGAGCATGACGAGTTCGACCTGCTGCAGCCCCATCACCCGCCAGGCCTCGGGCCAGCGCCGGTCGTTGCAGATCATCATGCCGATGTTGGCGGCGGTGTCGCCCAGCGGCGCGCGGACCACGGGGAAGCCCAGGTCGCCCACTTCGAAGTAGCGTTTTTCCAGGTGTTGGACCTTGCGGATAGGATCGAAGTCGCGATGCCCCGGCAGGTGAACCTTGCGGTATTTCAGCACGGTTTCGCCCGATGGATGGACGTAGATGGCGGTGTTGTAGTGGTGCCCGTCCGGGGTCTTTTCGGCATAGCCGAGATGGAAGCCGATGCCATACTTCTTCGCTGCCTCGAACAGCGGCGCGGTGGCGTTGGAGGGCATGGAGGTCTCGTACCAATGCGCGGCATTGGCGATATCCTCCTCATACCAGCGCGGGAAGAAGGTGGTCAGCGCGAGTTCGGGGAATACCACCACCTGCACGCCGCGCTGATGCGCCTTTTCCATCAGCCGGAGCATGCGGCCCACGGCGACGTCGCGGCCCTCGGCCTTCTGGATGGGACCGAGCTGGGCGGCGGCGATGACGAGTTTGCGGCTCATGGAATGGGCTCCGCGCCAACCTGTTCGACAATGCGGCCATAATGCTGCGGTCGGCGATGGAAGCCGAAGTCAAAAATCTTCCCCGGCCCCCGCCCTTGCAGGCATTTTTCGAAATCGCACTCGGCGATGATGATTTCGTCGTCCAAGGTTTTCGCCTGCGCCAGGATTATCCCGTTCGGGTCCACTATCACGCTGCCGCCGATCAGCCCGGCGCCATCCTCCACCCCCGCCTTGGCCACCGCCACGGCGAATGTGGCGTTGAAATAGGCATTGGCCTGGGCGGAGAGGATGGAGTGGAAGGTGCGGATCTCCAGATTCTCCGCCTCGCCGCCATTGGGGTCATAGGCCGCGGAATTGTAGCCGAGGACCATCAGCTCCATCCCTTGCAGCGCGTAGCAGCGCCAGGCCTCGGGCCAGCGGCGGTCATTGCAGATCAGCATGCCCATGATGGGCGCGCCCCATTCCGCGGCGCCGCGAAACGCCTGGAAGCCGCCATCGCCATATTCGAAGTAGCGTTTTTCGAGCTGCTGGTAGTGGTTGCCAGGGCGCGGCTCCAGCGAGCCCGGCAGATGCACTTTCCGGTACTTGCCCAGGATGGCGCCATCCGGCCCCACGGTGATGGCGGTGTTGAAGCGCTTTCCTTCCCCGGTGAGCTCCGCATAGCCGAGGTAGAAGCCGACCCGCAGCTCCCGCGCGCGGTCGAAAAGCCGTTGGCAATTCGGGTTGGGCATGGCGCGTTCATAGAAGGTGTCGAGCTCCTGCGTGTTCTCGATCAGCCAGCGCGGGAAGAAGGTGGTCAGCGCCAGTTCCGGGAAGACTGCGAATTGCGCGCCGCGCGCGGCCGCGATCTCCAGCAGCGCGATCAGGCGGTCCAGGGTCTGGGCGCGGCCGTCGGCGCGCTGGATGGGGCCGGTCTGGCAGCCCGCGACGATGAGGGAGCGTGTCATCGGTCAGACGTATCACGGGCTTTGCCGCTTGCGAATGTGAAGGCAGGCCCGCACGCCGGTTGCCCGGCCGGCGGCACCCGCGCAGAGTGCCGCATTCTTTGTCAGGAACCCCGCCATGCTTGCCTGCCAGCGCGAAGAATTCGACATCCCCCGCGATGTCGCCTACCTCAACGCCGCCTCCTGGAGCCCGCTGCCGCGCGCGGTGCAGGAGGCCGGCCATGCCGGCATCGCCCGCAAGGCACGGCCCTGGGCCATCACCGCCGATCACATGGCCGGCCAGTTTTCCCGCGCCCGCAATGCCGCGGCCGCGCTGATCGGCGCCGGCCCGGAGGATATCGCTCTCATCCCCTCGATCTCCTACGGGGTGGCGGTGGCCGGGCGCATCCTGCCCGTCGCAGCGGGGGGCCGGGTGCTGGTGCTGGGGGATGATCATTCCTCGCCCGTGCTGGAATGGCTGCAGCACGCGCCGGCCGGCGGCTATGCGGTGGAGGCGGTGGCCAACCCGGCGGATGGCGACTGGACGGCCGCCATCCTCGCCGCCATTGCCCGGCCGGGGGCGGCGCCGCTGTCGCTGGTTTCCATCTCCTCGGTCCATTGGGCGGATGGCGGGCTGGTGAACCTCGACGCCGTGGCCCAGGCGGCGCGCGCGGCGTGCGCCATGCTGCTGGTGGACGCCACGCATCATGCCGGCGTGCTGCCGCTGGATGTGGCCGCGCTGGACCCGGACATCCTGATCTTCCCCACCTATAAATGGGTGCTGGGGCCTTATGGCCGTGCCTTCCTCTATGTGGCGAAGCGCTGGCAGGGCGGTGTGCCGCTGGAGCAGACCGGGGCGTCGCGCCGCCGCGTCTCCTCCGAGGCCGCGCCCTATATGGCCGATCTGGGCTTTGTGGAAGGTGCTGCGCGCTTCGACATGGGCGAGCGCGACCATCTGATCGGCCTGGAAATGGCATCGGTGGGGATGGAGCTGATGGCCGAATGGGGCACGGAGGCGATCAGCGCCCGGCTGGGCTGGCTGACCGGGCTGCTTGAGGAAGGCCTGGCCGATGCGGGGGTGGAGATGCCGGCGCAGGGGCTGCGCGCGCCGCATGTGCTGAGCCTGGGCTTCCCCGGCGGCATGAAGCCCGGGCTGATCGAGGCGCTGGCCGAGGCCCGGGTGCATGTCGCGCCCAGGCTGGGGCGGCTGCGGATCAGCCCGCATGTCTATAATGACGAGGCGGATGTGGCGGCGTTTTTGAAGGCGTTCCGGGCGCTGGCGTGATGCGGGCTGCGCTCACGCAGCTTTTGTTCGCCCGACATCCCGATCTTTTCGCGCTGCGCAATTCTCCCGAAGGCGAATGTCCTCTGGCGGATTGGGGTTTCGAGCATGATGACGGCTGGTTTGGCGTGACCGCAGCCCTGGCAGAGGTGATCGCGGCCGGCGCGCCGAGGGCACGCGTGTGGCAGTGGAAAAGCAAGTTCACGTCGCTGCGCGTCAGCCTGGAGGATGGCAATGACTTCTGCACGGGCGCGATCAACGCGGCGGATGCGGTTGCCAGCCGAATCAGCGAGCGCAGCGGGCGGCCGGGCCGGCAATATATCCGGCGTGGTCGCTTTACACAGGTGCTGACGCCGGAGGAAGCAGAGGGTTTTCCACCTGCAAATGATGCGCATAACTGGCTGGAGGGCACGTGGATCGAACAACGCCTGCGGGATTTGCATCCGGATCGGCTGAACAGCGCTGTGATCTTGTGGCCGGAAGCCTGCCTCTTCATTGCTGATTCTTGGCTTTCTGTATTACCGCCAGGCGTTCAAGTGAAAAAAATGGAATTTGGCGGAGATATTGAGCTGGAATTCTCTGGATTTATGCCCCAGGCTGATTTGTCTGGTGCCTTGGCACTGCTGTTGGCGCTAACCCGGCGGGTCGACCCAAAGAGCGGTTGCATGGTTGAGGTCGACGACGCTGGTCGCCAGCAAGAGTGAGTTCCAAGGAAAGGGCAAGCGTAATGAATGAAAAACTGCTTCTGGAACTCAATCATTGGGCCTCGGACGTGGCTCGGATTTCTCCGGCTCATTTCGCTTGCCGATTTTACGACCGATGCAACGCATCACTGAAACACGAACTCGACAATGGCAAGTACGTTCAGATGAGCTACATCGGGAAATATTACCCTGAGCCAAGCGATAATCTTAATTTCCGCCTTGTTATTGCAGGAATTGATCACGGAGAAAAAGAAACGTCGGATTACGACGCCTGCCGCACCGGAATTGAGGCATCCTACCAGGATGGCGGCAAAAAATTCAATCCTCATTATCGCGGTATCATAAGAACTGCAGTGGAAATATTCGGAGACACTGCCGATTATTGTCGTTTACATTGCGTCGAGAAATGCGCGGGGGGCAATGACGGAGCGCAGGCGACGGCATGCGTCCTCAATCGTTCGGCCATGCCAAATGTCGTCAAATGCGTTGGCGGAAAACAGGAAAATCGCACATCGCAGTCGACTTGGACCATGTGGGAGAACTGCTCCCATCACCTCCTTGACGAACTGAAACTGCTCAAGCCCAACCTCGTCGTGTTTTTCGGCAGCTGGGCCCGCGATGTCATCCTGCGAGACTATGGCAAGGGACCGCAGCTCAAGGCATTGCCGGTCGCGCTGCCGAATCTCAAGACGCACTATCAGGCTTTGTACCTATGGCCGGAGACAGGGTGCCATTTGCTGTTTCTCCATCACCCCTCGCGCGGCCATCTGCAACGTCAATGGGACGGTCTGGTGGTTCCCGCGCTGACCTACCTGCGCGAACAGGGCCACATTCCGCCGCGCCCAGTATCCGATTCACCCTGCTGATTCAGGGACGGCTTTCTTCAGGACGCTGGCCTGAGCCGCCTCAATCCGCGAATTGCCCGCCGGCCAGGATCAACGGCCGCCAACGCTGTATCTCGCCCATCCAGAAGGCCCGCGCCGCCTGCGGCGAGCCACGCTCGGCCGCCACCGGCGCGCTGCCCAGCTCCACCAGCCGCCGCCCGACAGCCTCGTCGCGCAGCGCCGCCAGCAGGGCGCGGTTCAGCCGCTCCAGCACCGGCGCCGGTGTGCCGGTCGGGGCGAAGATCATGTTCCAGCCGGACATACGCAGCGCCGGCAGCCCGGCTTCGGCGGTGGTCGGCAGATCGGCCAGCGCGGCCACGCGCGCCTCGGTGCTGACGGCGAAGGCGCGGATCGTGCCGGCACGGATCTGCTCGGAGGTGTTGGTGGACTGGTCGCAGCCCACATCCAGCGTGCCCGCCACCATGTCATTGAGCACCAGCGCGCTGCCGCGATAGGCAACCTGCGTCATTTGCGTGCCGAATGCCGACATCAGCAGCATGGCGCAGAGATGGCTGGTGGAGCCGATCCCGGCATGGCCGAAATTCAGCCGCTCGCCCTCACGCCGCGCCAGCGCCACCAATTCGCCCAGGCTGGTCACCGGCAGGGTGCGGCGGCCGATGATGGTCATCGGTACCTCGTTGATCAGCCCCACCGGCTCCAGGCTGCCCACCGGGTCGAAGGCCAGGCGGCGGTAGAGCGTGGGCACGGTGGACTGGCCCACGCCGCCGAGCATGATGGTGTAGCCATCCGGCCGGGCCTGGGCGAAGCGGGCATGGCCGATGGTGCCGCCGGCGCCGCCGATATTCTCCACCAGCACGGGCTGGCCCAGATCGGGCGCCATGGCGCCGGCGATCAGCCGGGCCACGGTGTCGCTGGGCCCGCCCGGGGCGAAGCCCACTATCATGGTGAGCGGGCGGTTGGGAAAGGCGCCCTGCGCCAAGGCGGCCATGGGCGTGAGCAGGGCGAGGGCAAGGAAACCCCGGGCGAGGCTGATCATGGGCGGAGGGCTCCCCTTCGGATGGCGGGGTGTCCTAGCAAACTGCGTGCCAGCCGGCGCGTGCCGAAGCCCCGGGCGTGCCGGCTGCGGGAAGACGCAGGAATGACCGAGGATGGAATGGTGCCCAGAGCCGGAATCGAACCAGCGACACTGCGATTTTCAGTCGCATGCTCTACCAACTGAGCTATCTGGGCGCGGAGATTCCGATACCCGATGGTGGGGGGGCTGTCCACCCGGGCGTCACGGAGCCGCAAAAAACAATTGGGGAGAAATCATGATCCATCGACGCGCCGCTTTCGGCCTTGCCGGTTTGCCATGGCTGGGCGCCTGGGCGCCGGACCGCCCGGTCCGCATCCTGGTCGGCTTCGCCGCCGGCGGCGGCACCGACATCGTCGCCAGGCTGATGGCCGAGCCGATGCGCGCCAGCCTTGGCCAGCCTGTGCTGATCGAGACCCGCGCCGGCAGTTCAGGCCAGATCGCCGCCCTGGCCGCCGCCCGCGCCGCCCCCGATGGCACCACCCTGCTGCTGGCCACGGCGGGCGAGATCGTGAACGCGCCCCTGCTCTCCCCGGGCCGGCTGCCCTATGATCCGGCGCGGGAGCTTTCTCCCATCACCAACGCCGTGCGGGTGCCCAATGTGCTTGTGGTCGGCGCCGGCGTGCCGGCCAGCAACGCGACGGAATTGCTGGCCCTGGCCCGCGCCCAGCCCGGGGTGCTGACCTATGGCAGCTCAGGCGTCGGCAACCTGGCCCATCTCAATGGCGAGCTGATCAATCGCCTCGCCGGCGTGCAGCTCACCCATGTGCCCTATCGCGGCGCCGCGGCCGCGATCGCCGATGTGGTGGCCGGGCGGGTGACGATGATGTTCTCCGGCCTGCCCGTGCTGATGCCGCTGGTGCGCGAGGGCCGGCTGAAGGTGATCGGCGTCACCTCCGCCACCCGGCTTCGCGCCCTGCCCGATGTGCCGGCGCTGGCGGAGACGCCCGCGCTGGCGGGTTATGAGCTGGAGAACTGGTTCGGCCTCTTCGGCCCCGCCGGCCTCACGGCGCCGATGACCGAGGCGATCCACGCCGCCGCCGTGGGCGCGTTGCGCGACGCCGAAGTGGCGCGGCGCATGGCCGAGCAGGGGGTGGAACCCGACCCTGGCACGCCGGCGCAATTCTCGGCCTTCCTCGCGCGTGAGGCCCGGAAACTGGGCGAGATCATCCGCTCGGCCAACATCACCCTGGAGGGGTGACGCCGCGGTAGCGCTCCTTCAGCACCCGGCGCAGCAGCTTTCCGGCCTCGCTGCGCGGCAGCTCATCGACGAAATCCACGCCGCGCGGCTGTTTCGGCCCGGAGAGCCGTGCCCTGGCATGCGCCAGCAGCGCCTGGGCATCCGCGGCCTGGCCCGGGCGCGGCACCACCACCGCCCAGGGCCTTTCGCCGAAATCCGCATCCGACACGCCGATCACGCCGACATCGCCGACCATCGGATGCTCGGCCAGGGCGGTCTCGATCTCGGCGGGGTAGATGTTCACGCCGCCGGAAAGGATGAGGTCCGCGCGCCGGTCGGAGAGAAACAGGAACCCCTCCGCATCGAGATGGCCGAGGTCGTGCAGCGTGGCCCAGCCCTGCTCGTTATAGGCCTCCGCCGTCTTCTCCGGCGCGTTGTGATAGGCGAAGCGCGCACCACCCTCGAACCAGATCCGCCCGATCTCGCCCGGCGGCAGCGCATGCCCGTCATCATCGAGGATATGCACCCGCCCATAGGGCGGCCGGCCCACGCTCCCCGGCTTTCGCAGCCATGTCGGTGAGTCGATGAAGCAGACCCCGATGCCCTCGCTGCCGGCGTAATACTCACGCAGGATCGGCCCCCACCATTCGATCATCGACCGCTTCACCGCGATGGGGCAGGGGGCGGCGGCATGGATGGCGCAGACATGGCTGGAAAGGTCATACGCCGCGCGCACCGGCGCGGGCAGGGCCAACAGCCGCACGAACATGGTGGGCACCCATTGGCTGTGGGTGACGCGATGCGCCTCGATCAGCGCCAGGCATTGCTCGGCCTGGAATTTGCGGGTGATGACGGCCGTGCCGCCATGTTCGATCGTGCGCTGCACATAGCGGTTGGGGGCTGCGTGGTAGAGCGGCGCGGGCGAGAGATAGACCGTGCTCGTATCGAAGCCGTAAAACCCCTTCCAGCTCATGTCGAATTCCGGCGCGAAGCGGTTCTCGAAGGGGATCAGCGGCCGGCGAATGCCCTTGGGCAGGCCGGTGGTGCCGGAGGAATAGAGGAATTCCCGCCCCACCGGCCGCTCCGGCAATGTGCCGCTGGCGCTGGCCATGGCGGCGCGCGCGGCCTCGGTGGTCATGCGCGGCGCGGTGGCGGGGAGTTGCGCCGCCAGCGCCTCCAGCCCCGCCGCATAGACCAGCAGCCGGGCGCCGCTGTCTTCCAGCACATAGGCGACTTCATGCGGGCGGAGATGGATGGAGAGCGGCGTCACCATCAGCCCGGCGCGCTTGGCGCCATAGGAGAGGGCGAGGAAATCCGGCTCATTCTCCAGCAGCAGCGCCACGCCCTCGCCCGGCGCAAACCCCTGCTCCACGAACCACAGCGCGGCCCGGGTGGCGGCGGCGTCGAGGGTGGCGAAGCTGATCGTCTCGCCGGTATCGGCGAAGATCGCGGCAGGTTTCTCCGGCTGAACAGTCGCCCATTGGCCCAGCGATGGCATGGCGTTTCCTTGTGTTTTGACCAGCCTGCCAGGGTGGCCGAAGCGGTCAAGCCGCCCTAGCCTTGGCCCGTCAAAGGGAGAGATTCATGGACGTTCGGAATGCGGTGGCCATCGTCACCGGCGGTGCCTCTGGCCTGGGGCTCGCTTCGGCGCGCAAGCTGGCCGCGGCGGGCGCCCGCGTGGTGATCGTGGACCTGGCTGGCAGCCCCGGCGCGGAAGTGGCGGCCGAACTGGGTGGCGCCTTCGCCGTGGCCGACGTCACCGACGAAGCCAGCATGAAGGCTGCCGTGGACCTGGCAGAAAGCCTGGGCCCGGTGCGCGTCCTGGTACATTGCGCGGGGCGGGGCGGGGCGCTCCGCATCCTGGAGAAGGATGGCAGCCCAGGTTCACTCGCGCAGTACGAGGCCATCATCAAGGTGAATCTGACCGGTAGCTTCAACGCGCTGCGCCTGGCCGCCGCCGCCATGGCCCGCACCGAACCGCTGCAAAGCGGCGAGCGTGGCGTGGTGGTGCTCACCGCCTCCATCGCGGGCTATGAGGGGCAGATCGGGCAAATCCCCTACGCCACCTCCAAGGCTGGCGTCATCGGCATGGCGATCGTGGCCGCGCGCGATCTGGCGTCCAAGCTGATACGCGTCTGCACCATCGCGCCGGGGATTATGGACACGCCCATGCTGGCCAGGCTGCCGGAGAACATCAAGCAGTCGCTGGGCGCCTCGGTGCCCAACCCGGCGCGCCTGGGCATGCCCGAGGAATACGCCGCACTTGCCCTGCACATCGTGCAGAACGCCTATCTCAATGGCGAGACGATCCGCATCGATGGCGCGCTGCGTATGGCGCCGCGCTAAACCACGCGGCGTTCACCCCGCGTGGTTTAGCCCTTGCTGAGAGAATGATTCAGCTTTTTCGGCGATTCCGCCTCAACGCATCATGCCCTAAACCCGCAAGCCGCGCAGCGCCGCGCGGGGGGTGACCTGCTCCTCGCGCGCCAGGCGGGCAATCTCGTCCGGCGCCGCATCGCCATGGGCATGGGCGAACAGCCCGGTCATCGCCCAGAGGCTGTCCAGCCCGGCCGCCATGGCACCCGCCAGGTCGGTGTGCGGCGTGTCGCCCACGGCCACGATGCGATGGGCCGGCACCTCGCCCAGAAGTGCGAGGGTGGGGGCGTAGACCGCGGCGTCCGGCTTGCCGATCTCCAGCACCACGCCGCCCATCTCGCGATACACATCGGCCAGGGCGCCGGCGCAGAGGATGCGCTCGCCCGCCACCATCACCGCGCGGTCGGGGTTCACGCAGAGCATCGGCAGGCCGGCCAGGAAGCAGCGCTCGAGGTCGGCGCGGTAGGGCTCCACCGAACGCGGCCCGCGCTCCGGGTCCGGCCCGGTGTTGAGCAGGTAATTCGCCGCCCCCGGCTGCGTGACAAGCTCGGCCACGCCCTCTTCCACCACCGACAGGTCGCGCTCCGGCCCGATATGGAAGGCGCGGCCGGTGAAACGCGGGTCGCGGCCCGATTTGAGCAGCAGCCAGGTGGCCTCGCCGCTGCTCATGATGCCGTCATGCAGGTCGGGGGTGATGCCCATGCCCTGGAGCATCTCGTCGATATACCAGGAGCGGCGGGGAGCATTGGTCAGGAAGGCCACCCGCTTGCCGGCGCATTTCAGCGCCCGCAGCGCGTCGACCGCGCCGGGATAGGGTTTGCGGCCGTCATGCACCACGCCCCAGAGGTCGAGCACATAGCCATCATAATCGGCGAAAGTGTCGGCGATGGATTCGATGATCTTCACGTGTCGGCTCCCACCGCGTCGGAAATTCGGGCAAAGCCATCGCGTGCCAGCAGCCCGGCCAGCCCGTCGAGGATGCGCGGCACCAAAGCCGGCCCGGCATAGGCGAAGCCGGAATAAAGCTGCACCAGCGAGGCGCCGGCCCTGATCTTGGCATAGGCCTGTTCGGCCGAGGCGACGCCGCCCACCCCCACCAGCGCCAGCCGGCCCCGGGTGTGGCGATGCGCCGCGCGGAGCATGGCCGTGCTCTTCTCGAACAAAGGCTGCCCGGAAAGCCCGCCCGCCTCGCCCTTCGCGGCGCCGCGCAGGCTATCGGGCCGGCCGAGCGTGGTGTTGGAAATGATCACCCCGGCAACCCCGCGCCCCGCGCACACATCCAACAGCGGAAACAGCGCGGATTCGGACAAATCCGGTGCGATCTTCACCAGCACCGGAACGCTGCGCGCGGGCATGGCGGCCAGGATGCCGTCCAGCAGCGCCTCGCCCTGCAAATCCCGCAGCCCGGGGGTGTTGGGGGATGAGACATTGACGGTGATGTAGTCCACCAGCGGCGCGATGGCGGTGTAGAGCGCGGGGTAATCCCGTTCGGGCAGAGCCCCTTCCTTGTTCACGCCCACATTGGCTCCCAGCGGGGCTTGCAGCGGGCGGGGCAGGGCGCGCAGGCGGGCCAGGAAGGCATCCAGCCCGGCATTGTTGAATCCCAGCCGGTTGATCACCCCCTGATCCTCCTCCAGCCGGAAAATCCGCGGCCTGGGATTTCCCGCCTGCGGGCGAGGGGTCACCGAACCGGCCTCCAGAAAGCCGAAGCCCAGCCGCATCAGCGGCCGCACCGCCACCGCGTTCTTGTCGAAGCCGGCGGCGAGCCCCAGCGGGTTATCGAAACGCAGCCCCATCACCTCGCAGGCCAGGCTGCCATGCGCATCGGGCGCCGAGCGCCCCGCCAGGCCGGCCGAAAGCGCGTGCAAGGCCCAGCCATGCGCCGTCTCGGCATCGATCAGACGCATCAGGGGGGTGAGGGCGGAGGCGATTGCAGGTGTCATCGCGGGCGGGCATGCCAGACCCGCGTGCCCCTGGGAAGCGCTGACCATGGCAAGCAGGCCCGGCCCGGGATAGAGACGCGTGGTGACAGGACCCCTCCTCATCATGGCCGGCATCGCTCTGTTCGGCCTGCTCGATGCCAACACCAAGCTGCTGTCGGATGCGTTCAGCCCGGCCCAGGCGCTGGTGTTCCGCCACGGGGTGCTGCTGGCGCTGCTCTTCGGCAGCCGCGCGGCCAGCCCAGGTCTGGGCGGGCCTTTGCTGACGCGCCACCCCAGGCTGCACCTGCTGCGGGCGGTGTCGATGCTGTTTTCCGGCGCGCTGTTCTTCCTCACCTTCCGGCATCTGCCGCTGGCCGATGGCTATCTGGTGTTCTTCACCAGCCCTTTCCTCATCATGCTGATGGCCAGCCGCTTCCTGGGCGAGCCTGTGCCCGCGGTGGCCTGGATCTGGTCCGGTGTCGGCTTCCTGGGGGTGATGCTGGCTTTGGCGCCACAATTGGGCCAGGGCGGCAGCCTGTTCGGCTTCGGCTGCGCACTGCTGGGCACCTTCTTCTATTCCATCAACATCACCATCAACCGCGCTTTGCGCGGCGAGACGGGTTATGCCCGTTTGCTGGTCTGGCCCAGCGCGCTCGGGCTGCTGGTCTTCGCGCCCTTCGCCGCCTGGTACTGGGTGCCGCCAGGGGCCGTGCAGACCGGGCAGTTGCTGGCCAATGGGCTGCTGGCCGGGCTGGCCACCGTCACCCTGGCCCTGGCCTTCCGCCACGCCACACCAGCCCGCCTCGCGCCCTTCGAATTCATCGCCCTGCCCTGGAGCGCCACCCTGGACTACCTGGTCTTCGGCAATGCGCCGGCGCCCATGCTGATCTTGGGCGGGGTGGTTGTCGTGGTGGCCTGCGTGATGAGCGAGCGCGCGGGCAAGAAGGTCTACGGAAAACCTTCGGGGAAAACGTGAAGCCCGTCCGCGCCCAGCGGCAGCGGGACCACGCGGCTGACTGCGGTGAGCGGCAATGCCGCGTAGAGATGGGGGAAAAGCCCGGCCCGCCCGCTGCCCGGCGGCTCGAAGCGCAGGGCATCGCCCAGCGCCGCCACCGCGGCTTCCACCATCACCAGATCGGCCTCGCCGGCGCGGTGTTTCGCCGCAGTGGCGCGCAGCTGGGCCGCGGTGGAAAAATGCAGGAACCCGTCGCGCCGGTCATCGGCGCTGCCGGCATATTCGCCGGCCCGCTCCGCCGCCGCCCAGTCGGCGCGGCGGACAAGGGTGTAGATGTGGCTTTCCATGGCCGGAATTCACGCCGCCAGGCGATAGAGCGCAAGCCCCCCGGTCTCGGCCACCGGCATCCGGCCCACCGCCCAGCCGGGCAGGGATCGCGTGCTGTGCCAATGGGTGGCCCCCGGCGCCAGGTTGGGCAGGCCGCCGGCCAGGGCGCGGGCGGCCACGCGCCGGCACATCGCCAGCGCGTCGCTTTCCGCCGGCATCTCCCAACCCGCGCCGCCGGTCCGCCAGCAGGCGAACTGGAAGGGCGCGCGGCAGACCGCGGCCACCATGGCGGCCTGGCCCTCGGCCCTGGCGCCATCGGCGAAGCGGGTGCGTGCCACCTCGCATTGCTGGGCCATGCCGGCGCGGCGGATGATCAGCGCCGCCAGCGCCTCCACCCCGCGCAGCGCGCAGCCGGCGGCCTCCGCATGCAGGGTGCGGGTCAGGATTTCGAGCGGATTCATCGTTTGGACGCCTCCTCAAGCTTGGCTTCGATACGGATCAGGTGGTCGGTGATGCGCTGGTCCACGCCGCGCATCAGCGACAGCGGCACGTAGGTGCGGGCGACCTCCAGCTTGAAGGCGGCCAACTCGTCGCGGGTGCGGCTGAGGCCATCGGTCTGGCGCAGGTCGCCGCTGGCGATCCGATGGTCCAGCTCGCGGCGGATGCCCAGCAGCATGTAGAACAGCGCGATCAGCATCTTGGTCTGCAGGACCATGACGACGAGTATGGGGTGAAAGTCGCTAAGATTCATGGTACTCCTCCAAAGGAAGGGCGAGGCGATGTGGAACGAGCCGTATCTCGAGACCTGTTGCCGTTCGGCGCTGCACCGGCTGGTGCTGGTGGGTGATGCCGGCCGCCCGCCCGGGCTGAAGGACGGGCCATGCCTCTCCAGGTTGCAAGGCATGGGCCTGGCCGAAGCCGGGGCGGATGGGCGGTGGCACGTCACCTTCGCCGGCCGCGACGGCCATGCGGCGTTGGTCAACCCGCGCCTCGCCAGGATGGCGGCCGCGGCGGCGGTGGGAGCAACGGCAACCGCACCGGTTCGCTGAGGATCAGGCCGGCGATCGCGTCCAGCGCATCGTCGCGCGCGGCGCGGTCATCGGGCCGCCATTCGGCCATTTCCTCGGCCAGCGGGCCGCGCATCACGCTCTCATGCGCATGCAGCCGCCGGGCGGCCAGAAGCGGGTCGAAGGCGGCCAGGATGCGCTCATGCTTCGCGCGACGGCTGACATGTTCGCGCACCGTGCAGGGCACGCCGGCCTCGGCCAGCGCGCGCTTGAGCAACGCGGGCAGGAACTTGCCGATGCCGTTGGTCTCGACATGCACCGCGGGCAGGTGCAGCCCGCCCGCGATTTCGGCGACGCGCCGGCATTGCTGGGTGGCGCTGTCCTCGGCCGCTTCGGGGTCATGCTTCAGCCAGGTCAGGCTTTGCAGGTAGTGGTGGCCCTCGCCATCGGCGAAGGCGGCGGCCAGGACCGAGCCGTCGCCGCCATCGGGCCGGCCGAAGGCCGGGTCCCAGAAGGCGCTGCCGGAGACCATGCGCCGGCCCATCAGATACATCTGGGCGCGGCCATTCGCCTCGCGGTAGTCGGGCTCGGCGTGGTAGCGGATGAGCAGGGCGGGGTCGAGGCGAAGCGCCTCGTTGCGCACCGCCTCCAGCTGCATCTGCCGGGCGAAGTGAAGGGGCCCGACACGCGCGCGCAACGCGCGGATGGCGTCGGCCGAAAAACGTTCCGGCCAGGCGCTCTCGCCGCCCTTGCCGAGCAGCGGCAACACCAGGCGCCGGTAGCCGGCCAGCAGCGGCTCCTCGGCCGAGCGATAGATGCTCTGCGCCGTGTGCGGCGTGCCGACGAAGAGCTGCGTGCCGCCGGGCACGAGCACGAATTCGCACTCGGCCAGGCGGTCGCGCATGTCCTGGCGCTTCGATGCCGTGTCGCAATTGCCGGCGACCTCGACATCGTCGCAGATGATCATCTCGGCCCGCGCGCCGGTGATATTGCCGCCCAGGCCCTGGGCCAGCATCGACGGGTCGCGCAGAACCGCGGACCGCGCGACGGTGAAGCGGTCCGCCGCCCAGGCGTCTTCCCCGTCCGGCAGCAGGTGTTCGCACAGCGGATGGCGCACGATGATGCGGCGCACCTGGCCGACCATCTTGCCGGCCAGGGCCTGGTCGGCGGCCAGCACCAGGATGCGGGCATCTGGATTGGCACTCAGCCACCAGGCGCAGAACAGACCCACAAGGGTGGATTTGCCCGATCCCCGGAAGGCCATCAGCAGCAGGCGGTGGTCGCCGGCCGCGACCCTGGCATCCAGCCAGCGGGCAATGCGGCGGTGGTGTCGCGGGGTGCCGAGATTCTGGGTCTCGTTCCAGACCCAGAGGAACTCGATGAAGTCATCCCTGGTCCTCGAGATCATCCTGCGGGTTCTCCGACTTGTCTTCGGCCAGGGCGGCACGGGCATGCGCGAGCATCGCGCTGCTCTGGTCCTGGTTGCTCGGACGTTCACCCGCATCGAGCTTCATCAGCGCCTCGACATGGGTGAGTGCCGCACGGGCGGCGTTGTGCCGGGCGATGAACAGCTTTGCCCGGTCCGGATCATCGGCATTGGACTTGAGGAACATGTTGTATTCGTTGAGCACCGACCGCGCCTGGCCGATGACGTCGAAATCAAGCCTGCGCGGCTTGTCGCGGCGGCGTCCGGCCATCGCGCGGCCTAGAGCCGGGGCTTGATGGCGCGCACATACAGCGTGCCGGTATCCACCGTGATGCTGCCGCCGCTGATGTTCTGCGCGGTGACGCGGACCTGGTCGGTGCCCGCGGTGCCGCCGACCGAGGCGTGGAAGACGACCCCGCCATTCTGGAAGCCGCTGGTCTTGGCGAAGCCGGCGCTGACCATGTCGCCCTGGCGCACACCGGTGACGGTGACATCGCGCGTGGCGGTGGCGCCGGCGGCGAGGGCTGCCAGGGTCCAGCCACTATCCGCCACGGTGTATTCCCGCACGCCCCATTTGCGGCCGCCGCCGAACAGCACCATCGGCGCATGGATGGCCGGCGCGTAGAGGCGCAGTGCGCGCAGCACCGCGCTGGCCGAGCCGCCGCGCACGCCGATCACCGCGAAGCGGGCATTGCCGTGCAGCGTGACGCGCTGCAGCCGGTTGAGCGCGACGCCAGCGGAGAGGCTGTCCAGATTGGCATTGCCCTCCCACCACATCGAGGGGGCGCCGGTCCAGACGATGTTCATGTTGGACAGCAGCGCGGGGGAGGCACTGTCCAGCACATTCTCCGACGCATCGAACTGCATGATGACCGGGCGCAGCTCGCTGCCTTCGGCTGCGATGAAGAACTCGCGGCATTCCGTGCAATCCACCACGAAGCCGAGCGCGCGGGAGGTGGGCAGGCCCACCGTCTCGGCGTTGAGCGTGATCGAGGAGAGGCCGGCGAAGCCGAAGCCGGTCAGGTTGGTGGGCGGCCCGGCGGGGTTGGAGGAGAGCACCACCATTTCCTCGAAGCCCACGCCACCGGCGCCGTCGATGGTCTGGCGGAAGGCGCGGGCGCGGATATTGGCGGCGTCCGCCACCAGCCTGGGCGTGCCATGCGCCGCCGCCGCCTGGTGCAGCGCCACCACAGTGCCACCCGCACGGGTCGCTGTGCTGGTGTAGTCGATGCCATTGCCGGTGAAGCCATAGGTGCCGGTGTAGCCGACCTCATAGACGCAATCATTGGCGCCGCCGGTGTGGCGCGCGACGAAGGGGCTGCAGGCCTCCATGCGGATGCCGCGGGCGATGATGCCCCGCGCATCGGCGGCATCGACCAGGAAGGGGATGGCATCGACGCTGCCCGGGGTGCCCTGGCGTTGCAGCTCGAAGCCGGGTGCCAGGAAGACATGCTGGTTGTGGCGGTTATAGGCGCCGGCGGCGTTGGAGAAGCGCACGCCGAAGCGGGCGAGCGTGGGGTTCACCGCGGAATCGCAGGCGAAATGGCCGCCGACATAGGAGATGGAATTGTTCCACGCATTGGCCGTCTGCGTCCGGATATCCAGACCGATCTTGTTGTTGACGATGCGTCCCAGATGCATCGTGCTGTCCTCATAGCCGCGGTCCTCGCCCAGCGTGCGGACGCCGATGCAAAAACCCTCCGCCTGGCGGATCTCGACATGGCTGGCGTCGAGGTTGCGCAGCACGATCCCGATATCGGCCTCGTTCGACCAATCCGATTGCGTGGCCCGCAGCACGCGCAGGCCCTCATAGCGCTTGGTTGCGTTGCGGGCGCTGCCGCCATTGCCGATGGTCAAGGCCGCCTGGCCGGCCGGGCCGGCATAGAGGATGGCGCCGCGCATGATCATGCCGGCAGCGTCGCCGCCCAGGGTGAGCGGCATGGTGGTGCGGTGCGTGCCCTCGCCGACAGCCAGAAACTTGCCGGAAGCCGCGGCGGCGTTCATCGCGGCCTGGAGCGCCGGGCCGTCATCGCTGGTGCCATTGCCGGTGGAGCCGAAATCGCGCGCCGAGATGGTCTCCGACAGCTTGTCCTCCACGCTGCGCGGCACAGCGCCGGTGTAGGCGCTGGTGATGGTGCCGCCCTGCGGAAAGACGGCCACGTTGCCCACCGCATCGAAGCCCAGCACCTTGTTGGCGCGGCCGCCTGCGAGCGGCAGGGTGGTGGCCGCGAATTCCGAAGGGTCCAGCCGGATGGCGCTGCTCAGCCCATCCTGGGCCTCCTGGAGTGCGGCCACCTGATAGTCCAGCTCGTCATTCAGGGTGCGGGCGCGCAGCACGCCGTTTTCCTGGAAGTCGCTGGTGCGGGAGAGCTTGAGCCGGCGCAGCAGGGTGAGCCGCGCGCCGCTGGCCGGCGCCGAGGCGAAGACCACCTGGCCGCCTTCGGAAAGCCCGGCGCCCGAGATGGTGAAGCCGCTGTAGAGCCGCTGGCCATCGAGGCGGACTTCCAGATCGGCGGTGGCGAAGATCGGGAAGGGGTAGGTGAAGGCGGTCTGCGTGCCGTTGGTGGCGTATTGCACGCGCGGCGCGACATCGCCGATGCGGATGTGGTCTGCCATGGTCGTATCGGCTCCTGTGAAAAAGGGGGGGTATAGGGGGGGCCCTGCCCCCCCTTCGCCCGGCGAGGGAGGGTTGGTGTGGCGGCGGCCTCGCCGGGCGACAGACGCTCTCAGCTCAGCAGATTGCTGAGCGAGCGACCGAAGCTGGCGCCGGCGCGGGCGAAACCGGTCAGGCTGGCATCGGGGTTGAGCAGCGAGGCACGGCCGGAGGCGAGGCGGGCGCGGAACACCGCGTCGCTCTCATTGGCCGCGGCGGCGCTGTCGGCGGCGAGCCCGGTGGTGATGGCGGCGCCCGAGCCGTCATCGGGCGTGATGCCGGAGGCGGCGAGGCGGGCGCGGGTGCTGGCCACGCTGCGGGCCAGCTGCACCTGCCGCGCCCGCTGCTCGGCCTGTTGCTGGGCGATGAGCTGGTTCTGCCGCTGCACCTCCAGCGACTGGTTGGCCTGGGCCTGGGCCAGCTGGGTGGCGTATTGCGATTGTTGCGCCCGCTGCTGGGCGTAGACGGTGGCGCCGGCGCCGACCAGCGTGGCGATGGAGCTGAGTGCGGTCATCAGTCGGTGATCCTCATGTCTGTGGTGACGGAGAGCAGCGTGAGCGGCAGGGGCGTGTCGTCCTCGATGCGCCAGAGCGGGCGGGCGGCATCGCGCCGCCAGCCCAAGGCGCGCAGCCTGGCGTCGCCGGTGAACAGCATGGGCCCGGCATCGAGCAGGGCCGTGTCGAGGCGGCGGAAGGCTACGGGCTCCGGCCCGCGGCCCAGATCGACGGCGAGTGCGGCGGTGTTCAACAGCCGGAAGGTGACGGAGACCAGGCGCAGCGGTGCCGCGCGGGCGCCCACTGGCGTCAGCAGCTCGGGCGGCAGGGGTTCCACCACATGGGTGAAGCGCAGGCCGATCTGCACGGTCTGCGCGGATTCCTCGAGCGTCACTGCGCTGGCTTCCACCACCGCGTCCTGACGCGGCGCTGCATCCGCCACCACGCCGACGCCGCGGCCCTCCAGATGGGAGAGACCGACCCAGCGGTCCTGCGGCGCGGTGGCGCTGCCGGTCAGGGCGGCGTCGAGCGCCAGCGCCTCGTCAAAGCGTTCCAGGCGGTGGCTGCCGAAGCGCTCGACCACGGCGAAGACGTTTCCGTCGATCTCGGCCAGGGCGCGGAAGGCGCCTTGTGTCGCCTGCGCCGTCCACGCCGTCACCGCCTCGGCGCGGTAGAGGGTCAGCGTGGCCAGGCTGCCATCGGCCATCGCGACATGCAGCAGCCGGCGCACCTGGTCATAGGCCATGGCGACGGGCGTCTTCATCAGATGCGCCGCGACCAGCGCCAGGTCATTGGCCTGATAGGCCTGCTGCACATCGGTGTAGGTGAATTCATAGACGCCCAACCCGCTGCGGGCGGCGAAGATGGTGCTGCCATCGACATCCACCGGCTGGATCAGCCGTGCCACCGGGCTGCCGATCCGCGTCTGCCGGGTGAGCTGGATGGTGCTGGGGGTCAGCGGGTCGCCGCTCACCATCCATTCGCCGCCCGAGGTGAAGACCTGCAAATTCCGGCCGGAGAAGACGCCGCGGATGGCGTTCACCTGGTCGCTCATCAGGCCGAAGCTGATCGCCTGGTCATCCAGCCCGCTGCCGGTGCTGAAATTGTACAGGTCGCCGGTCTGCGACAGCCAGAGGCGGTTCGGCAGGTCGCGCGTGCCGCCGATCACCAGCCTGTCCTGATGGAAGCAGACGGAGGTAGGCCAGCCGCGCAGGGTGGAGATCGCGCCCTCCTCCCAGTCGAAGGCGGGGGTGGTGCCTGACAGCGTGTCCAGCACATTTGCCGTGGCCTGGGTGGCGGAGGTGACCCCGGTGATATCCACCCGCTTGCCGCCCACGCGCAGCCGCGTCCCCACATGTTGGCTGGTGAAGAAACCGGCCGAGGCGGTGAGCGTGATGCTGCCGGTGGTGGCGCTGGGGGTCAGCGAGACATCGAGCGGCGCGAAGCGATGGGTCGGCACCTCGGTGAAGGGCCAGGAGCCGATGTTCCAGACCGTGTTGCTCGTGCGCGTGATGCGGATCGGCGAGAGGTCGGGGTGGCAGATCAGCAACGTATCGGCGCTTTGGGTGTAGGCGAGCTGCGGCAGCTGCGCCGCGTTCCAGGCGGCCGGCAGCTGCGCCACCTGGGCATCGCCGATGAAGACCTGCAGCTGGCCCGCGCTCAGCACCATCAGATAGGTCTGCTCGGTGTTGAACTCGAAGCTGATCAGGCGCGCGGGGCCGGGCAGGGTCGCGATGTGGCGCAGCCCCGGGCGGCGGGTGAGGCCGCCGGTGGACTGGATGAAGACGTTGCGCAGCGTCTTGGCGCCATTGCCATAGGCGCGCAGATCGGCCCGGCCCAGGAGTGCGGGCGAAAGCTCGCCGGCAGCAAAACTGGTCTTGATGGAGCGGCTGGCGGTCATGGCTCAGCCCCTGGCCGTGATCAGCGGGAAGTCGCGGATGGCGCGCGGCGTGGCCTGGGCGCTGTCGGCGTGGCGCGCGGTGCGCAGCTCCGCCTCGGCCTGGGTGAAGAGCATCTGCGCGCGGGAGGTCGCTTCCGTCAGCGGGATGCAGAATTCGGCGGCCAGGCGCGTGGCCAGCGCCGAGGCGAAGAAGGGCGGGAAGGCCGCCTCATCGGGGCGGAAGATGTAGGCCAGCACAACATCGCTCGCATCGGTGTGCAGGCGGCCTTCCAGAATCCGGTAGGTCAGCCCCTGGCTGGAACCCGGCGCGCCGGCGGAGAGTACGCGCAAAAACCCCGCGGGAAGCTGGAAGGCGTATTGGAAATCGGCGGCCGGCGTGGCCGCCAGGCGCGGCAGGCTTTCCTGCCCGGTGGCGAAGGACCATGGGTGCAGCGAGAGCAGGCCATCGCGCGTGGCCGGGTAGAGGTTCGCGGCCACCTCGGCTTCGGCTGTGCCTTCATCGAGCGAGGCGATGGGCTGGGCGCCGATCTTGAGCAGCGCGCGCGAGCACAGGGCGAGGGCGGTCAGGGCCATCGGAAGCTCCGTTCGAATTTCTGGGGACAAGCGGCGGCGGCGCGGGTGCGCCGCCGCCTTCACGTCAGCCGGGCTGGATTATTCCTTGGCCCGCATGCGCACGGCGCCCTGGCCGTCGATCAGCACAGCACCCTGGCTCATCATCGAGTTGACGAAATGCGCGGCGCGGTCGCCATGCCAGGTCACGTCGGTGACGATTTCCGAGGCGGCGGCGTGGCCCACCGCGGTCCGGTGGTAGAAGTAGCAGTAGCGCAGCGCGCCGACCTTGGTCAGGCCGGAATGCGGCATCCACAGCGCGCCCAGCCACTGCTTGGCCTGCGTCATGCCCTTCCAGGGCAGGTTGTCGGGGCCGACGTAATCCGCATTGGCGAATTCCGGGATGGCCAGCAGCTCGCTCCACTGCTTCCAGCCGACGACCGCGAAGCGGTTGCCGTCATCGGGCACATCCGCCGCACCCAGAGCCTGGAAGGCGAGGAGCACCTTGGCCTTGGTCAGGCCGTCATTGTCGGTCTCGCCGGCGCCGGTGCCGATCGCCTCGTTGGTCGAGGTGTCGAAGGCCGAGATGATCAGCTCGTCGGTCTTGCGGCCGAGCGCGAAGGCGCCCGCGTTGGCCACGACGGCGCGCTCATCGACATTGGTCTTCAGCTCGTCGAATTTGTCGATCCAGTCGCCGGCGTAATGGTCCTGCAGGAAGCATTCGACATTGGTGTGGTCGAGGTTCATCACCGGCACGATGCCGTTGCGGGACTTCGATGCGGCGGTGCCGCGGCCGATCTTCTGGAACACGGTGGAGGCGCCGCGCACTTCGGATTTGGAGCGGACGGTGGCACGCAGGCGGCTGCCCTGGCGCTGATAGGCCTCCTGCACTTCAGCCTGGTATTGGATCACGAAAGCCTGGTCGATCGATGCGGACACTGGCTTATCCTTTGCTGTGTGGCGTTGCGGGGGGTGGTCTGCCCTGGGCGCGGTTGGCCGTTGCCGGGCCGCGCCTTTCGGCTGGCTCCGCGCCCGTGGGCGGGTTGTGCGGGAGCAATGGGGGGTGCCCGCCGGCGCGCGTGAGCGCAGCCGACGAGCACCCGGGGCGAGCCCGGTGGAGGGAGGGACACCGGTCTCAAGCCCCACGCGGCCGGGCGCGCCATCGCGCGGCCCGGCCGACCTGGTCGAGGGTTCAGCCGTTCACGAGACGGCGGAAACCCTCGGTCACCTTTTGCACGAAGGCGGGTTCGCGCTTCTGCCAGTAGCGCGGGTCGCGCATCATCTGGCGCAGCTCGGCCTCGCTCTGACCCTGCTGCGGGGCGGTCTCCTTCGTCATGGCGGGCTCATGGCCGGCCATCATGCGCTCCATGGCGAGAACGCCCTCGAAGGTGGTCGAGAGCGCCTCGAAGACGGCTTTCGGCAGATGCTGGTTGCCCCAGGCGGAGAGCTGGCGGGCGACGCGGCGGAAGCGCTCCTCGCTGCCGAAATGCTGGATCAGGCGCTCGACCTGGCGCTCGGCCTCGTATTGCTGCGCGGCCTCGCCAATCAGCGGCAGCAGGCGCTCGGCCGCCAGGTCATAGACCAGCTGGGCCTGGGCCTGGGTGAAGCCGGCCTTGTGCAGCATGGCGTTCACGTCCGCGTCGATGCCCAGGCCCGCGGGCTCCACCACCTCATAGGCGTCGGGGCTGGCGGGGATGCCCATCAGCTCGCGCCACATCTGGCGCTCCTCCTCGGCGGCGTCGTCGGCGGGCGGGCTGAGCTTCTGCGAGAGGCGCTTTTCCAGCTCGATATAGCTCTTCAGCAGGGCGTCCACGCGCATGGCGCCGGCGGCGCTGTCCCAGAATTTCTCCGGCACTTCGCTGGGGCGGGCGGGGG
>JAKFUL010000008.1 GCA_021732665.1 Acetobacteraceae bacterium
CCCCCACCAGGGGCGACCCGCCCCTGGACCGTGGAAGACTATGGGTTGGGTGAGGGATGGGGGCGGGCTGCGCTGGCCGCAAGCGGATCGCCGGCTGCCCCCCTCCCTCACCCAACCCATCACCCGGGGTGCAGGGGCCTTTCGGCCCTTGCTGGGGGGTGCAGGGGGGCAAAGCCCTCCCTGCTGCAGGCCGCTCGCGCAACCTCACCCCATCCATGTCTCAAGCCGCCTTACGTGTGCCTGAGTTCGCGAAGGATCCGCCTTCCGCCGCGAGGCGTTCGATCAATGCGCAGGGCTTGAGGTTGGGGTCATTGGTGGCCGCCGCGTATTGCGCCAGCTTGTCGCGGACGTTTTTCAGGCCCATGCGGTCGGCCCAGAACATCGGTCCGCCGCGCCAGGCGGGCCAGCCGAAGCCGTTGCAGAAGATCACGTCGATATCGATCGCGCGCGACGCGATGCCTTCTTCCAGGATCTTCGCCCCTTCGTTCACCATGGGTAGCAGCAGGCGTTCGAGGATTTCGCTGTCCTCGATCTTGCGGCGGCGCACCTGGGATTTCTCGGCCAGGTCCAGGATGGTGGCTTCGACGATCGGGTCGGGCAGACGGGTGCGCTTCTCATCATACATGTACCAGCCTTTGCCGGTTTTCTGCCCGTAGCGGCCCATGGCGACCAGCGCGTCGGCGATCGGCGCCGTGGTGCCACGGGCGCGGCGCACCGCGGCGCCGATGTCGAGCCCTGCAAGGTCACCGGTCGCGCAGGGCCCCATGGCCATGCCATAGCCTTCCATGACGCGATCGATATCCTGGGGAAGCGCGCCTTCCAGCAGCAACGCCTCCATCTGCGGCCCGCGCTTGCCGGTGATGCGGTTGCCCACGAAGCCGTCGCAATTGCCCACCACCACGTTCAGCTTGCCGATGCGCTTGCCGACATCCATGGCGGTGGCGATGGCCGCCATCGAGGAGGCTTTTCCGCGCACGATTTCCAGCAGTCGCATGATGTTGGCGGGCGAGAAGAAGTGCATTCCCACCACCAGTTCCGGCCGCTTGGTGGCCGAGGCGATGGCGTCGATGTCCAGTGTCGAGGTGTTCGAGGCCAGTACCACGCCCGGCCGCGCCAATGCGTCGAGTTTCGCAAAAAGTTCCTTCTTCGCGCCCATATCCTCGTAGATCGCCTCGATCACCAGGTCGGCGTCCTTCACCACGTCGAGGCTGGTGGAGCCCTTCAGCAGGCCTTTCCGCTTCTCGAATTCCGCCTGCGAGAGCCGGCCGGAAGTGACGGTGCGTTCCCAATTGGCATGGCATTTGGCCAGGCCACGATCGAGCGCTTCCTGCGACGTTTCCACGACCGTCACCGGCATGCCGACGTTACAAAAGTTCATCGCGATGCCGCCGCCCATGGTGCCGGCGCCGATCACCACGGTGTTCTTCACCGGCAGCGGCTGCGTATCGGCCGGCATGCCGGGCACGCGCAGCACCTCGCGTTCGCCGAAGAAGATGTGTCGCAGCGCGAAGCTCTGCTCGCCCTCCACCAGGCGGGAGAATTGCTGGCGCTCCACCAGCAGCCCCTCATCGAAGGGCGCGGTCAGTGCGGCGCGCACGGCGGCCACGCAACCCTTCGGGCTTTCCTGGCCGCGGGCGCGCTTGAGCAGGGCGGTCGCAGCCGCATCGAAGGCGGCCATGTCGGCGCCCTCGATCCGGTCCGCGCGGTGGCGTGCGAGGACGAATTTCCGCCCGCTCTTGGCCGCCTCACGCGCCCAACCCACCGCGCCGTGTTCCAGATCGCCCTCGATGATGGCGTCGATGATGCCAAGCTTCAAAGCCTCGGCCGCGCGAACCGGCTCGCCGGTCACGATGATTTTCAGCGCCGCCTCGCCGCCGATCAGCCTGGGAAGGCGCTGGGTGCCGCCGGCGCCCGGTACGAAGCCGCGCTTGACCTCGGGCAAGCCCAGCTGCGCCGAGGCCAGCGCCACCCGCGCATGGCAGGCCAGCGCCAGTTCAAGCCCGCCGCCCAGCGCGCTGCCGTGAATGGCCGCCACGATGGGGATCTTGCTGTGCTCGATCGCCTCGAACACCTCGGGCAGCGAGGGCGGCTGGCGCGGCTTGTTGAACTCCGTCATCTCGGCCCCGGCCGAGAACATCCGGCCATTTCCGATCAGCACGATGGCGCGGGCACCCTCACGCGTGCACCTCTGGATGCCGGCCAGAAGCCCCGCCCGCACCCCGGTGCGCAGCGTGTTGACCGGCGCGTTGTTGATCCGCAGCACATGCACATCACCATCGAAGGCGTGCTCCACGAATTGCGCGTCGTCCTGCATGGCCGTTGTTCCTTCCGTCCCGGATTGCTTTTTTCTGGCGCCATGACATGCCGGGCCGCATGCCCTGTCAACCGTGCCGGGCGCCTCGCAAAGCGCGCCCGGGAAGGGCGGCGGCCTGGGGCGGCATGTCTGTTGCGCGCTGGCGGGGTGAGCGAGCTTGCCGATCCGACCAGCACCGGCCGCGCTCACATCCCGGCCTGCCCAGGAAATCCAACGCAGCCGCTCTCAGCGTTGCGTGGAAAGCGCAGCCTGGGCACGGGCAAAGCCGCGCATGGAGACGGCCAGGCCGACCTCCTGCCGCGTGGCATCCTGGAACACCAGGCGGGCGCCGGCGGGCTCGGCGCGCAGCCGGCGCAGCAGCGCCTCATCCACCTCCACCGTGGCGAAGCAGCCCTGCGGCACGCAGCGCTGGAAGGCCAGCGCCAGCGGCGCGCCCTCCAGGGCGAGGCGCACCTGACCGGGCAGATGCACGTTCAGCGGCACATGCGCCATGACCAGCAGCGGCCCCTGGCTGTTCAGCCGGCCGATCACCAGCTGCGCCATCGCCCGCCCCTCGGCGTTGGCGAGGGTGACGGCGGTTTCGCAATTGCGCGGCGGCCCGGCCTCGCATCGCACCGACCAGTCACCGAAGGTGGAGACAGTGCGCTCCTGCGCGCCGGCCTGCCCGGCCAGCAGCAGCATGGCAAGGCACGGCCAGAACATGGTTCGCATCATCATTCGTCTTCTTTTGACTGTGTGCGGCCGATATGGGTCCATCAGCGCAGCATCGCCACCAGATCGGCCATGCCGGCGACCGCCAGCAACTCCTCTGGCGCAGCGGTGGCGAAGCTTTCGAACTCCGCGGCCAGGAATTCGGCCAGGGTCACATGCCGCCCCTCCATCCCCGGCAGCCTGAACAGGCTCTCCGCCGGCAAGCCCAGCCGGGCGGCGAGGGGCGGCAGCACCGGGTGGGTGGAATGCATCGCCAGATCGTCAAGGATCTCGCCGGCCTCCGGCGCGGCGTCGGGGGCGAGTAGCCCGATACGCCGGCAGATCGCCGCCGCCAGATCGGCATAGGCCCAGGCCATGGGGTGGTTCGTGCTGTGCATGAAGCGGCCGCGTTCGCGCCAGCGGTCGATCAGCGGGGCGATGTCGATGCCATCCTGCGCGAAATGCCAGCCCGCCATGGCGCGCTCCCGCGCATAGGCCTCGAAATAGCCGAGGCGGCCGAAGACCAGCGCATTGTACAGCCCCGCCGTCGCCGCCACACCCAGCCCGGCCAGGAAGCCCGCGATGGCAATGCGCGAATGATAATGCTGGGTGATCCCCGGCAACATGCCCCCGGCGGTGGGAACATAGACCATGTCGGGGTGGAAGCCGCCAAAGACCAGCGCGGGAAAGAAGTGCAGCGCCTTCACCCGTGGCGCCAGCAGGTCATCCTGCAGCGGGCCGAATTCGGGCGCGGCGCGCACCGAGATCACGTGGTCGCAGCCGGCATAGATGTCCGCCACCGCCTGCTGCATGGCGGGATCATGCAGCATTCCCAACTCGAAATGCTCCACCTCGCAGCCCGGCAGAAGGCCGCGCAGCGAATCGGCCAGCAGGCGATGCTGGCAATTGAACAGGATGCCGACCCTCAAGGCGCGCCGCCGCCTTCCGCCGCCAGCAAATCCTCGTCGCAGATGATTTTCACCCGCGCCTCGTATTCCGCGCGCATCGCCTCGGTGACCACCGGCGGCGCTTCGGGGCCGGGTGGCGCGTCGTGCAACGACCGCTCCGCGGTCGCGCTGAGCATATGCCGGTTGAACAGCGCCATCACCCGCGCAACCGCGGCCCCGCTCACCGCCCGCATGTCGGGCTCGAAGGCATCGGCCGCGTTCACCGGCGAGGTCACGATCTCATAGGAGGGGAAGTAGCAGACCCGGCCGTGGCGCTCGCGCATCACCTCGGCCGCCAGCCGCAGCCGGGCCTTGCTGAGCGTATTGCTGACCAGCACGTGGCGGTCCTCATGGGTGGCGGCGAGCGCCACCGGCGAGACGGTGAGGATGATGCGCACCTCGGGGTTGACCAGGCAGAGATCGGCCAGGAAGCGCTCGAGATCGGCATGCAGCTCGTCGAGGCCGAAATTGTGGAACCGCGCGGTACTGGCACCCTCGCCCACGCCCAGCACGCCGGGCGGCACGGGCAGCGCCGCGCCATCCTCGGCCAGCCAGGCCTCTGTCAGGCCAAGCGTGAAGATGAAGACATCGCATTGCTCGAACATCGCGCGCACGGCGGCGAAATGCCCCTGCCGCGCCGCGACCACCGCCTCGGCGCTCTCCAGCCCCTCGCCCAGCAGCTGCGGCCGGAACGGGTCGACCCAGCGGCCATCGGGCTTGCGCCAGGCCTCGTCACGCGGGCGCAGCAGCCCGTAGGCGCGGTGCATCAACTGCACCAGCTGCCGCGGGGTGTAGATATTGCCGAAGCCGGCGGAAAACGGGCTGTCCGGCCCAGCCTCCTCGGTCTGCAGGAAATGGCAGCCGGCGGCGGCCAAATTGCGGGCAATGTGCTGGGCGAAGCAGGAGCCGGCGGCGGCCACGGCGTCATCGGGCGCGATCTGAAACGGCACCTGGCTGACCGGGTCGAAATCGCCCGGCCCGGCACCGCTGGGCAGCGCGCCGGCCACGGCACCGCGCCAGAATTGCCGCGGCGGAAGATGGCGATAGGGATGAGGCTGCATGCGGTTCGCTCACCGCCCGATGATGCGGGCGGGGCTTTCTACCAGCGCCGCGCCGGGCCGCAATCGAGGTGGATGAAGCCGTCGCGGCGATAGAGACCGACACCACCCAGCTGCATTTCGGCCGCCACGCGGGCCAGTTGCAGCGAGGCGCGGCCGGGCAGCTGCACATCGGCGGCCATTCCCGACATATGCAGCGACACCCGCGACACCCGTCGCGATTGCCGGGCACGGGCGGCGTTGGTCTCGGGCGCGCGATAGCCCGAGATCACCAGCCAGGCCTCATCGGAGCCCATGCGGGCCTGCACCGAGGCCAGCACATCGAACAGCCGCGGGTCCATGGGGGTTGCTTCCTCCATGCCCGGGTCGCGCAGCACCCAGTCGAGCTGGCGCAGCGCGTTGCGCTCATAGCGCCCATCACGCCAGTAGACGCCGGAGAAATTCTCCCCCGTCTGCACCCGGCGGATGCCCAGGGCGCGCGGGCGGCCAGCGAACACCTGGGCCACCGCTGGCGGCGCCGCCAGCGTGGCTGCACCGGCCACGGCCGCGGCGAAGAGACCCCGCCGGCCAAGCGCCGGAGAGCTTTCGCAGGCAGCCTGAAGCGCTTCGTCCTGGGCATCGCAGGCGGGGCAGGAATGGGCAAAGAGGCGCATGTTCAACTCCGTGATGCGATCGGCCGGACCGGCCCGCGTTCCATGGCGTGGAAATAGGTCTCGTCCATGCCATAGATGTCGGGGCGGACGCGAACCGTCGCGCCCTCGACCATGACCGTCTGATAGATCAGCCGCACCGGAGGCTGGCGGCGAAGCCCGATGGTGAAGGTCCGGCCTTCGCTGACGCTGCGCTGGCCGCGGTTGCGGTCCCAGCCCTCCATGCCCTCGGTCGCCATGGCGAGGAAATCCATTGGCCGGCCAAGGCGGATGCAGCCCGAGGAGAAGGCGCGCTCGCCGCGGCCGAAAAGGTGCCGGTCCGGCGTGTCATGCATGAAGATGTCTTCGCCATTGGGCATGATGAACTTGATCCGGCCCAGCGCATTCGCCTCGCCCGGGTCCTGGCGCATGAAAAACGGGAAGTTGGTGCGGCTGTAGCTGCGCCAATCCACCGTGGTCGGATCGACCTCGACCGATTCGCCATCGATGCGCTGGAAGATGCGGGTGCCATTGCGGGTCAGTGCCAGCGGGTTGCGCTGCAGCAGCGGCAGCTTGTCCTCCACCGCGTTGCGGATCGGCACGCCCCAGGGCGGGTTGAACTGCACCGAGGTCAGCCGGGTGGAGATCAGCGGCGTCGCACGCTCCCGCCGCCCCACAATCACCGGCATCTCGAGAGTGACGGCGTCGTTCTCATACACTTTCAGCATGAAGTCGGGGATATTGACCTCGATGCGGCGCTCGCGCCCCGGGTTTGGGGCGGCGCGGCGCATGTCCATGGCGACGCGGATCGAGCGGGTATCCATCGCCGCGGTGCGGTTGAGCGCCGCCTGCGTTCCGGCGCCCACGCGGGCATCGGCTTCCAGGCCGGCCGCGGCCTGGAAGCGCCGCACCGCGGCGACCAGGGCATCATCATAGAGGTTGGGCTCGGTGACCGGGGCGGCCGCCAACACCGGGTCGGAGGCCATCAGCCGGGCGCGCAGCATCGGCACACGTTCACCGAAGCGGCCAGGCTCGATGGTACCGCCGCTGGGCACGGCGGGCAGCGCGCCGCGTGCCTCACGGGTCCGGGCATCGGCCAGGCCCCGGCGCAAGGATGCCATGCCGGCGGGCAGGTTGGCGGCACGGTCCAACACCTGGGCCGGCTCGGCGCTGGTGGTCAATTCGCCCATCCAGGAATTGAGCGGCAGGGCGCCGGTGTCGCGCCGGATATCGATACGACCGCCAGGGGGCTGGGCGCGGCCATGCAACAGATCCTGCAGGGCAAGTCGCGCAGCGTTTTGTGTGGCGGATTGGAAGCCGTTCGGGTCGGTCAGCGCCGCCTCGCGCGGCGGGGTGCCATACCAGGCGGGGTCGAGGCCATCGGCGTCGAGCCGACGCAGCCTGTCGGCCAGTCGCAGCATGGCCTCGGGCATCGCGCCGGATTGCGCGCGTGCAGGGACGGCGGCGGAAAAAGCGGTACCTGACAAAGCCATCAGCATCAGACGACGGTCAAGCATCGGGGCGGTCATACGCAGCAACCCTTCATGAAATGGGAGCGGCTATGGCGGCTCCGGCCCGTGGATACAGCAAAAGCCACGGTTTCGCCAAGCGTTGGCATGTCGCGGGCCAACGCAACAGGTGGCGCGGCGGTGGGGTGTTGCCCACGGCGGAGATGCGGTGTCGCCGGGCCGCACGCGGCAATGGAGCACGCGCGGCCGGGAACTGCCGCTCAGCTGAGGGCGTAGCCGATCGCGGCGATCACGCCGACCAGCAGCAGCAGCGCCCGCAACAATGCCCAGGTTTCACCGCGCGACTCGCCCTCTTCGGGGTGGCCCATACGGATCGCTTGCGGCTCGCGCCGCGGCTCGGCGAAGCCACTGGGGAAGTCGCCTTGATTGCCGGTTCGAGTGGTCATTGTGATCTCCATGCCAAGGGGATCCCCAAGGAGCGGGAAAACCCGACCATGGGCTGGCATGCCCTAGTCTATTGATCACGGAGAGGTGATCAAGAGTGAATTTCGCGTGACGCGTTCAGGGTAGCGAATTTAATGCTCATTCATTTTGAATGCCACACCGAAGGCCGCACCGCAGCCGCCGCCAGAACGCCATAGGCTGTAATCCCCAAGGCCACCGCCAGGAAATGGCCGGCCATGCCCATTCCCAACGTATTGCCAAGGAACGCGCCGCCAAGCACGGCGATCCCCAGGCGTGACAGACCCGCCACCACCGGCCAGCGCATCCGCCCCGCGCCCATGGCGGCGAAATACATCGCCATGCCCAGGCCGAAGCCGGCAAAGGCCGGACCGATATAGGACAGCGCCAGGGCGGCGATGGCCTGCACCTCGGCATCGGAGGCGAAGAAGCCGGCGAAGCGGTCAGGCGCCACGGCGACCGAGACCCCCACCACGGCACAAACCACGAAGGCCATGCCGCCGCCAACCCAGGCGGTGCGCCGGGCCAATTCCCAGTCACCGCCTCCCACCGCCCGGCCAACCAGCGCGGTCAACGCCGAGCCCACGCCGAAGGCGAGCGGGATCATCAGGAATTCCAGCCGGGCGGAGACACCATAGGCGGCCACCGCCGCCGGGCCGTAATCCTTGAGCTGCGCCGTCACCAGAATGGTGGTGAGGTTGGAGATGGCCGCCAAGGCACAGGCCACCGCGCCGACCGAAAGGATACGCCTGAACAGCGCCAGGGAGAACGGCACGCGCAGGCTGGGCCGGAAACCCGCGGCCCCGCTCCACACCACCCAGCCCATGGCGATGGCAGCACCCCACATCACCACGCCGAAACCCAGGCCCAGGCCCACAAGGCCCATTCCCAAAGGCTCGGCCAGCAGCCAGCCCAGCGGCGGGAAGCACAGCCAGGCCAGGGAATTGATCCGCGCCGCCAGCGCATGCCGCCCGGCGCCCCGCAACACGGAGGCGAGCGTGTTGGTCAGCCATGCCGGCACGGCACCCAGACCGAACATCGCCATGGCATAGGGCACGCCCTCGGCCGCCGCCTCCGGCCCACCGATCGCCGTGAGAATGGGCCAGGGGAAGACGACCAGCGCCAGGATGAACCCCGCCGCGAAGACCATGGCGATGGTCAGCGCATGAAGCACCATGGCGCTGGCTTCCTCGGGTTTTTTCGCGCCCAGCGCGCGGGCGATGGCCGAGACCACGCCGCCCCCCATGGCGCCGGCGCTCATCTGCCCCAACAGCAGGCCGAAGGGCAGCACCACGGCATAGCCGGCCAGGGCGGCGCGGCCCTGGCGCGCCGCGATCACCGTCTCGACCAGCAAGGCCAGCGCTTGCAGCAGGGAGAGCACGGTGGTGGGTGCTGCCAGCGCCAGCACGCCGCGGGCGATAAGGCCGGTGGAGGGCCGGCTCACGCGAAGCGCTCCGGCGCATAGGGCGCGAGCGGAATGTTGGGCGCCGGCCCCAGCATGGCGCGCGCCAGCAATGCCCCGGTGGGGGCCGAGCCGGTGAGGCCCAAATGTCCGTGGCCGAAGGCGCACCACAGCCCCGGCCATTTCGCCACCGGGCCGATCACCGGCAGGCTGTCCGGCAGGCAGGGGCGATGGCCCATCCAGAAGCCTTCCGAGCCCGCGGTGGAAATGCCGGGGAAGACGCGCTTCACGTCATCCAGCAGATAGGCGGCGCGGCGGGGGTCGGGCTTGCGGGTCAGGCCGCCGAATTCGACCGTGCCGGCCACCCGCAGGCCCATTTCCATGGGCGAGATGAAGGCCTTGCGGTCGGCCGCCACCACCGGGCGCTCCAGGGCCAGCCCCGGTGCGGGCAGCATCACATGATAGCCGCGCTGGCTTTCCAGCGGGATGTTGTAGCCCAGCGGGCGGAGCAATTCGGCCGACCAGGCGCCGGCGGCCAGCACGGTGTATTCGGCGCGCAGGGGGCCGGCATCGGTGGCCACACCCACGGCACGGCCGCCCTCGGTGATGATGGCCTGGGCCGCGCCGCGCAGCACCACGCCGCCCATGCGTTCGACACCGCGCTGAAACGCCTGGGCATGGCGGCGCGGGTTGGCGGAGGCGCCCTGGTCGGGCGAATAGACGCCAAGCTGATAGGCGGGCGAAAGCCCGGGCTGGAAATCATGCAGATCGGCCCCGCGCAGCAGGGTGATGCACTGGCCATGGCTCTGGCGCAACGCCCAGCCGGCGGCGTCCTTCTTGTAGTGTTCGTCGTCGAAATAGAGCTGCAGCTGGCCGGTTTCGCTCAACAGGTCGGCCGCACCTTCGGCGGCGAGCATGGCGCGGTGCTGCTCGGTGGCGCCGTGCTGCAACAGGGACAGCGCCTGGGCGATCGCGGCCACCCGCGCCGGCCGGGCGCTGGCCACGAAGCGGCTGAGCCAGGGGATGAGACGGAAGAGGTAATCCGGCGGAATGCGCAGCGCGCCGGCCGGGTTGAGCAGCATGCCCGGCACCTGGCGCAGGACCCCCGGCATGGCCAGAGGTGCGACCGAGCCGCCGGAAATGGCGCCGGCATTGCCGGAGGAGGCGCCGGAGCCCGGCTCCTCCGGGTCGAGCACCGTCACCTCCGCGCCGGATTTGGCGAGGTGCCAGGCGACGGCCAGCCCCACCACCCCGGCGCCGATGACGATGATGCGCGGCTTTTCATCCATGCGGTGCATGCTTGACCGCGCAGCGGTGCGGAGCAAGCGCCGTGGCCGCCGGGCGCGCCATGCCCCGAGCGCATGGGCGGTGTGGCGGCCGGCGATTGACGCGCCCGCGGCCCACGCCGAACCTGTGTCGAATATGCGCGGAGGAAGCCATGAAGATCGTACCGAATGCCGGCCTTGGCGCGCGCCTGCTCGATGTGGACCTGTCGCGGTCGCTGGATGAGGCGGAGTTCGCGGCCCTGCTGGCGGCGCTGGGCCGGCATGGCGTGCTGCATGCGCCAGGCCAGGATCTCGACGCGGCGCAGCTGGCGGCTCTCGGCGCCCGGCTGGGCAGCCTGGAGGTGAACGTCGCCAATACATACCACGCGCCGGGCATCCCCGAGGTGATGATCCTCTCCAACAAGCGCGACGCGGCCGGCAATGCCTTGGGCCTGAGCGATGCCGGCCAGGGCTGGCACACCGATATGAGCTATTCGGCGGATATCGCGCTGGCCAATATCCTGCACGCCAGGGAGGTGCCGATGCGCGATGGCGTGGCGCTGGGCTCCACGCAGTTCCTGGACATGCATGCCGCGGCCGCCGACCTGCCGGCCGAGATCGCCGCGCGCATCCAAGGTCGCCGCGCGCTGCATGATTTCGGGAAATTCTGGGACATGGTGCGCCGCAGGCCGGGTTCCGAACGTGGCCCCCTTACCCCCGAACAGCGGGCGAAAAAGCCGCCGGTCTGGCAGCCCATGCTGCGCCGCCACCCGATCTCGGGGCGCGAGGTGCTGTATTGCAACCCGGGCTACGCGACCCGGGTCGAGGGGCTGGAGAGCCTGGAAAGCGATGCCCTGCTGGCCTTCCTCTTCCGCCACCAGACCCAGGCAAAATACCTCCACACCCACCGCTGGTCGGCCGGCGATGTGCTGATGTGGGACAATATCGGCACCATCCACAACGCGGTGGCCGATTACAGCGAGGCCGAGCCGCGCTACATCCTGCGGGTGCAGGTGATGGCCGACCGCTACGCGCAGGCCCTGGCGGCATGAGGCTGGGCACCGCGCTGCTGGATGGCCGCCCGACCCTGGTGGCGGCGATGGCCGATGGGCTGGTGGAGCTGCACTCCCCTGCCCTGCCCGAGACCTTGCTGGGCGTGCTGCAAGCGGGCGAGGCGGCGCTGGTGGAATGCGCAAGGCTGGTGGCGCTGGCGGCGCGGCCCGGCATGCCCCGCCTCGGCGATGCGCCGCTGCTGGCACCCTTCCTGCCGGGGAAAATTCTGGGCGTTGGGCGCAACTATGCCGACCACGCCAAGGAGGTGGGCGGGCCGAAACTGACCGCGCCACGGATCTTCCTCAAGCCCACCTCCTCCGTGGTCGGGCCGGGTGCGGCGGTTCGCATCCCCGCCGCCGTCACCAAGCCGGATTGGGAGGCGGAGCTGGCCGTGGTCATCGGCCGCCCGGCCTGGCAGGTGCCGGAGGGCCGGGCGCTGGAATACGTCGCGGGCTATACCGTACTGAACGATGTCTCGGCGCGCGAATTCCAGTTCGACCAGCCGCTGGCCATGACCAGCTTTGCGAAAGGCCTGGATGGGTTCTGCCCGATGGGGCCGTTCCTGGTCACCGCCGATGAGGTGGGCGAGCCCTGGGACCTGGAAGTGGCCTGCGCCCTGAACGGCGAGGAGGTGCAGCGCGGCAACACGCATGACCTGATCTTCTCCGTCCCCGCGCTGATCGCCTACCTCTCCCGCTACATGGAATTGCAGCCCGGCGACGTCATCGCCACCGGCACGCCCGCCGGATCGGGGCATTTCCGCACGCCGCCGCGCTACCTCAAGAGCGGCGACCGGCTGCGGCTGGAAATCGCGCGCGTCGGCATTCTCGAACACTCCATCGCCTGAGGTGACACCCATGCTTCGCATTCTGCTGGCCTTGTGCCTGGCCCTTCCGGCGGCGGCGCAGGAATACCCCAACCGCGCGGTGCGGGTGGTGGTCTCGCTGGCGCCGGGCGGCAATGCCGACATCAACGCGCGTGTGGTGGCGGCGGCGCTGGCGCAATCCTTTGGCCAGCAATTCATCGTGGAAAACCGGCCCGCAGCCGGCGGCACCGTGGCGGTGGAGCATGTCGGCCGCTCGGTCCCCGATGGCTATACGCTGCTGGTGGGCGCGCTGGGCTCGCACGTGCTGAATGTGGGGCTCTACCCCAATGCGCCGGTGAACCCGATCACGGGTCTGTCGCACATCACCATTTCCTCCGAGAGCGCCATGGTGGCGGCCGCGCATCCCTCGCTGGGCGTGCGCAACCTGGCCGAGTTCCGCGCGCTGCTGGCGGCGCGGCCCAACCACGTCACCTTCGGCTCCTCGGGCAATGGCACCACCGGGCATATCGCCGCCGCCCTGCTGCTGCACCAGCTGGGTGTGACGGGGCAGCACGTGCCCTATCGCGGCTCGGCCGCGGCCTTCACCGACCTCGCCGCCGGGCGCATCGGCTTCCAGGTCGACACCATTTCCTTCATCGCCGAGCATATCCGCGCCGGCACCGTGGTGGGCCTCGTCACCGGCGGCGTGGCGCGCGGCCCCGCCATCCCCGATGTGCCCACGGGTGCCGAGGCCGGGCTTTCGGAATACGTGGCCAGCACCTGGACGCCCTGGTCCGCGCCCCCCGGCACGCCGCCGGCGATCCTGGAACTGCTCTCGGCCCGCATCGCCGAGGCCCTGGCCAGCGGCCCCGCGCGCGAACGCCTGATCGGCCTGGGCAATACCATCCCCGTGGGCATGACGCCGGCCCGCACCCGTGCCTTCATCGAAACCGAGGCCGCCAAATGGTTGCCCGTGATCCGCGCCACCGGCGCCACATTGGACTGATCCACACCATGCTGCTTGCCACCGCCGCCTCCGTCCGCGCGCAATGCGTCTCCGTCCTGCTGTCATGGGGCATGCCGGAGGACCTGGCCCAGACCACCGCCGAGATCATGACCGAGACCGATCTGATGGGCGTGGACAGCCACGGCATCAGCATGCTCATGGCCTATGAGGACATGGTCAGGCGGGGCCAGATCCGCATCGCCAACCCGCCCACGGTGCTGCGCCAGCACGGCGCCACGGCGCAGCTGGATGGCGGCGACGGGCTGGGCCACCCCGTCTCGGTCATGGGCATGAACATGGCGGTGGATTTGGCCGCCGAGCATGGCGTGGGCGTGGTGGGGGTGGTCAATTCCCACCATTTCGGCGCGGCCGGCGCCTATGCCCGCATCGCCTCGCGCCGGGGCTTTATCGGCATGGTCGCGAGTTCCACGCGCGGGGTGCTGATGGTGCCGACCGGGGCCGCCGAACCCATCCTCGGCACCAACCCCTGGGCGTTTTCCGCCCCCGCGAGGCGCAACAACGACTTCGTGCTGGACATGGCGACCACCACCGTCGCCGGCAACAAGGTCAAGGTCTACCACCTCAACGACAAGCCGCTTCCCGAGGGCTGGGTGGTGGATGGCGAGGGCAAGCCGGTGCGCGACAGCCACGAAGGCAATGACTATGTCTTCAAGCATGCCGAGGGCGGCATCACGCCACTTGGGGGTACAAACGCCATGGGCAGCCACAAGGGGTATGGCCTGGCCATGATGGTGCATATCCTGGGCGGCGCGCTGGTCGGCGCCAGCTTCTCGCCGATCCGCAACAAGACGCAGAAGGGCGACGAGCCGAACAATATCGGCCATTTCTTCCTGGCGCTGAAACCCGATGTCTTCCGCGCGCCGGGGCTGTTCGAGAATGACCTCGACGACGCGATCGACGTGTTGCACGGCGCCAAGCGGTCGGACCCGGAAAAACCCGTCCTCGTCGCTGGCGAGCCGGAGGATTTTTGTCGCGCCGAGCGGCTGGAAAACGGCATCCCCATCCCGCCCGCGCTGGAATCGCTTCTTCGCGATGTCTGCCAGCGCGCCGACACCCCTTTCATCCTGCGGCCCAACGCCTGAGCATCAGGCCGGGCAGCGCAGCCAGACGCCGGTGGAGGGGCCAGCCGGTGTACCGACGGTCCCCTCCCGCGAAACCCCGCGGACAGATCGCACCACATTGGTGGCGGAGACGCAGAGCAGTCCGGCCTCGCCATTCCGCAGCACGCCCCCGATGGAACCATTGACCGAGGTGATGCGGGCGTGGGCGACGACGTCGCCCAGCACGATGCCCCCGGCCAGGAAGCCCGCGGCGAAGACGGCAATGGTGGAGGCGCGCATGGTGGGGTTTCTTTCCTGGAAGCCAGGGCCATGCCTGCGCCCCCCGGCGCCGTCCACGCGGCGTTGCCTATCGGACCGATAGGATGGACCGAGCCAGCGCCGCGATGCCAGACTGCGGCCATGCATGATGACCTGATCCGCCTCACCGCCACCGAGGCGCTGGCCCGCCTCAAGCGCGGCGAGGTCTCGCCGCTCGAACTCGTGGAGGCCGCGGCCGCCCGCATCGCCGCGGTGGAGCCGGCGGTGAACGCCCTGCCGACGCTCTGCCTGGACCGTGCGCGAGACCATGCGCGGCGGCTGACGGCCGGCCAGCGGCGCGAACTCGAAACCGGCGCCGGCTGGCTCGGCGGGCTGCCGGTCTCGATCAAGGACCTGACCGACGTCGCCGGCGTGCGCACCACCTACGGCTCGCCGCTGTTCCGCGACCATGTGCCGGTGGCCTCGCACCCCGTGGTGCAGCGCATCGAGGCGCGCGGCGGCATCGTCATGGGCAAATCCAACACGCCCGAATTCGGCGCCGGCGGATCGACCTTCAACGAGGTGTTCGGCCGCACCCGCAACCCGTGGAACACCTCGCTGACCTGCGGCGGCAGCACCGGCGGCGGCGCGGTATCGGTGGCCACCGGCGAGGTCTGGCTGGCCCAAGGCACCGACCATGCCGGCAGCCTGCGCAGGCCGGGCACCTATTGCTCGGTGGTGGGCATTCGCCCCTCGCCCGGGCGCGTCACGCGCGGCACGGTGAACAACCTCTTCGCCACCTTGTCGGTGCAGGGGCCGATGGCGCGCAATATCCCCGACCTGGCGCTGTTCCTCGACACCATGGCCGGCTGGTGCCCGCTCGACCCGCTGACCTATGACGCGCCGGCGGTGAGCTACGCGGATGCGGTGGCGACAGCGGAAGGCTTCCGGCCCCGGGTCGCCTTCACGCTGGATTATGGCGGCGCGCTGGCCATAGACCGCGAGAGCCGGGCGATCTGCGAGGCCGCCATCCGGCGCTTCGAGGCGGCGGGATGCGTGGTGGAGGAATGCGCGCCCGAATTCGGCGAGCTCACCGAGGCGCTGCTGGTGCTGCGCAGCCAGCATTTCGTGGTCGACCGCGAAATCCAGCTGCGCGAGCATCGCGATCAGCTCAAGCCCGACATCATCTGGAACACCGAGCGCGGCCTGGCCGGCACCCCCAGCCAGATCGCCTGGGCGGACCGCGAGCGGGCACGGTTCTTCCGTGCGATGGCCGGGATTTTCTCGCGCTTCGATGTCTTCGTCACACCCTCCGCGCCCACCCCCGCCTTCGACGTGATGCTGCGCGCGCCGGAGAGCATCGCCGGGCAGAAACTGGCCAATTACATGGGCGGCTCGATGCTCAATGCCGCCATGACGATGGCCGGCAGCCCGGCGGTGGCGGTGCCCTGCGGCTTTGACCAATACGGCCGCCCGGTGGGGCTGCAGATCGCCGCGGCGCCGAGGCGCGACGACACGGCGCTGCGGGCGGCGGCGCTGTTCGAGAGGATGACGGGGCTGGCGGGGCTGCTGCCGATCGACCCGCGGGCGGGGACGGTGCCGGCGGTCGAATAGCGGCGTGGGTTAGAGAGACCGCCCGCCCAACAGCCCGGCATGAACGGGCATGCAGCGCCGCACCCCCGGGTTCAGCATGGCCTCGCCCTCCACCGTGCCGGGGGGGGCAGGATCGCTGGGTGAAATTCGCGTCGGGCAGGCCCGCGGCCCATTCGGAGGCGGTGATGCTCTCGCCCCCCGGCTGGATCAGGCCCAGCGCCACCCGCGTCGAAGGCGGGGGCAGGCGTGGCGCGACCGGGTATTGCGGCCCGCGATTCAGCCAGGGCCTCGAATGGGCGGCTGGCGGCGCTTCGCCTCAGGTCACCGGCAGCCCGGCCAGGGCGCGCCGGATCATCTCGGCCCGGGCCGCGTCAGGCGGCAGGGGCGCTTCCGCCATCTCGCCGCGGAAGCGCACGCAGAGCATCTGCGGGAAACCTGCCAGCGTCATCGGCGCGGCGGCGTGGCGATCCTCGGCGACCTGGGTACGGACCCCCTGCCCCGCCATGTTCAACGCCGCCAGCACCGGCGCCGCCGAGAGCGGATCGCCGATGGCGAGGCTGGCCCGGGGCAGCGCCTGGCCGGTCCAAACCCCATGCGGCTGCAGCCGGCCGCCACCGGTCATCAGGGTGGCCGCCACCGCCTCGCGCCCCTGCAACTTGGTCAGGACCCCGCGCACCCGACCCGTCTCGTCGAGGATGGGCGAGCCGGAGGCACCGAAATCGGGCCCGGCCGGATCGGCGAAGCGGCCGCGCAGCACGGAATCCGCGCGCTGGACAGGAGCGAGCGGCAACCCCGCCATGCCACGCCATTGCGCCGCCACCGCCGGCCCCGCCGGGACCAAGGCCAGCACCGCGAGGTCGCGCAGCGAGGCGTCGTGGCGCTGCCGCGGGTCCCAGGGCACGGCGGTGGCCAGCAGCTGCGCCTCGCCCATCAGCCGGCCATCGGCCAGGGTGACATGGACACGCAGCCGGCCCGGCTGTTCGATCACCGGCGCGATCACATGCGCCGCGGTGACGATGCGCGCCAGCCCATCAGGCCCCGCGCTGCCCCGCACGATGAAGCCGGTGCCGCGGGCCACCACCGTGCCTTCCGCCGGCGCGATGGTCAGGTGCAGGATGGAGTCCACCGCCGGATCGGCCCGCGCCTCGGCGCCGAAGCAGTTCTCGGCCGGGGCATTGGCCAGGCTGGCCGGTGGCCATTGGTCGGCAGGGTCGCCGGCGCAGGCCGCGGCGGCCAGGGCGAGCAGCGGTGCCAGGAAGCGGAAGGGCACGATGCGGGAGTGGGTTTTGCGGTTCATGGGTCACCTCGTGACCTCTGTCTCGCAATATGAGATTACGTATCAGTGAATGGTCTTTCTGCTATTTTTGGATTTCAATCTATTTCCTGTGGATTGCCTTCGCGTTGTGATCCTGCGCACGCGTGGCGTGACGTCCCAGGGCGCCGAAGCGCCCGCGGCGTGAAGGAGGGTTTGCGGCGCGGAAGGTCGTGCGGCCGCTCAGACCGCGGTGAACTCGGCGCGGTCGGTCAACTCCGGATAGTCGGAGCGGCCGCCGAAAGACCAAAGGATCCAGCCCAGCTCATAGCTGCGCATCTCCGGGGTGAATTCGAGCCCCGTGCCGCGCAAAGCGCCGGCAATGCCCAGCAGCCCGTTCAGCACGCCGCGCGCGGCGCGCACCCGCCGCTCGCCCGACAGCCCGCCGCGGCGCTGGGAGCGGATGATCATGCCGAGATCGGGCCGGAGCATGCTCCGCCCCATCTCATTGGCGCCGAAGATCCAGCCAAAGCCCCGGACCATCGCCTCCCGCGCGCCGGGCAGGCCATGCGCCACGGCGTGGTGCAGCAGGGCCGGCGCCATGCCGTGCTGGTGCACCGAATACACCTCGTACCAATCCACGATGCGGCCGGAGGGGATGTGGTAGAACCAGGCCCATTCGCCGCGCGGCCCCTGCCGGGCGACGAGCGCGGCGGCGCAACGCTGCGCGGCCTCCAGCGCCTGCGCATCCCCCAGGCATTCCCCGGCATGATAAAGCCCGAGGCCGGAATAGATCTGCGTGGCGAAGCTGCCCCAGTTGCGGCGGAAACCGCTCGGCGCGTCGAAGTACAGATCATGCGGCCCGCGCAGGCCTTGCAGCACCAGGTCACGCATCGCCCGCGCGGCGGGGCGCAGCGCCGCGTCGTGCCGGGCCTGATGGGCGAGGCCCGAGAGCACGAGGCCGATCTCCTGCGCCGACCAGCCCCCCAGCGCGCCGGTGTCGGCCGCCGCCCGGCGGCAGAAATCCATCGCATGGCCGGGCGCTGCAACGCCGAGTTCGGCCGCGACCCACAGCGCCATGCCATGGGCGTAGTGCCGCATGGGCAGGGCCGGCATTTCCGCCGTCAGGCTGTCGAACAGCGCCGCCGCCGTCATTCCGCCGCCAGGCGCCGCGCCGCCGGCGCGGGCAAGGCCGAGGACGCAGTTCAGCGAGTAGTAGATGTCGCTATGCGGCACCGATTCATTCGGCCGCCCGCGCCCGTCGAGATGGTAGCGGTGCGACCAGCGGCCGGATTGCGGCAGCCAGCAATGCTCCAGCCCACGGCGGGCAAAGGCGATCAGCGGCGTATCCGACATGGAATGCCCGATACACCGCCCGGCGCATGCGCTCCATCCCCATCCGCCGTCGCCTGGACGCGCGGGCGCGCGGCACGATCATTGCCCGCCCTGCGCTGGCCGGCCACGCGCTTCTCCTCTATTCCACCTCTCCATGAAGCCCGCCCGAAGTAACAGGCCCGGCGTTGTCGTATGAAGGCGCACGATACATGGCGCCCTCCCGCCGCGGTGGTTCCGGGCGAGCATCGGAAAGCGGGGCGAATGCCGGGGACGAACTGGATGCGCGGGACGGATCACACGGCAAGCTGGGGGTACCTCGGCGCCGCCCCGCTGATGCCGGGCGAGGGCTTCCTTGGCGCCTGAATCCGTCCCGCCGCCGCAAAACCATACGCGCTCGCGGCCGGTGGCCCGGCCGCGCGTCTCCGTCATCATACCGCACTACAATGATCTGGATCACCTGCGCGAATGCCTTGGCAGGTTGCGGCTGCAGACCTGGCCGGCGGACCGGATGGAGATCATCATCGCCGACAACAACTCGCGCTGCGGCATCGCGGCGGTGCGCGAGTTGGCCGAAGGCTGCACCGTCATCCCCGCGCCGATCCAGGGTGCCGGGCCGGCGCGCAACGCGGCGATCGCGGCGGCGGGCGGCGATGTGCTGGCCCTGCTCGACTCCGATTGCATGGCCGCGCCGGACTGGCTCGAGAAGGGCGTGGCCGGGCTCGAGCTCCATGATTTCGCCGGCGGCACCGTGGTGACGACCTGCGCCGATCCGGCCCGGCCGACCGCCGTCGAGGCCTTCGAGATGGTCTTCAACTTCAACTTCAAGCGCTACATCACCAAGGTCGGCTTCACCGGTACCGGCAACATGTTCGTGTGGCGCAATGTGTTCGACCTGGTGGGCGGTTTCCGCGCCGGCGTCTCCGAGGATATCGACTGGAGCTACCGCGCCAGGGCCATGGGCTTCACCCTGGGCCACATCGAGGGCGCTGTGGTCAGCCACCCCGCGCGGCGCGACTGGGACGAGTTGGAACGCCGCTGGCGCCGTTTGGTGTCCGAACATGTGGCCTTTTGCCGTAGCGATCGCTGGCGCACCGCGCTGCATGTTCTGCGCGGGCTTGCCATGCCGCTCTCAATTCCCGCGCATGCCTGGAAGGTGATCCGCTCCGATCGTCTGCCGCATTGGCCGGCGCGCTGGGGCGCCATCGGCGTGCTGTTCCGGCTCCGGCTCTGGCGGATGCGGGAAATTCTGGTCTTGACCGCGCGGGGCCCCCCAGCGCAGCCTTGACCATGGTTTACAGCCACAGGTTGTCCGCGCTGCGCTCTTTCGCTCACGCGATGAATAGGCGGGGTGCTGCCACAACCCATCCCTGGCGCGATCCCGGCCGGACCAGGATCGTCCCCTCGCCGCGCCCCGGAACCTGCCTCCGCGCGCTGACCCACCGGGCGCCGCCGTGAGACAGCTGGCCGCCGGGCGAGACCTCATCCGGATCGCCGGGGCCGAGCCTGGGCGGATCGCCACGCTTGCCCAGGAGATCTCCGCCACTGCCTTCGCCATCGCCAGGGCGGCGCTGCCCGATGGCCTGTACCTGCGCATTCGCACCGCGCGCCGCGAGGCCCGCCGCAGGACCACCCGCCTGACGGTGCCGACGATCATCCCAGCCTCCGGCCTGCGGGCGGAGCTGGCGGCGCTGGGCCTGGGCGCCGGGCGGGACCTGATGCTGCATTCCGCGTTCCGCGCACTCGGTCAGGTGGATGGCGGCCCGACTGCTTTCCTGGCTCTCCTGGCCGAGGTCGCCGGGCCGCGCGCCAACCTGCTGGCGCCGACCTACCCGCTGCTCGGCACCATGCTGGAATGGATGGCGACGCCCGACGCCTTCGACATGGCCGCGACGCCTTCCTGCATGGGCGCGCTGAGCGAGACGCTGCGCCGCCTGCCCGAGGCCCGCCGCTCGGCCCATCCCACCCATTCCGTCGCCGTCATCGGCCCCGATGCGCGCGCCTATACCGAACACCACCATGAGGGCCCGACCCCCTGCGGGCCGCTCTCGCCCCTGGCGCTGCACGCGGCGGGGGATGGCCTGATCGTGGTGATCGGCTCGGGCGTGGGGCATGTGACGAGCTATCACGTCGTCGAGGACGAGGATTGGCGCTTTCCGCTGGACGTCTACATGCCACGCCTCGCCACCAAGCTGGTGATCTGGCCCGACGGCCGGCGCGGGCGTATCCCCGTGCGGGTCCATGCGCCCTATCTGCAGCCCTGGCGCATCGACAATTTCGCCCCGAAGGAGCGCCAGTTCCACCGCCTGATGCGCGAGGCGGGGATCATGCGTGAGGGGCGGCTGGGGGCCACCACCTGCCAGGTGATCGAGGCCAAGGGCCTGCTGGCGGCGCTGCGCGCCTGGGCGCCCCGAGGGCTGACCATCTACCATTCTCCCGCGCTCATTCCACCGCGCGTGACAGGCTGGTCAGGCGCCGCTTGATGGCAATGCGAGGGCCGCTGTTGCTCTCGGCACGGCAAGATCAGGGTTGGGAGGCCGCATGCGGCATCATGGCACGGGTGGCTTTCCGTCGGTCCCGGGCTGCCGTCCACTTCGCCGCAATCGTCGCCGAACGGTGTCGAAGGCCCCCAGCCTCTCAAGCACGGTCTTCGCGGCCGCGGTCGTGCCCGCGGCCGCCCGGCGGGCCAGGTTGGTGACGAGCGCGGCTGGATAGGGCGCGAAAAGATGAACGGTCGCAACGTCGTCTCGAGAACTCGAGAGCCGTTCCTTCCATTCCGCCTCTCCCATGCCGAAATCGACACTCGCCACCCCGGCTTGCCGTTCCGCCAGATGCTGCATCACCGCAACGGTGAGGAACCGACCGGGAGAGAAATCGGCGAGGCGTTGATCATAGGCCAGGTAATCGCTGTGGAAAATCCCGCGCCGCAGGTCTCCAATCCAGAAACAGCCGGGTTCCGCTCCGCACCACACGACCCAGGCACGCAGCCATCCCGCGCGCGCGCTGTGCAACAGGCGATCCCGCGCAGCATCGCCATGGACGAAGCCCACGCCAAGACCCCGCTGGTAGTTGTGTTGCATCACAGTCTCGGCGAGCCGCATCAGACGGGGTATGTCCGTCTCGTCACGGAACTCTTCAAGGCGGAAGCCGTCGCCAAAGGCGTCCCGCAACTTGCGTTCTCGTTGCCGCTCCTTGCGGCGCGAATTAGCGTTGAGACTGGCCATGAAATCACCGGCCAGCAACGCGATGTCAGCGGAGTAGAGCGGGGAGGAGCGCCAGCCGCAATCCCGCAACATCCCCGGGCGTTCGATGAAACGATGGGTCAGCGGGTGCGACACCGGTGCTGCGTGCAGCATCACGGCATCGGCCTCGCGGGCCGCAAGAAGCCTCTCAAGCGCCGCCATCCCGGCCGCGGCGGCCGCATCATCCCAGGCGCCCATCAGCCCGCCATGGATCAATGTCAAAACCTCCAACGCAGGAACCGGCAGATTCCAGCGCCCCAGCCGTGCGGGCAGTCGAGCCCGCTCGAGCCGGCCGACCGCGATCGCCCGCGTCTGCCCCGCCGCCTCGACATGGAGGAGCCGGATGCCCCGGCACTCGCTTGCCGTCGCAGCGACCAGACGCGCGAAGCCCGGGTCGGCGTCACGGTGATTGGCATGCGCCGCCCAGAACATCGCGAGCGGGGATCCCGGCTGGGGCGCCTCCACCACCTCGGCGTGCATGGGGGGAATTGCAGTCAAGGCGAGGATGGAGACCTCAGACGCCACCTGCGCATCAGCGGATCGCAGGCCCCATCGGCGGCTTCGAAATCCGGATGTCCGTCGAGCACGGCGGCGGAATAGGGTCGGATATAGACCACATGGACCTCGTGTTCGCGGCTGACCTTGGCGAGGTTGTCGAGGACGGCGGCCAGGATTGTCGGCCCAAGCGTGGCGCCGGTCATGAACACGATCTGGGGCTCATCGGGAAAACGGTAGATGGAGGCGTCGAGCGTCACCACCTCGGCATTGGCGATGCCCAGCTTCGCCAGGTTAGCCCGCGCGATATCGGCCAGCTCCACCGCGAACTCCACGCCCACGACCCGCCCGAAGCCAAGCCACCCCGCCATGATCAGCGGGCGCCCCTTGCCGGTGCCGATATCGACGAAGGTGAATCCCGCCTGGCGCCCCTGCAGGAACTCCATGGAAGCCCGGAAGCTGGGCTCGTCCATCGGCTGATACCGGCCGGCCGTCTCGGCGCTCTCCACGCTCGCGGCCTGCACGGTGAAGTTCCAGAGGTGCAGCGTGCCGCCGGTGTCCACCCCATGGCGGGCATCGAACTCGTCGGCTGACCTGCGCGCCGCGATCATCCGCCCGAACCCCGACACCACCCCCAGGAGGCCGTCCCGCGCCATTGTCTGCCGGACCTTGCTGACGAGGAGCCGCCAATCCATGGAACGAACCTTACAACGAAATGGCCCCGTCCCTTAGGTGATCACGGCCCGCCAATCAAGCTTGCGGCGGCGATCGCCGGCCTCGATCAGCCGCCGCGAGCCGCGTGGCCGGCCGCGCCACGGATCGCCCGTCGCCAGGGGTTCGAAGGCGACGCGATGCGATCGGCTTGCCGAACCATGATGCCGAACGCTACGGGGAAGCGCGTCGCCGGGATCGGCCTCGCGGCCGGCGCGGCCTTGGCGCCAGGAGGGCGTCTGATGCGCATCGCCATCGTCATCGTCTCCATGGCGAGCGCCGCGCACCTGGCCGCCTGCCTGCCCTGCCTGGCCGCCGGCGGCCACCAGGACTTCACCATCATCATTCCCGAGAATGCGGGGGCCGCCGCCGCCGCCGGGCTGCGGCGGGTGCTGCTGGAAGGCGGCATCGTCACCGCAGGGGAGGCGCCGGAGGAGCTGCGTCTGTTCCCCGGCGGCCAGCCCGTCACGCTGTTCGCCACCCCCGCAAACCTGGGCTACGCCGGCGGCGTGAACGCGGGCATCGCCGCCGCCGGCGAGGATTGGGACGCGGTCTGGGTGCTCAACCCCGACACTTTCCCCGAGCCTGACGCGCTGGCAGCGCTCATTCGCCGCCAGGCCGAGGGCGGCTACGGCATGGTCGGCAGCCGCCTGCTCTTCCCCAAAACTGGCCAGGTGCAATGCTGGGGCGGGATCGCCTGGCAGCGCTGGCTCTATCGCGGCCGGCTGCTCGGCTACCGCGCGGCGCGGCAAGCCCTGCCCGACATCGCCGCGGTGGAGCGGGCGATGGACGTCATCAGCGGCTGCTCGATGTTCGTCACACGCGGCTATGCGCAACAGGTCGGCCTGATGGATGAGCGCTTCTTCGCCTTCCACGAGGATGCCGATTGGAGCCTGCGCCGGGGCGGCTTCCGGCTGGGCTATGCCCATGACAGCGTGGTGCGCCACGTCCATGGCGCGAGTAGCGGCTCCTCCCTGCTCGACAAGCGCGGCCGCAGCCGGTTCAACATCTTCCTGATGGAGCGCAACGCGGTGCTGCTGGCCCGCAAGCACACCGGCGCACGCTTTCCACTGGTCCTGGCGTTGCGCTTCCTGCAGACCTTCGAGGAGCTGCTGCGCAACCGCTCGCCCCGGCATTTCGTCTGGGCGCAGCAGGGCTTCTGGGCCGGGCTGCGCGGCCAGGCCGGGGCGCCGCCCTGGATGGCGCCGCCGGGCGGGGGCCACTGACCAACTGGCGCGCGTGCCCGCGATTGCGCCACGACCTGGGGCCGGGTATCGTAAGCCTCATTACGGCGACGTTTCGGCGCTGATCACGGTGGGAAAGAGACGGGCCATGGGCTCTGCCGTCACCGGTTCTCCACGCAGGGGCTTCCCCATCAGGGGCGATGCCGGCCCTGCCGGATTTGTCTCTCCCGCGGCAGCCGCCACGACCACCCGCGCGCCTCTCATCCTGTCGATCATGATCATCGCCATCTTGTTGCCGCAGGAGGCAGCCTTCTTCGTCGGCGACACCCGCATGTCGGTGGCGCGGCTCATTCTCTTCCTAGCCTTTCCCCTGGTGGTGGGGCGCTTCGTGGTGCTGCTGTTTCAGCGTCCGGGCACCAATATCGCCGACGTGGCGGTGCTGCTGGCGGCGGCGTGGTGGATGATCGCGGCGATGAACAACACGATCAGCGCGACCAATCCAAGGTGGGTGTTCTTCGCCGGCTCCGGCGCGCTTGAACTCTGCGTCTCCTATCTGCTGGTGCGCGTCTTCGTGCTCACCACCGCTCAGGCGCGCGCGACGCTGGAGGTGTTCTGCCTCGCCGTGGCGGTGGTGGGCTTTCTCGGCATTGTCGATGTGCTGGCGGGTGACTGGATCATTCGCGCCACCACCGCGGCGTTCACCGGAGTTCCGCGGCCTTGGGTTCCCGACGACAATTGGCGGCTCGGCCTGTCCCGTGCGTCGAGCACCATCGAGCATCCCATCCTGTTCGGCACGCTTTGCGCCATCGCCGGCATCATTGCATTGAACGCGCCCATGCGGTGGCGGGTCTTCATCCTGGCCGGCTGCCTCACGGGCGTCATCACCAGCGTGTCCTCAGGCGCATTCCTGGCCCTTTTCCTGGGGATCGGCCTCACGATCTATTCCCGGCTGCCGCTGTGGCGCGGCGGCCGCTGGGCGTTGATGCTGGCCGCGCTCGGTGGAGCCCTCGCCACGATTTTCCTGGTGCACCCCAACCCATGGGGCTTCCTCTTCGAATACATGACCTTCAGCCCGGAGACCGGGTATTTTCGCTACCTGATCTGGCAGACCTATCTCCCCATCGTGTGGGACTATCCGATCTTTGGTTTCGGCGATTCGCAGGTTCTGGCCCGGACCGCGGGGATGTCTCCCACCGTGGACGCGCACTGGCTGAACCTGATGCTGCTGATGGGTATTCCCGGCATGGTGCTGACAGCGGCGATGTCGCTCTGCAGTTGCTCTGTCAATACGAACAATTTTTCATCACAAGTCCTACTGCGCGCGCAGGTGGGATTGGCGCTGGGCATTTCGATCGGCATTTATGTTTTTGTCGGTTTCACTGTGTTTTACTGGGGAACGTTGTTCATTGTCGGCAGCATGCTGGCCGGGCTTCGGTCAGCCATCGGCAGTGCTGCCGCGACCGACGCGGCATACCCTGGTATGGACCGTGCAGGGTAGGACAAAGGGAAGTTCCACATCCGCGTCGCTCGACGACTATCGGAGCTGCAAATCGCCCCACATAGCTCTCGATTGGCCGCTCCGCGCGCCAGATGATCGGAGGATTTCTAGATGGCAGTCAGTGATCCTGGTTATTATACTATCGTCAGGCGCGAAATCGAACATCTTCTGCCAGACGCCGCCGAAGTGATCCTCGACGTCGGGAGCGGGGCGGGCGGAACCCTGGCATGGCTCGGCGAGCGGTATCCCGCGGCCCGACGCATTGCGCTTGAGGGAGAAGAATCCTGCCGACGGGCCCTTGAGGCCGCCGCCCACGAGGTCCACATCCTCGATCTCAACGCGCCACTGCCTGCCTTTCCCGCGGCCGACCTGGTGTTGTGCCTCGATGTGCTCGAGCACCTGGTGAATGCTCAGGCCGTGCTCGGTACCCTGGTGGCGCGCTCGGCGCCAGGGGCCACCTTCATCGTCTCGCTGCCCAACGTCGCCCACCTCTCGGTGGCGCTCCCACTCATTCTCCATGGTCGGTTCGAGTATCAGGATGCCGGCATCCTCGACCGAACCCACCTGCATTTCTTCACCCGCGATTCCGCTCTATCGTTGCTGACAGGCGCGGGGCTGCGACCTGTGGCGGGTGTATTGGCCGGGATGAGCGGGCCGAAGTCACGGCTGCTCGACCGCCTGACGCTTGGCTTCCTGCGCACCAGGCTTGCGCGTCAACACATCGTCGCCGCCATCAGGCCCGGCGCGGCGGCGGAACCCCCTGGACCCGTCCGCTGGGTTTTGGAATGATCCGGTTCGCAGCTGCGACATGGCTATCAGCCCAGGCCCAAAAGCACATCGCGTACCCGGGCATGGACAGCGCAATCCCGAAGATCGGCTCGTGCGATTGCCCCGACCGGGCGAAGATCGGCCAGGCTTTTTTCCCACCAGCGGCTGGCAAGCAGCGCTTCGCACACCGGCTCAGGGAAGCGGGGGCGAATGGGTCGGGCGGGTGCTCCGGCGACAATCATGAAATCAGGCACGTCATGGGTGACGACCGAACCGGCGCCGACCACGGCACCCACGCCGATGCGGCGGCAGCCCTGGGTGATGACGACGAAGTCACCGATCCAGGCATCGGCGCAAACCTCCAGCGTGCCATGCGGCTCGCGTGCCTCGTCTACCACTCCAAATCCTGGCCGATAGAAGACCGGATGCAGAAACGGCTCCTGCAGCGGGTGGTTGAGCCCCCATCGGACGTAGCGCGCCATCGAGACGAAGCGACCGACCTTCAGGCCGGGGAGGAAGTTCGCGGGGATCATGCAGGCGCCGTAGCTGAACGTGCCCACCTCCACGCCCCAGATCTCGAGCAGCAACTCGCGCAGCGAAGCCGACTGGAAGTCCGACCTCTCCAGGCGGCGCAGAAGGTTCCATACCCCCCGCCGGCCGGCGCTGCGGCGAAGTATGGACTTGAGAACGGGCGCAAGGGGCGATCGGATGAGATCGGGGTCGTCGCGCATGCCGCGGGTCCTTGGTCGTGCCGCCGCAAAATCCGGCATGGCACCGGGTGCGTCAAGGACATGCCTCCCGGCCCGCGGCTCACCCATCCAACCGGCTCAGCCGCTGTTCAGGGGCCGGTTTGCCGGAGCAGACAGGGCGTTGCGCCTTGAGCGTGAACCTATCCTCGCGCACTCGACTCTGGGCCTGGCGCGGCGCGCTCCTCGCGGGGACCCAGATTCTCGACTATGGCGGGCGCTTCCTGCGCACCTTCCTGCTGGCGCGGATGCTCGCGCCCGAGGAGGTCGGGGTCGCGCTGGCCATCTCCGCCGTTGTCTCCAGCATCGAACTGATGGCCGATCCCGGCTTCGACAAGTTCGTCATGCGCTTCACCGGCGGCGAGGCCGCGCGGGCAATGGCGGCGATGCACGCCCTGCTGGTGCTGCGTTCGGTCCTGGTCTTCGTCGTGCTCTACTCGCTGTCCTGGACCTTCGCCGGCCTTTTCGGCGTGCCCGAGGCGGTGCTCTCCTTCCAGATCGCGGCCGCCTTCGTTCTGGTCCGCGGCCTGACCCACACCAGCATGTTCCAGCGCCAGCGGGACTACGCCTTCGGCACACTGGCCAAGGTGATCCTGGTCTCGCAGCCGGCCGGAATGTTGGGGCTGCTGCTGGGCCTCTGGTGGTTCGGTGACCACCGCGCGGTGCTGGTCAGCTATGCCTGCGACAGCGCGGCCTATGTGGTCATGAGCCATCTCCTGGCGGCTGGGCGCTGGTCGATGCGCGCCGACCGGGAGATGGCGCGCGCGGCGATGCTCTACGCCCTGCCGCTGATGGTCAACGGCGCGGGTCTGGCGGCGCTGCAGCAGGGCGACCGGATGCTGGTGGGGGCCGAGCTTGGCGTCACCGCCCTGGCGCTCTACGGGCTGCTGATCACGCTCACGCTGGTGCCCGTTTCGGCGCTGTTCCGCACCTTCGCGACCGTCGCGCTGGCGATGATGGCGCGGGCGGGCGAGGATGTGGCGCGGCGGCGCAGCAGCATGGAGTTCCTGGCCTGGATGTTTGGCGCGGTGGCGCTGGGCTATGCGCTCGGCCTCGCGCTGCTGCTCGATCTGGCCATGGTGCTGCTGTTCGGCGAACGCTACGCCGTGCCCGCCGGGTTGCATCTCCTGGCGACGCTGCTCGGCTTTCTGCGGGTGCAGCGCGGGCTGCCCACGGTCCAGCTCCTCAATGACGGACGGACCGGGCGGGTCGCCGCCGCCAACCTCACCGCCCTGGGCGGGCTCGTGCTGGCCTGGGCATTGCTGCAGGCCTGGCCGAGCCTGGAGGCGCTGCTCATCGGGCTGATCCTGGCCGACCTGATCGGCCTGTTCCTGCTGCTCCGTTGGGCCGGCGAGGCGCTGCCGGAGGCCACGGCGGTGCTTTCCGCCGCCAACCGCGTCGCCATGCTCGGCACCGGCCTGGTGCTGGGCGCGCTGTGGCTGCTGCCCGCCCCAGGCCTGACCGAGCGCGGCATGATCGCGCTGGTGGGGGTGGCGGGCCTGTCGGCGATGGCGCTGGCCGCCTGGCGCGCCTGGCGCCGGCGCGAGGCCGGTCATGCCTGACCGCCGCGCCTTCCTGCTCGGCGCCGCCATCCTGGCCACCGGCTGCGGTCCGGGCGCCTCCGGCCGGCTGAAGGGCACCAGCATCACGCCCGGGCGGCGCAGCCGAGCGGGCTGACCATCGAGGATTGCCTGTTCGAGCCCGACATGCGGCCCGACCCGATCCACAGCTTCCGCTCCGCCCTGTACTACGGCACGGTCCATGTCCGTCGCTCGGCCAGCCATGGCGTGCTGGCGATGACCGAGGTGTGCGGGCCGCATTCCAGCTTCGAGGATGTCTGGGTCACGCATGCCGGCATCGGGCGGGACTCGCACGGCAACTCCGCCATCCTGCAATCCACCCTGCCCTTCGCCGAGCGCGGGCCCGACGGGCGCTGGCGCGGCGGCTCCACCCGTTGGCGGCGATTCAATCTCGATCTGCCGACCGAGGCCACGCCGCGCTACCGCGGCGCCTTCAGCACCGCCAACCTCTCCTTCTGGGGTTCGCCGGGCGGCATCGTCGATGCCGGGCACGTCTTCGAGGATGGGCGCCTCTCCGGCGGCACCTTCTGCATCGACCTGAACCCCTCGCCCGCCACCGCCTGGCTTGGCGATTTTCTGTTCCGCAACCTGGCCTTCGGGCGGGATCACCGCTTCGACGGCAACGCCCACCCGCTGCTGACGATCCGCGAGGCGGCGAGGCTGGTGGGCTGGGGCAACCTGCGGTTCGAACGCTGCTTCTGGGAGGATAGCGGGGAGCTGATCGAGGATCTGAACGGGGTGTGGAACCCAGGGCCGGGCGGCGTTCCGGTGCGCGCGCCGCTGCCGCCGGTCTGAATGGCCACCGGGCGCGCGCTTGCTCGGCCCGGCATGCCGCCCTATGCAAGCCCGTCCACTTCACCTCGCCGGACGCCCCGCGCCATCATGCATTCCGCACTCGACCTCGTCGCCCGGGCCCGCCGCAGGCTGGCGCTGCTGACCGGCCGGCAGGGCTGGGCGCCGCATGGTGGGATCGACGCCTTTGCCGCGGCCGCGGGCGCGCGATCGCCCGCCGTGGCCAGCGCGCCGGAGGCCTGATGAGCCTCCCGGCCGAAGCCGGCGCGCCGCGCCGCACCATCCTCTGCGTCGTCGGCACCCGCCCCGAATGCATCAAGATGGGCCCGGTGATCGCGGCACTGCGCCGCGCGGCCTGGTGCCGCACGTTGGTGCTGAGCACCGGCCAGCATCGCGAATTGGTGGCGCAGACCCTGGGCTTCTTCGGCGTGGCACCCGATATCGACCTCGGCACCATGGTGCCGAATCAGACGCTGGCGGGGCTGACCGGGCGCATCCTGGATGGTTTCGACCGCGTGCTGGCCGAGTTGCAGCCCGATCTCGTGCTGCTGCAGGGCGACACCACGACGGTGATGGCCTGCGCGCTGGGCTGCTTCTATCGCCGGCTGCCCTTCGGCCATGTCGAGGCCGGGCTGCGCACCCGTGACCTGGCCAACCCCTTCCCCGAGGAGTTCAACCGCCGCGCCGCCGGGCTGCTCGCCGCCGTGCATTTCGCCCCCACCGAGGGTGCGCGGGCGAACCTCCTCGCCGAGGGCGTGCCCGCCGCCGCCATCCACCTGACCGGCAACACGGTGATCGATGCGCTGCTCGACGTCACCGCGCGGCCGGCGACGCGGCTTCCCTTCGACATCGACCCGTTGCGCCGCGTCATCCTCGTCACCGCGCATCGGCGGGAAAATTTCGGCGCGCCGCTGGCTGGGCTGTGCCGGGCGTTGCGCAGGCTGGTCGAGCGATACGGCGATGTGGAGATCGTCTATCCCGTCCATCCCAACCCCAATGTACGCGGGCCGGTGCATGCCGTGCTGGGGGGCGTGGAGCGCATCCGCCTGGTCGAGCCGCTGGGCTATCTGGATCTGGCGGCGGTGATGAAGCGCTGCCATTTCGTGCTCACCGACAGCGGCGGCATTCAGGAGGAGGCGCCGGCGCTGGGCAAGCCGGTGCTGGTGCTGCGCACGGAGACCGAGCGGCCCGAGGCGGTGGAGGCGGGGGTGGCGCGGCTGGTCGGCACCGACCCTGAGCGCATTCTGGCCGAGGCCGCTTCTCTGTTGGACGACCCGGCGCATTACGCGGCGCTGGCGCGCGGCGCGTCACCCTATGGCGACGGGCATGCGGCGGGGCGCATCGTGGCGGCTTGCGCCGCGTTTCTGCGCGCCGGCGGCTGAGAGCGCCGGCCCTGGCGCCGCCGATGGGTCAGGGAAGCAGCCGCAGGAGGAAGACGGTGGTGCCGGCCAGCGCCAGGTAGGGCAGCACCAGCGCGCGAACGAGCAGCGCCGACGGATTGAGCACGGCGGGGCGCGACGCGGGGACCGCGCTGCGCGGCTGCGCCGCGGCTTCGGGAAGCAGCCAGGCGCCGCCGCTTGCTTGCTGGATCGCCATGGTTCGAAGGACCTCCGCGCTGGCCAGGCGGCCGATGGGCACGCCCATGCCGGGTTGCGATGCCGCTTTATCGCGGGAAATTCTTGACGATCCGTGAAGCGCCGGGTGCGGTTGCGCCTCAGGCCGGCTGCCGGCGCCCCGCCTGCTCCCGCCGCAGGGCGGTCACGCTCGCCCCGCCGGCCAGCGCGGCCAGCGCCAGCAATCCCGGCGCCAGCGGCGCGCCCCAGGGCGCCATGGCGAGCAGCACCACCACACCTGTCAGCGCAAGGCGGGCCGGCGGGCCGGCCGCTGCCGCCTCCGCGCGCCGCAGCGTCGGGCCGAGGGGTGCCAGCAGCAGCGCCGCGGCCATCACCAGCGCCAGCGCGCCGGGCAGCCCAAGCCCAAGCGTCAGGGCCAGCGGCCAGGGCGGCGGCCCGGCGATCACGGCCGGGCCATCGCCCATCGCCCGCTGCACGGCCAGCGCCGCCTCCGCGCTGCCCAGCCCCTGGCCGAGCCAGGGATGTGCGGCGAGCGCGCTCCGGGCAAGTTCCCAGCCGATGCTGTCGCCCGCGCCCGCCCGCATTCCCAGCAGGGCCGCGCCCCCCGCCGCCATCGCCAAAACCACGGCCAGAAGCGCCATCGGCGGCAGCCGCCGCCCGGCAACGCGCAGCAGCAGCCAGGCCAAGGCGGCGGCCAGCAGCACCGGCCAGAGCCTGGGCGGCATGGCAAGCCCGGCCAGACCGGCCATGGGCAGGCCAAGCCAGGTCAGGCGCTGCGCGGGCCACAGGCGTGGCAGTTCCAGCGCGGCGCCCAGGGCCAGCCCGGCCAGCAGCACATCGGGCCCGCGCGTCCAGCCCATCAGCGCCCCCGCGCCCAGCCCCGCCCCCAGCAGCAAAGGCAGCGCGGGCAGGCCGGGTCCGGCCGCCGCCAGCCGCCCGGCCAGGAAGGAAACACCTAGCAGCAAGAGCAGAACGCCGCCCGACCAGCTCGCGGCCGGATCGAGGCTGAGCGATTGACCGGCCGTGCTGGAGCGGGCCTCGGCGGCGAGGATGGTCACGGCGGGGAGCCAGGCCTCTGGCGCCCAGGGCCAGGCCTGGGCCATAGCCAGCAGCGCCGGCAGCGTCAGCAGCAGCAGGCCAGCCCGCTGCGCCCGCGACAGGCGGTTGCGGGGTCCGGCCTGCCGCCAGCCCGCCAGCAGCAGTGCGCACGCCACGCAGCAGGACGATCCGGCCAGGAAGGCCGGATCATGCCAGAGATCGGAAAGCATGCCCGCTGCCAGAAGCGGCCAAAGGGCCGCCGCGCTAGGCCAGGCGGGAGAACCGCCCGGCACCTCGCTGAGCGGCCGGATGCTGCGTATCTGCTCCAACGGGCGAGGGTGCTTTGGCGAGCGGAAGCCCGGCGCGGCGCTTACTCAGCGCGTCGTCGCGGTGGGCGTGGCAATACCGAGGCTGGAGGCGGTGTTCACATTCGCCCCCCCGCCGCCACCGCCGGGGTTCGCCGCGACGGTGAGGGCCGCGGCCACCACCGTGGAGGCTTCGGTGCGCGCGGAGGCCAAAACCTGCGCACCCGGCGGGTTCGTGGTGGTCAGCGTCGTCTGGGCGGTGTTGAAGCCACTGGCCAGCGCCGCCACCTGCTGCGCGTTCGCGGTGTTCATCGCGTTCAGAACGGCGTTGGCGGCGGCTGGGTCATTCACGAGCAGGGCAGCGATCGCGTTTGCCAGCGCAGCGCCGCCCTGCGGGTTTTGGTCGAGAAGGCCGGCGACCTGACCCCCGGGTTGCGACGCGGCCACCGCACCGGAGCTATCGCCGCCGGGGCTCCCGCCCTGGGCGTGCGCCGCGCCCGCAAAGCCAAGCGGGGGGAGGCCCGCAAGGACCAGCAGGGCGACGCCGGCAGAGACAAGGATGCTTTGGCGGCGGATCGGCGCGCGGTCCATGGTCATGCGAACCTTTCGGATCAAACAGTATCACCAGTGTGTAGCCCGAAGCTGAATTCGCCGGCAAGCAGACTGAGCCGCCACCATCACGGCCGGCGGTCGACGCGCCCCGGTGGCAGCAAGCGCCGGATTTGGTCACGGCGCTCGGCCATTGCCTGTGGCAGGACGACCCGCCTTGACCGGCCCCTGCATGGGACCGGCGGCAGGCAGGCCATAGCAAGTCATATAAATATGGCGGCCATCCCACGGCAATATCAGAAGCGGTGTTTCCTGTGGGTCGTAGCTGTTCGGCGACAGCTGACGCCACTTCTCGACTTGGGTGAAGGTAGCAGTTGCAATAGTCACGAGTCGCGGTCTATGGAATCAGCCGCAGTCCTAAATCTTGGATGAAATGACGGTATTAAGCAGAAAACATCCGATGTTGGCGTACACGGCGGCAATGATGATTGCACCGTCGCTTGGCATTCCCGCGCAAGCGCAAATTCCAATGCCGATTACAACCGATTCGGAGACGGAGTTTCGCAGCCTCCGGGTCGGCTCGCTCGCCGTGACCCCCTCCCTCGCGGCCGGCATTGGCTATGACGACAACATCATCTCGCAGCCCACGAACCGCCGCCCCGACGGCGTGCTGCGCTTCGCGCCAACGGTGACGGCGGCGTCCGACTGGACGCGCCACGCCTTCTACGGTGAGGCGGCGGTGGAGCCCTTCGTCTATTTCAACAATTCGCGCCTGAACGACGTGAACGCCCGCGTGGTCGGCGCCGGCCGGCTCGACCTGGAGCGCGGCACCACGATCAACACTTCGGCCTCGTTCTTCCGCAGCGCCGATGCCGGGGTGTCGCCGTTGACCGCGGCGGCCCTGCCCGGCGGCGGCCTCGGGCCGCAGAATTTCGACCCGCTGGTCTCGAACCGTTACAATGTCGACATCAGGTACCAGCGGCAGGTCAACCGCTTGGTGTTCAGTGGCGCATTCAACTTCCAGCGCGCGACCTACGAGCAGGCACCGAACGCCGTCACCAATTTCAACCAGACGCTGCGCGACGGCAGCACCTATACCTTCCCGGTCCGGGTCGGATACGAGATCGGCGCCGGCATCCAGGTATTCGGCGAGGCGTCCTACAATATTCGCCGCTACCGGTTGACCAGCTTCGACAGCGAGGGCGCCCGTGCTGTGGTCGGCGCCTCGCTCGACGTCAACCGCCGGCTGCGTGGCGAGGCCTTCGTAGGTTACCTGCACCAGACCTTCACGCGGGGGCTGCCCGAAAACAGCGGCGTGACCTTCGGCGCCAACCTGCGCTGGACGCCGACGCAGCGCATAGCCTACACCCTGCAACTGAGGCGCGATGTGAGCGACCCCAGCGTCGTCGGCCAGCGCCCCGGAACCTCGACGCTGTTCGGCATCGGCACCGAGTTGGAGCTTTACCGCAACCTGCTGTTCAACGGCGCCTACACCTTCATCAACACCGACTACAGCAACACCCCGGCGGACCGCATCCATGCGGTCGCCGTCGGCCCGACCTGGATCGTGAACCGGCGGATGCGGGTGACCGCCTCCTATCGCTATCAGAGCCGGCAGGCCTCCTTCGCCACCTCAAACTACGATCGCAACCTCTTCCTGCTGCAGATGCGGGTCGGCTTCTGACCGCGTCGCGCGGGGGGGCAGGCAACCGACCGGCCCCGGGGTTTCCCACGGGGCCACGGCCGATTCTCGCCTGACCCGCCGCGACGCCCTCAGTAGGCGCGGCGATCGAACAGGATCATCACCGCGGTCCGCAGGATAATCTGCAGGTCGAACCACACCGACCATTGATCGATGTAGTAGAGATCATGCTGCAACCGGCCGATCAGCTGCTCCTCGCTGGTCACCTCGCCGCGAAAGCCGTTGATCTGCGCCCAGCCGGTGATGCCGGGCTTCATCCGGTGGCGCCAGGCATAGTCATCGGCGATGGCTTCCAGCGGCTGGTCGCCGGCGGTCATGTGCAGCGCGTGCGGGCGCGGGCCGATCAGCGACATGTCGCCCCGCAACACATTGAACAGCTGCGGCAGCTCATCGACGCTCAAGCGGCGGATCAGCCGGCCCACCCGGGTCACCCGCGGGTCATCGCGCGATGTCTGCCGCAGCAGCCCCGCCGCCGCCGGCGCATGGCCCATCGAACGGAACTTCAGCACATCGAACACCATGCCGCGCAGGCCCACACGCTTCTGGCGGAAGAAGACCGGCCCCTTTGTCTCCAGCCGGATGGCCAGCGCGGTGGCGAGCATGAGGGGTGACAGCAGCGTCAGCAGCAAGGCGCTGAGCAACAGGTCCTCGGCGCGCTTGACGAAGGCCTCGGCATCGCTCAGCGGCTGTGTCGCCACATCCACCAGCGCCAGGCTGCCCACCACCTGCGCGCGCACCGGGCCAAGGCGGGCACCCGCCAGGTCGGGCACCACCGCGACATTCACCGCCTGGACATAGAGCCGGTCGAGAATCCCCGCGAGGATCGCCGGCGTCAGCCCGCGCTGGGCGATGCAGACACGGTCGACCTGGGCAGCCCGCGGCAGGGCCGAGAGGCGTTCGAGGAAGGCAGGATCGGCAAGCCCGCCCGCCTCCTCATCATTGGCGAAGATCGCGACGACGACAGCGCCGCTGCCCGCCCCCGAGGTCAGCCCGGCCGCGAGCGCCATGGCATCCGCCCGGCTGCCCGCCAGGACGACGATGCGCTCGGTGTGATGACCCGCGGCGGTGAGGTGGCGAAGCTGGGCCGACCAGGCCGCGCGCACCGCCGCGAGCCAGATCAGCGAGACCAGGCACCAGGCGAGCAGCCAGACGCGCGAGAAGGTGCCGACCAGCTTGAGCGTGAAGGCGAGCAGCAGCAGGCAGCCGAAGGCGATCGCCCAGCTGCCGACGACCTGGCGCATCTGGCCCGACGGCGCGAGCACGGTCGCCGCGCGGTACAGGCCCTGGGCCTGGGCGCCGATGGTCCAGGTCAGCGTCAGCAGGATCAGGCCGGCCACGAGCTGGTCCGGATCGTATTCGCGGGCGACGCCATGGACCAGGAAGACCAGGGTGCCCAGGCCGAGAATCCCCAACAGGTCGGCGGCCCCCAGGGCCAGCGCCACGGCCGGGGCGCGGAGCTTCTCGCCCAGCGGCGGGAGGTTGGGCGGCGGCAGGTCGGGCGGCGCCGCATGCGTCGGGGCGGCCGGGTCGGAACGATCGTCGCGGGCAAGTTCGAACCGCCGAGGCTTCACCACACACCGTCCCGGCGGCCGGTCGGCCACCTCGAACAGGGCCGTCCCAGGCCGTGGCGGCCGCCGGCGCGTCCCACGGGTCGCAATCCCCCCATTCCCGCCGCGGTCATCGAAGCCCGGCTGCGCCGACGGCATTCGGCGCGATCCGGTGGGCCGAGGGCGGCCGCTGGCCGAAGGGCAGGCGCAACAGGATGCCGGCATAGGCCAGGTTGGTCGTCAGGTAGCGCTGCCACAGCCGGCGTGGTTCCTGCGCCACCCGGAACGCCCATTCCAGGCCGCTGCGCTGCACCCAGTCCGGCGCGCGCGCCACATGCCCCGCCAGCACGTCGATGCCGCCGCCCACACCCATGATGAAGGGCACGGCCAGGGCCTGGCGATGCGCCGCCAGGAAACGTTCCTTGCGCGGCGTGGGCATGCCGATGAACAGGCAGTCGGCGCCGGAGGCGTTGATCTCGGCCACCAGCCCGGCCTCCTGCTCGGGGCGGAAATAGCCGTCGCGCCGGCCGGCCAGCACCAGGGTGGGATGCCGCGCCGCCAGCCGCCCCACCGCCTGGTCCAGCACCGCCGCGGTGGCGCCGAGGAGATAGGGGCGCCAGCCGCGCCCGGCCGCGGCTGCGAGGATGCGCTCCATGAGGTCCACCCCGGCCACGCGCTCGGGCACCGCGATGCCGAGAAGCCGCGCGCCCAGGATGATGCCCGCGCCATCCACTCCCACGATGTCGGAGGTGACGACGTCGCGCCACAATTCCTCGTCGCGCTGGAGGTGGACGAATTTCGCGACGTTGATCGCGACATGCCGCAGCCTGCCGCGGGTCTCGATCGCCGCCGCGACCCGCGCCAAGGTCTGTTCCATGGTCAGAAGGTCAAGCGGAACACCCAGGAAATCCGACCGCATGCAAAACCCCTGAAGAGGCCCGACGGGGCCTCAACCGCGCCGGCCGCCATGTCGGCGAAATGCCGTGGGTACCGTGCAGCCCTTGTCTAGCGCGCGCGGCGCACAAGTGCGAGAGCCCCGCCGCACAGCATAGATCATGAGTCGAATTTTTCCTGAGCAATTATTATATCTCAGTTTTGTTCGCGTGGAAGCAAACCTGCGGCATCAGTCATATGTCTCTGAGTACACAAAAAGTGATTTTGGCGCATTCGGCACCCCCGGCTGCTGAAAACTGTTTAATTGCAATATCTCTCGCCGCCGCCACCGCGGAAGCGGACTCCTCCGAACGCGCCGATCCCGCTATATCCCGGGTATTCGCGGAGGCGTGATCTCGTCATGCGCGCCGCCACCGCCGACAGGAGCCGCTCCGACATGATGCGTCGATCCATTCTGTTCTCGCCTGTCCTGGCCGCCCTCGCCGCGTGCTCGGACGGCATGCCCGCCCCGCCGGCGCCGGGCACGCCCCAGGCCGCCGCCTGGGAGGCGGCGCTTCGCCCGCGCGAGGGCGACTACCTGCTCGGCCCCGGCGACAAGCTACGCGTCGTCGTCTTCAACGAGGAACAGCTCACCGGCGAGCACACGGTCGATCCGAACGGAACGGTCAACGTGCCGCTCGCCGGCTCCGTCCGCGCCCAGGGCCAGACCGCCACAGCGGTGGCGCGCGAGATCGGCCGCCGGCTGCGCGAGAGCAATTACCTGCGCGACCCCAATGTCACGGTCCAGGTCGTCGAGACCCGGCCATTCTATGTGCTGGGCGAGGTGCAGCGGCCCGGCGAATTCCGCTACCGCCCCGGCCTCTCGGCCCAGGCCGCCGTGGCCATGGCCGGCGGCTTCACCTTCCGCGCCAACCAGCGCCGGGTGCTGGTGGCGCGCGAGGGCTTCCCCGGGGAAATCCCGGTGGAAACCTCCGCCGTCTTCGTCCTGCAACCCGGCGATGTGCTGCGGGTGGTCGAACGCTTCCTCTGACGGCGTGGATCAGCCCGCCCCGCCAGGGCGCAGGCGCTCGCTTCCTGCGGCGGGCGAGCCTGCATCCGATTGCCCGGCCGGCCCCTCCCCCGCCGCCGCGGCCAGGCCGAGCAGCGTCCAGAACGGAATCGAAACCCCGGGCACCAGCAGCGCGAATTCCTGCAGGCCCTGGGCCAGCACGACGAAGGCGGCGGCGATGGCGACGCGGCACGCCCCGCCCGCGCTGCCCAGCCGCCACCAGCCGCGCGCGGCGGCCCTGATCGCCAGCAGCACGGCGCCGAACAGCGCCAGGGCCATTGGAAGGCCCAGGCCCGCCATCGCCTCGACATAGATGTTGTGCGCGTTGTCCCACACCGCCCAGGTCCGGATGCCATCCCGGTAGGCCGGGAACATCGCCTCGAAGGTGCCGGCGCCATGCCCGGTCAGGGGTCGGTCCAGCGCCGCGCGCCAGGTAAGGGCCGCCACGGCCAGCCGCGTCTCGCCATCCTCGATCAGGCGCCCCAGCCGGTCCCAGGTGCCCGCCCGCAGCAGCAGCGCCGCACCCAGGCCCGCCGCCGCCAGCAGGCCCATGCCGCCCAGGATCAGGGGCAGCACCCCACGGCGCCGCTCTCCCGTCGGCCGGAGTTCACGCCATCGCCTGGCCAGCCGCAGCCCGACCAGCAGCGCCGCACCCAGCGCGGCCAGCACGATCCCCGAACGCGAGCGCGTCAGCGCCAGCGCGGCGACCAGCAGCACGAGGCCCAACGCGAGCGCCCCCGCCCGCGAGACCGCAAGCGACGCCTCCCCGGGCTCGCGCTGCCGCAACGCGCGCAGCAGCAGGTCGAGCGTGGCGAGCAGGCCGATCGTCAGGAAGGTGGCGAAGGCGTTGCGCCCGAAAAAACTGCCGGTCAGCGCGTCGTGATGGCCGAACTTGGCGATGCCCAGCACCGCGGTGTTGCCCAGCGCCCATTCCGCCAGCCCATACCCCGCGACCGCCGCGGCGATGCCGGCCACCGAGCCGAGCACGAGGCGGCGGCCATCGCTGTCGCGGAACAGCGCCCAGCCCAGCCAGAAGGCCGCCGCATCGGTCAGCATGCGCAGCAACGCCAGTCGGGTCTGTTCGGGCGCGATCGAGATGCGGCCGGGCAGCGGCTGGCCGAGTGCCGCCGATGCCACCTCCCAGGCCGGCGCCGCCAGCGGTGGCGGCAGCCCGGGCAGCATCTGCACGACGCACCACAGCGCCACGACCGCGAACAGCGCGGCCGCGGCCGGCGAGGGGCCGACGGCACCGCCATTCTCCGGCCGCCGCGCCAGCAGGACCAGCGCGCCCAGCAGCGCCGCCTGGACATGCCAGAGCATCGGCCGGTCGCCGCCATACAGCAGCGGCAGCAGCAGCAGCCCGAACAGCGCCGCCGCCCGCAATGCCGACCCGGCCAGGCGCGACACCAGCGCGACCAGCGGCGAACCCCGCCCGGCCATCACCGCCGGTCCGCCGCGCGCGCCGGCCGGGCGCGGTGGACACTGTTCGAGCGGCGGGCCGTGGCCCGATGCGATGCGAGGTGCTGGCGCGCGTTCCCACACGGGTGGCCTGGCCGGTCGGGCACCCCGCCGGAACGCCGGCCCCGGGCGCGCGCTTCCGGCGCCTGGCCGCGCCCGCCGCCTGCGACCCGCCGGCGCCTCATGTCGAGAGAAAGCGCCGCGAGGCGCCTTCCAGCACCAGCGCCGTCAGCCGGCCGGTGAGGTAGGCGGCGGTATCGAGGTTGATGCGGTTGGGCCTTTCGTCCGGCTGTCCGACGGGGGTGTGGCCATGCACGACCACCGCGCCGAAATCGCCCTCGTATTCCAGGAACTCCTCGCGGATCCACAGCAGGTCGTGCAGGGCCTGGGCCTCCAGCGGCACGCCCGGGCGAAGGCCGGCATGGACGAAGGCATAATCGCCGATCAGCAGCAGCGCCTCCAGGCCCTCCAGGAAGTCGCGATGCCCGGCCGGCAGGGCGCGGGCCAGCGCCTCGCTCGCCTGCTCGAAGCCCCGGCCCAGCCGCGCGGCCGCGATGTCCACCCCATAGGAATGCAGGGTCTCGATGCCGCCGCTCTGCCGCCAGTCATCGATCGAGCGCGGGCTTTCCATGGCCTGCAGCAGCATCGCCTCATGGTTGCCGCGCAGGCAGCGGCGGGGGATGCCGGGCAGGCCTGGGCGGACCAGGGCCTCGATCACGCCGCGGCTGTCCGGGCCGCGATCGACATAGTCGCCGAGATGGATGATGACCGGGCGCGCCGCCGGATGCGCCGCCAGGTCGGCCGCGATCAGCGCCTCCATCCGCCGCAGGCAATCGAGCCGACCATGGATGTCGCCGATGGCATAGAGGCGCATCCCGTCGGGGACGCGCGCGGCCTGGCGCCCGGCATCGCGCCGAATGAGCCGCCGGAACCAGCCCAGGGCCATGCTAGCCGCCCCCGGCGCGTGGCTGGCCGGCCGCCGCGTCACGCGCCTCGGCCGCCGCCAGCAGCTGGTCGAAGACCTGGCCGGAATACCCGGCGACGCGATACGCCTCGCCCCGCGCGACCGCGACCATCAGCGGGCCCGCCTGCCGCGCGGCATCCACCAGGCGGGTGAGGTTGTCGCGTCCACGCCAGGGTTGGGCCATCTCCCGCACATCATCGAGCACATGGCGTCGAAGCCCTCCCTCCATGTCCTGCCAGAGCAGCAGCCCGAGCGGGACGCGGCCCGCCATCACCGTCTGCTCGCGCGGGGCGTAGCGGTAGGAGAGCGCCAGCGCCTCAAGCACCGGCGCCGGCGGGCTGCCGGGAAGCTTCGTCCGAAGCCAGGCCTCGACCAGCCAGGCGAAGCCATCACTCGGCGCCGCGGCAAGTCGCTCGACATTGCCGGCATGCAGGCGGGCCAGCAGGACCGGCCGGGCCTCCGCCGCCGCGCTTTCCAGCAGCGCGAAGCCGCGCGCCACGGGCTGGCGCCGGGCCTCATGGGCGGGCAGGCCCAGGCGCCCGAGCCAGCCAGGGGTGCCGATGCCCGGCGGCAGGCTGGCGGGCAGCCCGGCCAGGCCCAGGGTCAGGAGCGCGCCGCCGAGGGCGAGAGCGGGAAAGCCATGCAGTGGCATGGCCCGAGGATGGCTGGCAGCGGCGTGATGTCAACGCGTCGTCCCTTCATCTGTTGCGCCGCAAGCGTGTTGCCAGTATGCAGGTCAAGCCCTGGTGATCACCGATCAACCTGCCTGTCGCTTCGCGCCCCGGGTTTTTGCACGGCCGGTGGAACCGGCTGGCGGCTTGGCTTCGCGGGCGAGAATCCTTCCCGGGGGACTTGCTCCTGGGGTCCGAATTCACGGCGGAGCCGGTTTTGGATCCGGGGCGGGCCGTGCGCGACACGCCCATGGCGGGGGCGACATGGCTCCGAACGGGGCCACCGGGCCTGGCCCCGGGGACCGGTTGATCTGCGAGCCGCGGCGAGGTTTCGATGAATATAAATGTGCCACTGAGCAATATCCCCGCCACAACGCCAGGCGCGTCCTTCACGCCGCAGGGCCTGAATGTCGGCCGCATCATCGCGATGCTGCGCCGCCGTCTGGCATTGGTCCTGGTCATGCCCGTGCTGTTCATTGCCCTGGGCTTCGGCGTGTTCAGCGCGATCCCGCCGCAATATCGCGCCAGCGCCTTCCTGCTCATCGAGCCCAAGCGGGTGAACGCGGTCGGCCCCGAGGCCGAATTCGCCTCCATCTCGGTCGACCAGATGAAGATCGCGAGCGTGGTGTCGGTGCTGGAATCGAGCGTGCTGCTGACGCGGGTGGTGCGCGCCCAGGGCCTGGCCGATGATCCGGAATTCGGCACCCAGCCGCGCGGCTGGTGGGCGCTCGCCCAGAGCGTGCTGCCCGGCATCTTCGGCCCCGCCGCCGCGGTGCAGGACGCCGCCGAGACGCGCGAGGCCCGGGCCGTCGTGCGGCTTGAGCAGGCGACGCGGGTGCTGCGTGTCGGCTTCAACTATGTCATCCGCATCGACGTGACGGCATCGAGCGGCGCCAAGGCCGCGCGCCTGGCCAATGCGATCGGCGAGGCCTACCTGACCGACCAGCTCGAAACCAAGCTCGATGCCGTGCGCCGCGCCTCCAACTGGTATGCCGACCGTCTGGTGGAGCTGCGCAGCAGCATGATCGCCGCCGAGACCGCGGTGGAACGCATCCGCAGCGACTTCAACCTGACCGAGAGCGACCGCGGCGCCGGCTCCACCCTGCAACGCCAGGCGCTGACCGAGCTGAGCGCGCAGCTGACGCAGATCCAGGGCGAGCTGGGGCAGCGCCAGTCGCGCCTCGAAGTCGCCCAGCGGGTGCAACGGACCGGCAATCTGGAGGCGTTGCCCGAGGTCGGTGCCTCGGCCGCCATCGCCGCGATCCGTGGCCAGCAATCGGATGTGCAACGGCGCCTGGCCGATGCCAGCCAGCGCTTCGGCCCGCGCCACCCCGACGTGTTGCGCCTGGAGGAGGAACGCCGCGCGGTGGATCGCCAGCTCGGCGCCGAGGTGGGACGGATCGTCACGCAGATCCGCAACGAATTCGACGCGATGCAGCAGCAGCGCAGGCAGCTCGAACAGCAGCTCACCCGGCTGACCCAGGAAGGCGCCACCGTGAACACCGGCGGCCTGGTGCAGCTGCGCGAGGCGCAGCGCGTGGCCGAGGCCGCGCGGCTGCTCTATGACAGCTTTCTCAACCGCGCGCGGGAAGCCGAGCAGCAGCACGGGCCGCAGGAGGCCGAGGCCCGCATCATCACGCCCGCCACCAACCCCGGCGCGCCAAGCTTTCCCCGCCTGACCTGGTTCATCGGCCTGCCGCTGCTGGCCGGGCTGGCCGGCGGGGTCATCGTCGCGCTGGTGCTGGGCTCCATGGAGAACTGGATCGTCACCACCTCCGACGCCGAGCGGGAGCTGGGACTTCCCGCCCTGGCGACGGTGCCGATGCTGCTCGACAACGAGTTGCGGCAGAGCGGCAGGCGCATGGACATCATCGAATATCTGGCGACACGGCCGCTTTCGCGCTTCGCCGAGGGGCTGCGGGCGGCGCGCGTGGGCATCCAGCTCTCGAATGTGGACGACGTGCCGACGGTGGTCCACATCACCTCGGCCATGCCCGGGGAGGGTAAATCGACGCTGGCGGCCGCCTTCGCCATCTCCGCCGCCGCCGCCGGCCTGCGCGTGGTGATCGTCGATTGCGACCTGCGCCACCCCTCCGTCTCCAAGCTTTTCGGCCTCTCCGCCGCACGCGGCGTGGTGGACATCGTCTCCGGCCAGGCGAGCCTGGATGACTGCCTGGTCCGCTACAAGGACTTCGCGCTGGAGATCATTCCGACCGGCGCGCAGCTTGCCCATTCGGGCGAGCTGATCGGCTCGAAGCGTTTCTCCGACTTCGTCGCGGCGCTGCGCGAGCGTTACGACCTTGTCGTGCTCGACAGCCCGCCGCTGCTGGCGGTCTCCGACGCGCGGCTGATCGGCACGCTGGCGATGACCAGCGTCGTCGTCGTCGAATGGCGCTCGACGCCGACGGAGGCGGTGCAGCAGGCCATCGGCCTGCTCACCAAGGCGCAGGTGAACATCGCCGGCGTGATCATCAACAAGGTCGATCTGCGCCGCATGCGCGCCTATGGGTATGGCTATGGCTACGGCTATGGTTACGGCTACGGCAAGTATTATCGCGCCCAGAGCAAGTATTACTCGAATTGAGTGGGCCGGCGATGCTGGCCCCGGCCCTGGCCAGCCTGCTGCTGGCCGCGGCACTGCTGCCACTGTGGCGGCCATTGCCGCCCCGCGTCGCGGATGCCCGCGCCTGGCTCGATGCCGCCGAGGCGGCCGAGGCCGCCGGGGCACCAGCGCAAGCCATGGCGCCGCTGCGGCTGTCCTATCTCGCGGGGAGGTGGGAGCTGCCGCTGGTCGAACGCCGCCTCAGCCTGGCACTCGCGCTCTGGCCCGGGCTGCCCGATGATCTGCGGCGCGAGGTCGCCCTCGAACTGGCCGGCCTGGCCGATGCGCCGCAGGGCCGCGCGATCCTGGCCCGGCTGCGCGCCGACCTGCCCCCGGCCGCGCGCGCGATGCTGGAGGCGCTCCAGCCGCCCCGCGGCTGACCGCTCAGGCCCGGATGGCGTTCAGCAGGGCCGGCCATCATCGCCGACACCGGTCAGCACAAGCTCCGCCCGCAACGGATGATGGGTCGAGATGGCATGCTCGGCGATCACCTCGATGCCGGCGGTGCCCAGCCGGGCATCGTGCAGCAGGTAGTCCAGCCGCAGCCAGGGGCCGAACATGCCCATGCGCCGCTCGCCGGTGGGGAAGGTGAAGCCGAAGCCCCAACCCGCCTCCCCATGCGCGTCGCGAAGATGCCGGCGAAGGCCGAGCAGAAGGCGGCTGCGTGCTCCGGCATTCAGGTCCATCCCCAGCACCAGCGGCAACGCGGTGTTGCCCAGCGTGCGGTCCAGCGCCTCGGCGAAGCGTCCGGCGTCACCATTCCCGAGGAACTCCTTCGGTCCGACACCGGTCAGGAAACGCAGCGGCCGCGCGCCGACATGCGCCAGCACCAGCTGGCCGGCCGCGCTGGCCAGCGGCTCGATCGGGAAGCGCGAGGCGATGAGGTTGGTCGCGCCGCTCGGGTCGGCCAGCATGTGGTGGCGGGCGAAGGCGGGCTCGGCCCGCAGCGCGCTCATCATGGCCTGGGGCCGCATCACCTCCTGCAGCAGCAGCACGTCGGCGGCATGGCGCGCCAGCAGGGCCGCCACGGCAGGCTCGGATGGCGCGCGGGTGAGCTTGGTGTTGAAGCTGAGCACGCTGAACCGGCAGCCGGCCGCGGGCTGGTCGAGCCGCGGCAGGAATTGCGGCAGCAACGGCAACAGCAGCACGGCGCCCGCGCTGAGACCGGCCGCCGCCGCCCAGCCGGCCCCCGCCGCGCCGAACAGGATGCCCAGCGCGATCAGCCCCAGCGCCACCACCTCCTGGCCATGCGAAGCAAGGTTCCAGGCGAGGATTAGCACGCCCCCCAGCACCACCAGCAGGACAAGGCAGGCGATGTTGCGGATATCGAGCGCGAAGCGGCGGCCGTGGCGGCGCCGGCTTCGCGCCGTGGCCTGCTGGCGTGGGCTGGGCCGTTCCGCGGATGGCTCGCGCATGCCTGCTCCGGCTCCTCATGCGTGCCAGTGGCTTGGACTCACACCGCAACCGCGATCCCACCGCTTTGCATGCGACCGGCCGGGTTGGCAAGTCCTGGCTGCCGCCGGTCAGCGCCCGCGGCGCCAGAGGCCGCGGGTGTCCACGATCCGCGCCCCGGCCAGTCGCGCGGCGGGCACGCGGGCGAAGACGCTGTGGTCGACCAGCAGCACGAAGATGCCGCCCCGCGCCAGCGCGGCGTCGAGGGTGATCAGCGGCGCCTCCAGGCCCTTGGGCGGGGCGGTGATGTGCGGCTCCACCGCCGCGACGCGGCCGGGATGGGCATGCGCCAGGCGCTCGGCGATCTCCAGCGCCGGGCTTTCGCGCAGATCGTCGACCCCGGCCTTGAAGGCCAGGCCGAAGCAGGTGATGGGCAGGTCGGGCTCGGCCGTCGCCAGCGCGGTGACCTGGGCCATCACCCAATCGGGCTTGGCGTCGTTGACCTCGCGCGCGGTGCGGATCAGGCGCGCCTGCTCGGGCGCGGCGTCGACGATGAACCAGGGGTCGACCGCGATGCAATGCCCGCCCACGCCGGGGCCGGGCTTGAGGATGTTCACCCGCGGGTGGCGGTTGGCCAGCGCGATCACGTCCCAGACGTCGATGCCATGGCGGTCGGAGACCAGCGAGAGCTCGTTGGCGAAGGCGATGTTGACGTCGCGGAAGCTGTTCTCGGCCAGCTTCACCAGCTCCGCCGTAGGCGCGTTGGTGCGGATCACCTGGCCGCGAACGAAAATCTCGTAGAGCTCGGCCGCGCGCTCGGTGCAGGCCGTGGTCAGGCCGCCGACGCAGCGGTCATTGTCCACAAGCTCGGTCAAAATGCGCCCGGGCAGCACGCGCTCGGGGCAATAGGCGATGGCGATATCGCCGGGGATGCGCAGATCCGGCCGCAGCGCCGCCAACTGCCCGGCCATGCGCAGCGTGCTGCCGACCGGCGAGGTGCTCTCCAGGATCACGATGTCCCCCGCCTTCAGCACCGGAGCGATGCTGCGCGTCGCCGCCTCCACATAGGCCATTTGCGGGCGGCGCTCGGCGGTCAGTGGTGTGGGCACCGTGATCATGAAGACCTCGGCGGCAGACGGGGCGGCATGGGCGCTCAGGGCGCCGCGCGCCACCACCTCGCGCACCAGCCCGGCGAGATCGGGTTCGACGATGTGGACGCGGCCGCCATTCACCGTCGAGACGACGCCGGCATCGGTGTCCACGCCCAGCACGCGCAAGCCCTTGCTGGCCATCAGGGCCGCGGTCGGCAGCCCGATATAGCCGAGGCCGATCACGCAGACACTCGTCACCATGCCAATTCCCTTCGCGCAGCCCGGCGCGCCGCCGGGGTTCCCGTGCGCCAGGGCGGTGGCGCGCGGAAAGCCGGACCGCCGTTGACGGCGACGTTACCACGCCTGGGCCGCGCCGCCGCATCGCCACGGCCGGAACATCACGAAAATTCCTGCCGCACCGCGGCTGGCGGCGGCGGGGCATCCCGGTGCCGATGGCGCGCCGCTATCTCCGGGTCGGCCCGGCTTCGCTCAAGGCCAGGTTCTGCTGCGCCAGGTCGGCCGCCGGGCTGTCCGGCGCCAGCTCCAGCACCCTTTGCCAATCCGCCCGGGCACCGACGCTGTCGTTGCGCAATTGCCGGAGGATGCCGCGTTCCAGCAGCGCTTCCGGATTGTCGGGCGAAACTGCCAGGGCGCGCGCCACCGAGGCCAGGCCGTCATCCACCCGGTCCAGGTTGCGCAGCGCCGCCGCGCGGAAAACCAGCGCCTCGGTACGGTCGGCGTCCAGCGCCAGGGCGCGGTCCAGATCCGCCAGCGCCTCGCCATAGCGGCGCATGGTGCCGAGCGAGACCGAGCGGTCGGTCAGCAGGTCGGCATCATTGGGCGAGAGGGTGAGCGCCATGGTGGTGGCGGCAAAGGCGCGCGACGGGTCGCCCGCGATCATCCAGGCCTGCCCGGCCTGGGCGAAGACCGCGGCGCGCGCGGCTGGCCCGGCGCGGCTGCCGATCGCCAGGCGTTCCAGCTGCTCGGCGGCCCGGTCGGGCTCGCCCACCGTCAACTGCGCCAGCGCGGAACAATGCCGAGCCCCCTCGCCACCGCCGGTCGCATCCCAGGCTTCGGCGAAGGAGAGAGCGCCTTCGGGATCATCGCGCAGCATGCTCAGGCAGCGTTCATACTCGGCGCCATCGGCCAGGCGTGGCGGCTCGGGCGGCAGTGGCAGCTCGATCGCCTCCTCGGCCGGTTGGGCCAGGAACCACCAGCCGGCCCCGCCGGCGGCGAGCAAAAACACGGCCGCCAGCACGGCGAAGAGGAGGGGGCGGGCGGACTTCACCCAACCAACATAACCCACCTTGCCTTGGCATGCGAACCCGGCCCTATTGCCAATCATGCACAAGCGATTGCTCATCATCGGCGGCGGGTTTTCGGGCCAGGCGGTGGCGCGGGCGGCACGCGACTCGGGGCTGGAGACGCTGGCCACGACGCGCGGCCCGACCGGTCCGGGCCAGCTCGCCTTCGCCCAGGCCGGCGCTGCCCTGCCCGGCTTCACCCATCTGCTGATGACCGCGCCGCCGGGCGAGGTGGGCGACCCTTTCCTGGCCGCGCATGGCCAGGCACTTCCAGGCGGGCTGGTCTGGGCCGGCTATCTCTCCACCACCGGAGTCTATGGCGACCGTGGCGGCGGCTGGGTGGATGAGGCGACGCCGCCTGCCCCGGGCCAGCCGCGCAGCGCCCGGCGCCTGGCGGCCGAGGAGCAATGGCGCGCCGCCGCCGCCGGCCGCTTCGCGCTCGACCTGTTCCGCGTCGCGGGCATCTACGGCCCCGGGCGCAGCGCCTTCGACGATCTGCGCGCCGGCCATGCGCGGCGCACCCACAAGCCCGGCCACGCCTTCGGCCGCATCCATGTCGAGGACATCGCGCGGGCCGTTCTGGCCGCGATGGATCGCCCGCCCGAGGGCGCGCGCGTGCTGCATCTCAATGATGACGAGCCGGCCGAGAGTGCCGTGGTGGTGGAACACGCGGCGGAACTGCTGGGCGTGGCCCCGCCGCCGCTGGTCGAATACGCCACCGCGGCCCCGGGCATGAGCGAGATGGCGCGCAGCTTCTGGGCCGAGAATCGCCGCGTCTCCAGCGCCGCCACGAAAGCCGCGCTGGGCATCGCATGGCGCTACCCGAGTTACCGTGAGGGGCTGGCCGCTATTCTGCGAGCAGGCGGCTGAGCGCGGCCTGCAGCAGCGAGATGTCCTGCGGGCGGGAGAGCCGGTGGTCGCCATCCTTCACCAGGGTGACGATCACGTCATCGCCCGCGATCGCCTCGGCGAAGCGCAGCGCGTGTTTCCAGGGCACGTCGGTGTCGCGCATGCCCTGGATGATGCGCACGGGGAAGGCGAAATCCAGCGGCCCGGACAGCACGGATTGGCGCTTTCCATCCTCGATCAGCGCCCGGGTGATGGGGTAGGCCTGCCCGTATTCGCTGGGCCGGAACCACACGCCGTCGCGCGCGATGGTCGCGCGGATTTCGGCGTTGAATTGCGGCCACATCAGCTCCTCGGTGAAGTCCGGGGCGGGGGCGATGCCGACCAGGGCGGCCACCCGCGCCGGTGCCTCGCGCGCCAGCAGCGCCGCGATCCAGCCACCCATGGAGGAGCCGACGAGGATTTGCGGCCCGTCGGTGAGGGTCTCGAGCACCATGGCCGCATCCGCGGCCCAGCGGCCGATGGTGCCATCGCGAAAATCCCCGCCCGAGGCGCCATGGCCGGCATAGTCAAAGCGGCAGAAGGCCCTGCCATGCGCGGTGGCCCAGGCCGCCAGCGCCTCGGCCTTGGTGCCGGTCATGTCGGAGTTGAAGCCGCCCAGGAACAGGATGCCTGGCCCCCGGCCGGCGATGCGGCGAAAGGCCAGGGGCGTGCCATCGGCCGCCAGGATCGTTCCGGTTTCTTCCATGGCCGCACTGTATCATCGCTTGCGGGCGGGGACGATTCCGGGTGAGCATGATCGCAATAAGAACGGAGGAACGGATCATGCAGGGCATCACACGCCGCGGCACGGTGCTGGGCACGCTTGCGGCACCCATGGTGGTGGAGCGCGTGGGCGCGCAGAGCGCCTTCGACTGGCGACGCTTCCGCGGCGAGCGCATCGAGGTCTCGGTCCAGCTCAGCCCGCGCGGCAATTTGCTGACGCAGCACAACCGCGAATTCGAGGAACTGACCGGCATCCGCGCCGGCGTGGAAGTGGTGCCGGAACAGCAGCACCGGCAAAAAATCATCATCGAATACGCCTCCGGCCGCCCCAGCTTCGATGTCGGCGAGGTGAGCCTGCATGTGAACAAGCGCCAGGTCGGCCGCGCCCGCTGGAACACCGATATCCGCGCGCTGATCGCCGACCAGACCCTGACCGCGCCCGATTTCGATTTCAATGATTTCGGCCAGGGCATGCGCGAATACGCGACCCAGGCGGATGGCCGGATGGACACCCTGCCGGCCTTCGCCGACTATTTTATTCTGTATTACAACAAGGAATTGCTGGCTGCCCGCAACGTCGCGGTGCCGACGAATTTCGACGAGATGTTCGACAGCGCCAAGCGCATCGAGGATCGCGGCCGGCAGATCTACGGCCATGTCGGCCGCGGCCTGAAGAACGCCAATGTCGTGCTATGGTCGAGCTACCTGCTCGGCACCACCCAGCGCGACATGATCAACGCCGAACGCCAGCTCATCACCGATACCGACGACGCGATCTGGGCCACCCGGCAATACCAGCGTTTCCTCCGGGATGCCTCGCCGCCCGGCTCCATCGGCTTCAACTGGAACGAATGCCAGACCACCTTCATGCAGGGCCGCGCCGCGATGTGGATCGACGGCATCGGCTTCGCCGCCCCCCTGGAAGACCCGCAGCGCTCGCGCGTCGCCGGCAAGGTGGGCTACGCCGTGGTCCCGCGCGGGCCGGCCAACCACCATTGCGCACTGTTCGGCGCCGGCTACGGCATCCCCGAAGCCAGCCGCAAGAAAGGCCCGGCCTGGCTCTACCTGCAATGGGCGCTGGGCAAGCAGATGCAGACGCGCATGCTCGCCGCCGGCGCCGGCGTGCCCGCCCGCCTCAGCCCCTTCACCAATGAAGAGGTCATCGGCCAAAGCCGCTTCCCACGCGAATTCTTCGCCACCTTGCAAGCCTCGGGCCGCATCGCCCGCGCCGGACTGCCGGAAATCCTGCCCGTCACCGAATTCCGCGACGTCATCGGCACGGCACTGACCAACACCATCGGCGGCGCCGACCCGGTGGCGGAAATGCGCGCGGCGACCGCGGCGTTCAAGCCGATCCTGGAACGGAGCGAGCGCGAGACTTGAGGGTGGCGCATGCGGCCCTTGGGAGGGCGCTGCCCTCCCAAACCCTCCCGCAAGGAGCCAGGGGCTCCTTGACCGCCTTCTGTTTTATGGAGGTTTCGGGAGGGGGCCATGGCGGTGGTTCTGACGGCGCGGTCGGTCGGCGGCCCCCTCCCGAAACCTCCATCAGATGGGATCAAAGGGCCTTTCGGCCCTTTGCGGGGGAGTTTGAGGGGGCAGAGCCCCCTCAAGGGCAGCGCTCGCCACCCCGATGACCTCACGCCGCAACTATGCCAGGCGCTACGTCTGGTTTGTCGTGCCTGCCGCCTTCGCGGTGGTCGCCACGATTCTCTTTCCCTGGCTGTTCACCATCTATGTCAGCGCGTTCGATTGGCGCCTGGGTGGCGCACGGGAATGGGTGGGCTTTGCCAACTATACCAAGCTCTTCACCGATGAACGTTTCGGCTGGGCGATGTTGCGCACGCTCATCTACACCGCCATGGCGGTGGTGTTTCCCTTGATTCTGGGCCTGGCGGCGGCGCTGGTGTTCAACCAGAAATTCCCGCTGCGCGGCCTGGCCCGCACCGTCTTCATCCTGCCGATGATGGCCACACCCGTGGCAGTCGCCCTGGTCTGGACCATGATGTTCCACCCGCAATTGGGCGTGCTGAACTGGCTGCTGGCGCAGGTCGGCATTCCACCCAGCATGTGGGTCTACAGCCCCGATACCGTGATCCCCACCTTGGTGGTGGTGGAGGTCTGGCATTGGACGCCACTGGTGATGCTGCTGATCCTGGGCGGCCTCGCCTCCCTGCCCGGCGACCCTTACGAGGCCGCGAAGATCGATGGCGCCACCCCGCTGCAATGCTTCTGGCACATCACCCTGCCGCTTCTTGCGCCCTACATCGTGGTGGCGCTGATCATCCGCACCATCGATGCCCTGAAAGCGTTCGACACCATCTATGTCATCACCCAGGGCGGGCCGGGCAGTGCCTCGGAGACCATCAACATCTTCCTCTATCTCCAGGCCTTCGCCTTCTACAATGTCGGCTATGCCAGTGCTGTGGTGGTGGTGTTCTTCGCCATCATCCTGGCCCTCGCCGCCCTGCTGATGTGGACCAGGCAGCGGGTGCGGGTATGAGGAAATTGCTGGGACGCATCGGCTTCGGTCTGTCGGTGCTGGTGCTGATTTCGCCCGCCATCCTGGTGTTTCTCTGGATGCTCTCGCTGTCGATGAAGACCGAGCTGGACAACACCGCCTTCCCGCCGGTGTTCATCCCCAACCCCGTCACCTGGTCCAACTACGCCGAGGTTTTTTCTCGCAACGACTTTTTTCTGTATGCCTGGAACTCCGTGGTGGTGAGTTTCTCCGCCACCGGCATCGCGCTGCTGCTGGGGGTGCCGGCGGGCTATGGTATCGCCAAGATGCGCGCCATCCGCCTGGCTGGACTGATTCTCATCGCCCGCATCACGCCCGGCCTGTCCTACCTTATTCCGCTCTTCCTGCTGTTCCAGTGGCTCGGGCTGACGGGCACGCTCTGGCCCATCATCATCACCCATCTCGTCATCACCCTGCCCATCGTCGTTTGGGTGATGATCTCCTTCTTCGAGGGATTGCCGGCCGAATTGGAGGAGGCGGCGCTTGTTGATGGCGCCACCATCTGGCAAGCCTTCCGGCACGTGGCCATGCCGCTGGCGCGGCCCGGCATCACGGTCGCCTGCATCCTCTCCTTCATCTTCTCCTGGAACAATTTCATCTTCGCCGTGGTGCTGGCGGGGCGTGAGACACGGACGCTTCCGGTGGCGGTCAACAACATGCTGACCTTCGAGCAGATTTCCTGGGGGCCGCTTAGCGCCGCAGCATTGCTCGTTACCGCCCCGGTGTTGATCCTGACACTGCTCGCGCAGAAACAGATCGTGGCCGGGCTGACCGCCGGCGGGGTGAAAGGCGCGTGATGCGGCCCCGCATTGGCGATCCGGCCGGGAATCCGTATACCCCTTCCATGTCCTTCCACACCGCGACCGCGTAGCCCCGAATGAGCGACAAGCCAGACACCCCGGCGGGCGAGCCGCCGCGGGACGACATCGCCCCCATCGGCATCGAGCGCGAAATGCGCAAGAGCTTCCTCGACTACGCCATGAGCGTGATCGTCTCCCGCGCGCTGCCCGATATCCGCGACGGGCTGAAGCCGGTGCATCGCCGCATCCTCTACGCCATGCAGGAATCGGGCTTCACGCCGGACAAGCCGCACCGCAAATCGGCCCGCGTCGCCGGCGACGTGATGGGCAAGTATCACCCGCATGGCGATGCCTCGATCTACGATGCCATGGTCCGCATGGCGCAGCCCTTCGCCATGCGAGTTCCCCTGATCGACGGCCAGGGCAATTTCGGCAGCATGGACGGCGATGCCCCGGCGGCGATGCGCTACACCGAGGCCCGCCTCGCCCGCTCCGCCATGGCGCTGCTGGAGGGGATCGACGAGGACACCGTCGATTTCACGCCCACCTATGACGAAAGCGGCATGGAGCCTCGCGTCCTGCCCGCCGCCTACCCCAATCTGCTGGTCAACGGCGCCAACGGCATCGCCGTCGGCATGGCGACCAATATCCCCACCCACAACCCGGGCGAGGTGATCGACGCCACCCTCAAGCTGATCGAAGAGCCCGACACCAGTCTCGATGAGCTGATGCAGATCATCCCCGGCCCGGATTTTCCGACCGGCGGCATCATCCTCGGCCGCTCGGGCATCCGCTCCGCCTTCGAGACCGGCCGCGGCTCCATCCCGCTGCGCGCCAAATGCGACATCGAGGAGATGAAGGGTGGCCGCCAGGCCATCATCGTCACCGAAATGGCCTATCAGGTGAACAAATCCACCCTGATGGAGAAGATCGCCGAACTGGTCCGCGCCAAGGCGATCGAGGGCATTTCCGACCTGCGGGATGAGAGCGACCGCGATGGCGTGCGCATGGTGATCGAACTCAAGCGCGACGCGACGGCCGAGGTGGTGCTGAACCAGCTCTACCGCATGACGCAGCTGCAGATCACCTTCTCGGTCAATTTCCTGGCACTGAATGACGGCACGCCCGAGCAGATGGGCCTGATCTACGCCCTGAAATGCTTCCTGGCCTTCCGCGAGGATGTCATCTCCCGCCGCAGCCGCTTCCGGCTGGGCAAGGCGCGGGAGCGCGGCCACCAGTTGATCGGCCTGGCCATCGCGGTGGCCAATATCGACGAGGTGATCCGCACCATCCGCGAATCGGCCGATGCCGCCACCGCCCGCGCCGCCCTGATGGGCCGCGACTGGCCGGCCGGCGATGTCGGTGTGCTGCTCGATCTCATCCAGGACGAACGCAACGAGATCAGCCCCTCGGGCACCGTGCGGCTGACCGAGGAACAGGCCCGCGGCATCCTGGAACTGCGCCTGCAACGGCTTACCGGCCTGGAGCGCGACAAGATCACCACCGAGCTGGCCGAGGTCGGCGAACGCATCCGCGACCTGCTGGATATCCTGTCTTCCCGCCCCCGACGCATGGAGGTCATCAAGGACGAACTGCTGGCCATCCGCGCGCAGATCGCAAGCCCGCGCCTGACCCGCATCGATGACGCCGCCGCCGATCTCGATGATGAGAGCCTGATCGAGCCCGGCACCATGGTCGTCACCATCACCCGAGACGGCTACGTGAAGCGCACCCCTCTCGATACCTTCCGCGCCCAGAACCGCGGTGGGCGTGGCCGCAGCGCCGCGGCCACCCGCGAAGACGACGTGGTGATGCGCAGCTTCGTCGCCCACACGCATCAATGGGTGCTGTTCTTCACCAGCCGCGGCATGGCCTTCCGCAGCAAGATCTGGCAGCTCCCCGAAGGCGGGCCGAACGGCAAGGGGCGGTCGCTCCGCCAGCTCCTGGCCCTGCAGGAGGGCGAGGGCGTCACCGCGGTTCTCCCCCTGCCCCAGGACGAATCGCTCTGGGAAAACCTGCACCTCGTCTTCGCCACGACCGAAGGCAATGTCCGCCGCAACAAGCTCTCCGACTTCCGCAACATGCGCTCGGCCGGCCTCATCGCCATGAAGCTGGAGGAGGGCGACACGCTGGTGGGCGTGGCCACCTGCCGCGAGGGCGATGACGTGTTGCTGGCCACGCGGGCCGGCAAATGCATCCGCTTCGTGGCCGATGCCGAGACCCTGCGGGTCTTCGCCGGGCGCGATTCTTCCGGCGTGCGCGGCATCCGGCTGCTGGGTGAGGACAAGGTCATCTCGCTCGTCGTGCTCAACCACGTCCAGGCCTCGGTCGAGGAACGTGCCGCCTACCTGAAATACGCCTCCGCCAAGCGCCGCGCCGGCGATGAGGCCGAGGCGACGGAAGATGCCGAGGAGGGTGTGACCGAAATCACCCTGCCCGCGGAAAAGATCGCCGAGATGGAGCTGGCGGAACGCTTCATCCTGACCATCACCGATGCCGGCTTCGGCAAGCGCTCCAGCGCCTATGAATACCGCGTCACCGGCCGCGGCGGGCAGGGCATCACCAATATCGGCTTCTCGGCCCGCACCGGCCGGGGCGTGGTGGCCAGCTTCGTCGCGGGCCAGGGCGATGACGTGATGCTGGTGACCGATGGCGGCCGCCTGATCCGCCTGCCGGCCGACCAGGTGCGCATCACCGGCCGCCAGGCGCTGGGCGTGACCATGCTGCGCATGGAAGACAATGAGCGGATCACCAGCTGCTTCCCGGTGCTCGACAGTGGCGAAGAGGACGTGAGCGATGCCTGAACGCGTGGGCCTCTACCCCGGCACCTTCGACCCCGTCACCAACGGCCATATCGACGTGATCGAGCGCGCGGCCCGGCTTCTCGACAAGCTCGTGGTGGGCGTTGCGATGAACATCGGCAAGGGGCCGCTTTTCCCGCTCGAGGAGCGCGTCGATCTTGTCCGGGCCGAAACCGTGCCCATCGCCGCCCGATACGGCATGATCATCGAGGTGAAGCCCTTCACCGGCCTGCTGATCAGCTTCGCCAAGGATGTGGGCGCGCAAATGATCGTGCGCGGCCTGCGCGCCGTCTCCGATTTCGACTATGAATTTCAGATGGCGGGGATGAACCACCGGCTGGACAGCAGCGTCGAGACGGTGTTTCTCATGGCCAGCGAGACCAACCAGTTCATCTCCTCCCGCTTCGTGAAGGAGGTGGCGCAACTGGGCGGTGACATCACCAGTTTTGTCCCCAAACTCACCTTCGAACGCACCATGGCCCGCGTCCGCGGCTCGGGAGAACCCTAAATGTTTCGCAGAACCATCCTGGCCACGGCGCTGGCCGCACCCGCCCTCGCGCAACGCGCGGCAGACCCGCAGAACACCCTGCTCATGCAGCTCAAGGACGGGCTGGTCACCATCCAGATGCGGCCGGACCTGGCACCGCGGCATGTCGAGCGCATCAAGGTGCTGACCCGCCGCGGCTTCTACAACAACATCGTCTTCCACCGCGTGATCGAAGGCTTCATGGCCCAGGGCGGCGACCCCACGGGCACCGGCACCGGCGGCTCGGACCTGCCGAATGTGGCGGCGGAGTTCAGCCCGCCCAACGTGGCCCGCTTCCTGCGCGGCACCTGCGGCATGGCCCGGGCGCAGAGCCCGGACAGCGCCAACAGCCAGTTCTTCATCATGTTCGCGCCGCAACCGGGCCTGGATGGGCAATACACCATCTGGGGCCAGGTGGTGGCGGGGATGGAGGCGGTGGACCGCATCAAGCGCGGCTCCGGCCAGTCCGGCCTCGTCTCAGGCCCCGACCGCATCCAGACCATGCGCATCGCCGCCGACAGCTGACAATTTCTCCTCCACAAGATCGGATAACGACATGAGTGACGAGACCCCAGCCGCGCCGGCCATGACCGACGCGGAGAACACCCTGCTGATCGAGCTGAAGGACGGCACCGTCACCATCGCGTTGCGGCCCGACCTGGCGCCGCTGCATGTCGAGCGGATCAAGACCCTGACCCGCCAGGGCTTCTATGACGGCGTGGTCTTCCACCGCGTGATCGAGAGCTTCATGGCCCAGGGCGGCGACCCCACGGGCACCGGCACCGGCGGCAGCCCGCTGCCGAACGTGGCGGCCGAATTCACCACCAAGGCCAAGTTCCTGCGCGGCACCTGCGGCATGGCCCGCGCCCAGAGCCCGGACAGCGCCAACAGCCAGTTCTTCATCATGTTCCAGCCCGGGGCCTTCCTGGACGGCCAATACACCATCTGGGGCCAGGTGACGGACGGAATGGACGCGGTGGACAAGATCAAGCGCGGCGCCGGCCAGTCCGGCCAGGTGCGCGACCCCGACAAGATCATCCGCATGCGGGTGGCCAGCGACGCGGCCTGATTGACGTGACGGCCGTGCGGCTTTAACCGCACGGCCTGCGCGCCAGACTCCTTCCGGCCGGACCCTGTCCGGCCGCCAGATGTCTGGCATTCGCTGGGACTGGCGTTTTTCATCCCGACCGATCCAGGTCAGCATGAATGCAGTCCGCGCGCGGTGGGGCCGGTAGCTCAGCTGGTAGAGCACGGGACTTTTAATCTCGCGGCCGCGGGTTCGAGTCCCGCCCGGCTCACCAGTGTTCGCCACCGCTCCGGGCCCGCTTGCCGGCCAGACCCGGCGATAGGCGACAGCCATCGGCCCGATCGGGGATTTCCGCTGTCCCCCGCCCGACAAGGCCGTTAGCCTTCGGGCTTCGACACAGGGACCGCCCATCATGCCGTTGTTCAAATTCCTTCAGAAGCTCTCGCGCGGCGAAACCGACTGGCAGACCCAGCGGCGCTATGATCGCGCCAACAACCGCTCCACCGACTACATGCAGGTGGTGCAATGGTACCTGGAAAACGCGGACGAGGCACCGCAGATCGCGCAGAACTACAATGATCTGGTCGCGCGCTTCGCCTTCCGTCCGGGGGTGCCGGCGCGGCTGATGGTCATGCGCGGCGACATCGACCGCAAGCTCCAGCATGCCGCCCGGATCACCCCCGGCATCAACCCCTGGATCGCCATCTTTCGACGGCCGGCCGATCAGACGGTGTTCTGCATCTATGTCCTGCTGCGCGACAGGGGCCAGCAATTCGCCGTCATGAAGCCCTTCTGGCTGCTCGAGCCCGGCGAAACCGAAGCAGGCTACAAGCGCCCGGTCATGGAAGGGATCATGTGACATGGCCCATGACCTCGGCGAATTGTTCACCGCGCCGCGTGACTTCCTCAAGATGAACCTGCTGGTGATGCGCGGCGTCTTGCCCACGGCGCGCGGCATCTACAATTTCAAGATCACCGATATGAGCGGCACAGACACTCCTGCGCAGGAGCGCTGGCTCTGCTCGCGCAAGTCGAAGCATTGGTGGAAGCGCGACTACGCCATCCATGTCTGGGAGGTGCGGTGGGATCAGACCGGATCACGCGGCAGCGCCGCCTACCATCTGCCCTATGAGCCCGGCACGCTGCGCCGCGGCACCCTGCCCTCCACCGCGCCGCTCATGCTGACGGCGGAGATGACGGGTTGCACCTTCGGCGTCGCCCGTTTCGGGAATGGCCAGATCGATGTCTGCCACGCCAACTACCAGACCGAGGAGGGCCATATCGACGTCGACCGCCTCTCGCGCGAGACCGCCTTCTGCACCTCGCGCTTCGATGACCGGCGCTATCGCCAGCAGATCCGGGGCCGCGCGGTGGCGGATATTGGCCGGCAGGCCGGGCTCGGCGCCACCATCATCGGCACCAACCACCCGCGGCAGGGCTGGAAACTGTATGCCCAGCAATGGGAAAACCTGAACGGCACGGATTTCAGCTACCACGATCTCATCGATCTCTAGCCCCATGGGCAGCGCAAACGCCCTTGCCAAATACAACCCTGGATTGTATTTCCTGGTCACTGACCGAGCCGGTGACCGATTTTGGCGAGAGGGCAACAGCCAAGTTTGGCCTTGTCCCTCCGGTCGAAGCTTGAGAATCTTCGACCCTCGCAAGAATGGAGTCTGATCGATGCCGCGCCGAATGCACGCAGCCCTCCTCGCCGCTGCCCTGGCCACCTCCATCGGCGCGGCCACACCCGCCCAGGCCTTCAGCCTGCGCGAGAGTTGGGAGAGCTCTCTGAGCCTGTACGCCCGGGCGGTGGACCTCGTGACCCAGCCCTTCGCCACCGCGGCGCGCTGGACCCTGCGGCAGATCTACGCGACCGAGCACGCGGCGGCCGAGGGCCTGCGCCGCTTCGCCGCCACCCTGCGCGATGATCTCGAGCGCTTCGAGACCCTGGCCGGCCGCGCCGGCTTCCGCCTCACCGCCATCTCCATCAAGCCCGGCTTCATCCCCGAGATCGAGCTCGCCTTCGAGCCGGCGGAGGAAATCTCACCGGAAAGCGAGGCCGCGCTGCGGGCCGAACTGGCCCAGTTGCAAGGCGCCACCGGTGCCGCGGAGCGCGCGGTGATCCTGCTGCTGCTCGACATCGACGAGACGGTGGAGCGCATCCGCCCCGCCGGTTTTCGCATCGGCGAGGTGGCGGTGGCGCTGATCACCATACTGCCCGAACTCACCATCAACTTCGTGCGCACTGCGCGCGCGCCGGGCTGAACTCAGCCGGCCAGCCCCAGGGCGCGATGCAGGCTCGCCAGCGCCTCGGGCAGGCCAAGCGTGGTCATCGTGCCATGCCAGGCCTCGGCCGCCGCCAGCAGGGCATCGGCCAGCGCTCCAGGTTCCAGGCCGAAGGCGACATCGACGATCTGGCCGGAGCGGCCCATCGCCAGCAACAGCAGCGCCAGCGCCAGCGCCAAGGCCACGGCGCGGGCCGGCCGCACATCGCTGGCGGGCGAGAAATCATCCGCCGCCTGCAGCCCTTCGTTTCCCGGCAACCATGGCTGACGCATCGCCCCACCCTCCTCAGAACTGGAAATAGATGAAGGGCGCCACGCCGGAAGGCCCCAGCACCAGCACCAGCACCACCACGGCGCCGAAGCCCAGCCCCAGGGCCCAGGCCGGCCAATGCGCCAGCCGGCGCTCCAGCCCCTGCTGCCAGTTCGGCGGCAGGGCATGCAGCGCCAGCGCGGCCGCGACCAGCGCCAGCATCGGCCAGGCCGGGGAAATCCCCTCCCAGCGCCCCAGCGCCGCCAGCATGGCCCCGGCCCCGGCGAGGTCCGGCGCGCGGAACAACACCCAGCCCAGGCACACCAGGTGGAAGGTCAGCAGCACGCCAAGCCAGCGCCGCCAGCGCCCGGCGCCCTCCCCCGGCGCCAGCCCCAGCCAGCGCTCCAGCACCAGCCCGGCGCCATGAACAGCGCCCCACAGCAGGAAGGTCCAGGCCGCGCCATGCCACAGCCCCGACAGCACCATGGCCAGCATGGCGTTGCGGGCCGTGAACCAGCGCCCGCCCCGATTGCCGCCCAGCGGCTTGTAGACATAGTCGCGGAACCAGAAACTCAGGGAGATATGCCAACGTTGCCAGAAGTCGCGCAGCGACGCCGCGCGGTAGGGCTGGTCGAAATTGCGCGGGAAATGATAGCCCAACAGCGCGGCCACGCCGATCGCCATGTCGGAATAGGCGGAGAAATCGCAGTAGATCTGCGCCGCATAGCCATAGATGGCCAGGGCCGCGCCGGCGGCGTCCAGCGCCTCGGGGTCACGGAAGGCGGGGTCCACCAGCTCGGTCGCCAGCGTATTGGCCAGCAGCACTTTCTTCGCCAGGCCGCCGGCGATCAGCAGCCCGGCCATCACCATGGGCACGCGCCGGGCATCGGGCGGCGCGCGCAGCTGCGGCAGGAAATGCGCGGCGCGCACGATCGGCCCGGCCGCGAGATGCGGAAAGAAGCCCAGGTACAGCGCCACATTCAGCGGCCAGGGCTCCGGCGTCACCTCGCCCGCGCGCACATCCAGCAGGTAGGAGATGGCCTGGAAGCAGTAGAAGGAAATCCCCACCGGCAGCACCAGCGCCAGCAGCCCCGGCGCCTCCCACCCCAGCGCCAGCGCCATGCGGCCGGCGATCTCACCCAGGAAGAAATCGGCGTATTTGAACAGCCCGAGCACGGCCAATATGCCGAAAATCCCCAGGAAAAGCGCCACACGCCGGTTTCGGACAAATAGCCCCAGGGCCCAGGCCCAGCCCGCCACCCCGAGCAAAAGCAGGCATAGCCAGACGCTCCACCAGGCATAGAAGACCAGGCTGGCGCCGAGCAGCATCAGCCGATTGGCCAGCGGGCGGGAATTGAGCAGCCAATGCAGGCAGAAGACGGTCGCGAAGAACAGCGCGAAGATGCCGGTCGGGAAAAGCAACCTCAGGCCGAGGGCAGCCGCGGCGGGGGCAGCCCGGCGGTGAGGTGCTGGAACAGCCGCTCGGCGGTCACGCGGTAGCCATCGGCGGTGAAATGGATGTGGTCATCCTGGACCAGCTTGGGCGTCGCGCGCGTGGCGTTGTGCAGGCCGCAGCCGCCCGCCGTCACGCTCGACCAGTCCCACAGCCCCAGCCCCTCGGCCCGGGCGACGCGGCGCTGGGCCGCGCGCACCTCGCCCAGCCCCGGCAAAGGCGCCCAGCCGCCGCAGGGGCCGCCGCGGGTCCGCCGGGCGGCATCGGGCGCGCCCATCAGCAGGATGCCGGCATTGGGGGCGAAGCGCTTGAGCGCCCGCACCCGCTCGCCCAGCGCCTGGGCATATGCCTCCTCGGTGATGCTGGCGCTCACCGCCTCATTGGTGCCGAATGCCAGGATGATCAGCGCCGGCTGCCGCTCGGCCAGGGCGGAGCGCAGCATATCCTGGCTGATGTTGGTCATCATATCGATGGTGGCGCCGTTGATGCCGAAACCCTCGACCAGCACGCCCGGCCCCCGGCGCTCCATGCCCCAGGCCAGGAAGTCCACCGGCCCGTCGCCCACCAGCTCCAGGATCACCTCGTGATGCCGGCGCGGCGGCGCATAGACCAGGGGGTGGCGGTGCGTGGTGGCGCCGCGGGTGGGCAAAGCCGGGCCGACCTCGCCATCCACCGTCAGCCGGAAACTGCCCGCGCCGGGCTGCACCAGCACATCGAGGCGGAAGCTGTCGAAGCCGGCGGCCTCAGTGGAGCGCAACACCAGGCGGCTGCCCGCCCCCTCGCCGCGCAGGCGGTAGGCGGGCATGCCGAAGGGGCCGGGCGTCGCGGCGCGCAGGGCCGTCGCGCCGGTCCATTGCCCCAGCTGCTCGGTCTGCACCAGGGCGGGGCGGGAATAGCGCGGGCCTGAGCCGGGCGGCAGCAGACCCGGCCCGACCGCGCCATAGCGCGCCTGGAACAATTCGCGCAGCCGCGGCACCAGGGCGGGGCTGACGGTGTGGCTGTCGCCGAACTGGATGATGCTGACGGGCTCGCGCCTGCGGCCCTGTTGCAGGGCCGCCAGGCCCTGGTGCAGCGGCGCCAGCGGGCCGCCGGCGAGGGCAATGGGCTGGGCGACCACAACCGGCTCGGCCGGCATCATGTCCGGGCGCCAGGCCGCGAGGTCACGCAGTGACCGGTAATTCGGCAAGGCACCGACCGCGGCATTGGCATTGTGCCCGCCATCGCACCCGGCCAACGCAAGCCCGGCCCCGATCTGGGCCAAAAAAGCGCGACGCGTCGCGTGATTTTCGATAAACTGCATGTTGCGTCGGTCCTTGTCGGTGTTAGTGAATGCTTCGGCGATTGTCCATAGAATCTGGTTCCCATGCGGTGCTTCCGGCCGTCGGGTGTGCCTTGGGGTGTGCCTTGGGGGGTATGGTATCGTGAGGGAGGCTTGGGTGTTTCGTTCTGCTCTGGGTCGTCGCAACCTCCTCGCTTTCGGCTCCGCATTGGCGATGGCGGGCGGTGTCTCTGGCGCCAGGGGGGATGAGCCGCAAGCCGCTGCCGTCGCCACTACCGCGGCGCCCGCATCCACCGCGGCTTCGGCGCAACCATCTCCCCTCCCCCAGGCAGCATCTGCCGGTCGGGTAAAAATTCAGTTGTTCGGGGATAGCCTGGCGCAGGGCCTGTTCCTCACCGCCAACCCGCTGCTCCGCCGGCGGGAGGAACTGCGCCTGCTCAACGGCACCCGCCACGCCACCGGCCTCACCCGGTCGGACGAGCATGACTGGGTCACCACCATTCGCCAGAGCCTGTCGCGCGAACCGCCACAGGTCGTCATCCTGTGGATCGGCGCCAATGATTTCCGTCCCTTCGTCGACCGCGCGGCGCGCGCCCGCTACCAGTTCGGCACCGCCGCCTTCCAGGAGGCCTATCGCAACAGCGTCGCCACCATCGGCGAGGCGGCGCGCGACAATGGCGCGGTGCTGGGCTGGATCGGCCTGCCCAATATGCGCGACGGGCAGTTCGCCGCCGCGGCACAGCGCCTGAACGAGGTGATGCAGCAGGGAACCGAGGCCGCGGGCGGGCTGTTCATCCCGACCTGGGCCGCCACCTCGGACGAGGCCGGCCGCTTCCGCCATTCCGTCAGCACCGCCGACCGGCTGGAGCGAAGGCTGCGGGCCGATGACGGCGTGCATTTCTCCGATCTCGGCTACCGGTTGATGGCCCGCCTGGCCTTCGACGCCATCGCCGCCCATCGCCCGGCCCTGGCCGCGCCGCTGCACAATGCCGTGGATGCCGTGGTGGTCTGAAGGGCGGCCCACTGAAGGGCGCCCATCTGACGCGGGTCGCCCGGTGATGTTTGGATCATATTCCTAGATTCTGGGCAAAGTCAAGCCTTTTCATCCCAGGCCTTTTCATCCCCCGGGGGTTTGCCACCGTCGCCCTGCGGCGGTAAGCCAGAGCGTCGTCACAGGGGAGCACCATGCTGGAAACCGCCATCATCGGCATGGGCAATTGGGGCCGCACCCTGGTCAATTCGGTGCAGGGCCGCAACGGCGCGGGCATCCGCTTCGTCGCCGGCACCACCGGCAGCCTGGACAAGGCGCGCGACTACGCGGCCCAGAAGGGTATCCGCCTGCACGCCAGCTACGCCGATGTGCTGGCCGACCCCGAGGTGCGGGCCGTGGCCCTGGCCAGCCCGCATGGCATGCATGCCGAGCAGGTGATCGCCGCCGCCGCCGCCGGCAAGCATGTCTTCGTCGAAAAACCCTTCACCCTGACCAAAGCCAGCGCCGAGGCCGCCGTCGCCGCCTGCCAGGCGGCCGGCGTGGTGATGGCGCTCGGCCACAACCGCCGCTTCCTGCCCGCGGTGGCAGAAATGCGCGCGATGCTGGCCGATGGCCGCATCGGCACGCTGCTGCATGTCGAGGGCCAGTTCTCCGGCCCCGGCGCGCTCAACTACAAGCCCGGCATGTGGCGCGCCGACCGGGCGGAGAGCCCGCTGGGCGGCATGGGCGGCATGGGCATCCACATGGTGGACATGATCATCCACCTCGCCGGCCGCTTCCGCGATGTCCGGGTGCTGAGCCACGCGAAGGTCTCCACCACCATCGACGACACCACCGCCATGCTGGCCACCCTGCAATGCGGCGCCACCTGCACCTTCGCCACCCTGGCGCTGGCGCCGCGCTTCTGGCGCGTGGCCCTGTTCGGGACCGCCGGATGGGCCGCGCTGCATGGCCATGAGGCGCTGACCTATTGCGCGCTGAACGGCACGCCGGAGACGACGACCTTCCCGGTCACCGATATCGAGCAGGCCGAGCTGGAGGCCTTCGCCGCCGCCGTCGCCGGCGGGCCGGCCTATCCCCTGCCGCTGGATGAGGCCGTTCATGGCGTGAGCGTCTACGAGACGATGATCCAGGCCGCGGCGGCGGACAGCGCCTACGCGGTGGCTTGAGGGGTATGGGTGGCGCGTGTCACACCGCAGGGGCCTTTACCCTCCCCGCCAAGCCCGATCTCATGGTTTCCAAAGGCCCCGCGGCCTTTGGAGGGTGGCGCCCGGGGAGAGCCAAGCTCTTCCCGGGGCCACCCGCACTCCCCACAACCCCTGAAGGACACCATCAATGAGCCACATCAAGCGCAGCGGCACCAACGCCATCCTCTCCACCGCCGTCGAGTATCACGGCTTCGTCTTCCTGGCCGGCATCACCGCCGATGACCTGAGCAAGGATGTCGCCGGCCAGACCGCCGAGGTCATCGCCAAGATCGACGCGGCGCTGGAGGAGCACGGCACCGACAACACCCGCATCCTCTCCGCCCAGATCTGGCTGAAGGACATCCGCGACCGCGACGCGATGAACGCGCTGTGGATCAAGTGGCTGCCGGCCGGCGCCCAGCCCGCCCGCGCCTGCGTCGAGGCCAACATGGCCAGCGCGCGGCACCTGGTCGAGATCATGGTCACGGCCTGCAAATAATGTGGCTGGTGGGCCTCGCCGTTTTCGCGGCGGGGCTCTCCACCACCCTGCCGCTGCCGCTTTACGTCGAATATGCCGGCGGCGGCGGCACCGGGCCGCTCGCCGCGGCCTTTGCCTGTTACGCCGGCATCCTCATCCTCACCGCGCCCCTGCTGGGGCCCCTGCCGGACAGGATAGGCCGGCGGCCCTGCATGCTGATCGGGCTGGGGTTGGCGGGCGGCTCCACCTTGTTGCTGGCGCTCTGGCCCGGCGTGCTGCCCCTGGCGATCGCGCGCTGCATGCAGGGCGTCGCCATGGGCTGCATCGCCAATTCCGCCGGCGCCTGGGCGGCCGAGCTGGCTGAGCGGCGCGGCGCCACCCCCGATGCGGCCAGCCGGATGGGGGCGCGCATCGTCGCCGCCGGCACCGCCGGAAGTTTCGGCGCCGGGCCGGTCTTCACCCTGATCAATCTCATGGCGCTGCCCGATGGCCGCCCGCCGCTGGTGTTCTGGGCCCATCTCGCGCTGCTGGTGGCGTTGCTGCCGGCCGTGGCGCGGCTGCCCGAGACCAGGCGGGGCGTGCCCGGCGCCCCCCTCCGCCTGCCACTGTTTCCCAGGGGCACGCTGCCCTCCACCCTGGCCATGGTGCCGGGCTGGGGCGTGACCGGCGTGGTGCTGAGCACGGTCCCCCTGGCGCTGGCCGCACTCGGCCTGCCGCAGGCCGGGGCCTGGGCGGTGGCGGGGATGATCCTGGCCGGCACCGCCACGCAGCAGGTGTTTCGCGCCGTGGAGCCGCGCCGGGCGCTGCGCCTGGGTCTGCCGCTGCTCACGCTGGGCTCCGGCCTGGTCTTCCTCGGCGCCACGCTGGCCTCGCCCTGGCTGCTGCTGCTGGGCGCGCCGCTCACCGGCATGGCGGCCTATGGCTTGGTTTATCTCGGCGGTCTGGCGGCGGCCACCCAGGCCGCGCCGCTGGACCGGCCGCGCGCCACCGCCGGCTTCTTCGTCATCGCCCATGCCGGCTTCTCGCTGGTGCCGCTGGCGGTGGGGCTGGCCGCGGATGCGGTGGGCAGCGCCGCCGCCCTGGCGGGGATGTGGCTGTGCGTGCTGGCCATGACGCTGGCGCTGCTGCCCTTCCTGCGGCCGCGTTGAGCGCGGTTGGGCTTCCCTCTTGTGGCACTCCGCCCCTCCCATGGTATAGCGGCGCCATGATGCGCACCCTTCCCCTCCTGGCTGCCCTCCTGCTGCTCTCCGGCTGCGGATTTGCGCAGTGGGATGGTTCGTCCAGCACCCTCTTCAGCAGCAGCCAGCGGGCCAGCGCCACGGTCGACCGCTCGCCCGAGGGGCTTTACGCCGCCGGTGTCGAGGCGTTGCAGCAGCGCCGCTTCCTCCAGGCCGTCGAGCTGTTCGACCAGCTCGAGCGCGACCATCCCTTCTCCACCTGGGCGACCAACGCCAAGATCATGTCGGCCTATGGTGAATATCAGCGCAACCGCTACACCGAGGCGATCGGCGCGCTCGACCGCTTCATCCAGCTCCACCCCGCGCATCGCGACATCGCCTATGCCCATTACCTGCGCGCGCTGAGCTATTACGAGCAGATCAACGACAGCCAGCGCGACCAGCGCGCCACCGAAGTCGCCATGGCCGCCCTGCAGGACGTGGCCAACCGCTTCCCCGACACCGCCTATGCCCGCGACGCGCGCCTCAAGATCGACCTGGGCCGCGACCATCTGGCGGGGCGGGAGATGGTGGTGGGCCGCTTCTATCAGCGCCAGCGGCTGTTCAATGCCGCAATCGGGCGCTTCCGCCGCGTGGTGGATGACTACCAGACCACCAACCACGTGCCCGAGGCTTTGCACCGGCTGACCGAGATCTATCTCTCGCTGGGCCTGACCGAGGAGGCGCGCCGCACCGCCTCCGTGCTCGGCCACAACTTCCCGGGCAATGCCTGGTACCAGGACAGCTACGCGATCCTGGTCGAGGGTACGCCGGGTTCGCCCACCGCGCCGGGCTTCTTCCGCCGCACCCTCGCCTGGGTGTTCTGAGCCCCGCGTGCTGGCCTCGCTCGCCATTCGCGATGTGGTGCTGATCGAGCGGCTGGACCTGCATTTCGGTCCCGGATTGTCTGTCCTGACGGGCGAGACGGGGGCGGGGAAGTCCATCCTGCTGGACAGCCTGGGGCTGGCGCTGGGCATGCGCGCCGAATCGGGGCTGGTGCGGGCGGGCCAGAAACAGGCCAGCGTCACCGCCGCCTTCCAGCCGCCCGAAGGGCACCCTGTCTTCGCGCTGATGGCCGAGCAAGGGCTGGAGGCCGAGGATGAGCTGGTGCTGCGCCGCGTGGTCCAGGCCGACGGCAAATCCCGCGCCTTCGTCAATGACCAGCCGGTGGGGGTGGCGCTGCTGCGCCGCGTGGCCGGGCTGCTGGTCGAGGTACAGGGCCAGAACGAACAGGTCGGCCTGGCCGACCCGGCGAGACACGCGGCGCTGCTCGATGCCTTCGGCGGCCTGGCCGGGCTGCGCGGCAGCGCCACGAGCTCTTTCCGCGCCTGGCGCGGTGCCGAACGTGCGCTGGAAGCGGCGCGTGAGGCCGTGGCCGCGGCCATGCGCGACGAGGAATTCCTGCGCCACGCCGTCGAGGAACTCACAAAGATCTCCCCCGAGGAGGGCGAGGAGGAGTCCCTGGCGCGCGAACGCCAGCAGCTCCAGCAGGGCGAGCGCCGGGCCGAGGCGGTGGCCAGCGCGCTTTCCGAACTGCAGCCGCGCGACCGCCGTGGCCATGGCCCCGCCTCGGCGTTGCGCGCCGCCTCCCGCGCGCTGGAACGGGTGCCGGCGTTGGGCGAACTGGCGCAGCCCATCCTGGTCGCCCTCGGCCAGGCGCAGGACAGCCTGGCCGAGGCGGAGCAGATGCTGGAGCGCATCGTGGCCGAGGTGGCGCCCGACCCGCGCCGGCTGGAGGTGCTGGAGGACCGGCTCTTCGGCCTGCGCGCCGCCGCGCGCAAGCACGGGGTGGCGGTGGCGGAACTGCCGGCGCATCTCGCCGCGCTGCGCGGCCGGCTGGCGGCACTCGACGCCGATACCGGCCGCGTGGCCGCGCTGGAGCGCGAATGCGCCACCGCCCGCGCCGGCTACCTCGCCGCCGGCCGGGCGCTGACCGAGGCCAGGCGCGAGGCCGCCACCCGCCTGGAAGCGGCCCTGGCGCGGGAATTGCCGCCACTGAAGCTCGACCGCGCCCGCGCCGTCATCGAGGTCACGCCGCGCGACGAAGCGGGCTGGAACGCCGAGGGCATGGACCGCGTGGCACTGCTGGTCTCCACCAATCCCGGCCAGGCGCCGGGCGCATTGGACAAGGTCGCCAGCGGCGGCGAATTGTCGCGGCTGATGCTGGCACTCAAGGTCGTGCTGGCCGCCGGCTCCCCCGTGCCCACGCTGGTCTTCGACGAGGTCGATGCCGGCATCGGCGGCGCCACGGCGGCCGCCGTGGGTGAGCGTCTGGCCCGTGTGGCCGAGGGGCTTCAGGTGCTGGTCGTCACCCATTCGCCGCAAGTGGCGGCCCGCGGCGCGCATCACTGGCGTGTCGCCAAGGGCGTCACCGCCGGCCGCGCCGAAACCCGGGTGGAACCGCTGCTGGCCGGTGAGCGCCAGGAGGAGATCGCCCGCATGCTCGCCGGCGAAACCGTGACCGAGGCCGCCCGCGCGGCGGCGGCCAGCCTGCTCGCGGGGGCGGCGTGACCATCGCGGTGCGCGAAGCCGTGCCGGCCGACGCCCCGATGCTGGCCGAACTTCTGCGCGCCATCAATGACGAGCCCGGCCTGCACCCCGAGCGCATCACCGCCGAAAGCGTCCGCCATGACCTGATAGGCGACCCGCGCGTGGCGTTGCTGGTGGCCGAGGCCGAGGGCGTCGTCGCCGGCTTCGTCAGCGGCCACCCCTTCTACGACAGCGCCTCCAGCCGTTGGGGCATGGTGATCGGCGACATCTACGTGGCGCACGAGGCGCGGCGGCGAGGCATTGGCCGCGCCCTGGTGGCCGCGCTGGCCGGCAGCGCCGCGCGCGATGGCGGCGCCTTCCTGTGGTGGGCCGCCGATCCGGGCGACGAGCTGGCCCTGGCCTTCCATCGCGGCATCGGGGCGGAGGAGACACCGACCATCTCATTCTTCATCGGCGACGATGATTTCCGGAGGCTGCTGTGATCCGCGACGTGACCGAGGCCGACCTGCCGGCGGTGCTGGAACTGGTGCATGCGCTCTGCCGCCATGAGGGCGACCAGACGCTGAACACGATCGACACCCTGCGCCGCAGCTTTCTGGCGGCCCAGCCCGATGGCTGGATGGTGCTGGCCGAGCACGCCGAAGGCCCTGTCGGCTACGCCACCGCCCACATCACCTACGAATCCAGCGATGCCGAGCGCGGCGCCTATGTGGGCGACATTTTCGTGGTGGAGGTTCTGCGCGGCCAGGGCATTGGCCGTGCCTTGCTCGGCGCATTGGCGCTGCGGGTGCGCGACGCCGGCGGCACCTTCCTGTGGTTGACGGCATTACCCGGCAACCCCCGCGCGCATGCCTTCTATCGCGGTCTCGGCTGCAAGGAGCAGCCGGTGATCGCCTTCGCCGCGACCGGCGACGCTTTCGAAAAACTGGCCAGCGAGGCATGAACGACGCCGAAGCCGCCGCCGAACTGGCCCGCCTGGCCGCCGAAATCGCCCGCCACGACGAGGCGTACCACAAGCGCGACGCCCCCGAGATCACCGACGCCGAGTATGATCAGCTCGTCCGCCGCAACCGGGAATTGGAAGCCGAATTCCCGCACCTCCTGCGCGCGGACAGCCCATCCCGCCGCGTCGGCGCCGCCACGCTGGAGGGCTTCGCCCCATTCCGCCACGGCGTGCCCATGCTCAGCCTCGACAACGCCTTCGCCCCCGAGGATTTTTCGGAGTTCTGCGCCCGCATCCGCCGCTTCCTGGCGCTGCCGGACACCGAGCCTGTCCACTTCGTGGGCGAGCCCAAGATCGACGGCCTTTCGGTCAACCTGCTCTATGAAAACGGCCGCTTCATCCGCGGCGGCACGCGCGGCGATGGCGCGGTGGGCGAGGAAATTTCGGCCAATCTCCGCACCCTGTCCGACCTGCCGCTGCGGCTGAAGCCGCCCTTCCCGGCCCGGGTGGAAATCCGTGGCGAGGTCTTCATGACCCGGGAGGATTTCGCCAGCTTCCGCGCCCAGCAGGAAGCCGCCCTGGCCGAGCGCGAACGCAGGCGGGATGCCGGCGAAAAGCTCGGCCCCGCCGTAGCGGTCCCGGTGAACCCGCGCAACGCGGCCGCCGGCTCACTGCGCCAGCTCGACCCGTCCATCACCGCGCAACGGCCGCTGAAACTCTTCGCCTATGCCATGGGCGAGGCTTCGGAACCGGTGGCGGAAACCCACCACGCCTGGCTCGATACCCTGCGCCGCTGGGGCTTTTCGGTGAACCCGCTGAGCAGCGAGTTCAACGAGGCCGAGGCCGCTGATTTCCAGTCGAGGATGGCCAGCGCGCGCCCAACCCTCGCCTACGAAATCGACGGCGTCGTCTACAAGCTGGACCGGCTGGACTGGCAGGCCCGCCTGGGCTTCGTCGGCCGCGCGCCGCGCTGGGCCATCGCCTGGAAATTCCCCGCCGAGCAGGCCCAGACCACGCTGCTGCGCATCGACATCCAGGTCGGCCGGACCGGGGCGTTGACGCCGCGCGCGGTGATGGAGCCGGTGATGGTCGGCGGCGTCTCCGTCACCCACGCCACGCTGCACAATGAGGACGAGATCGCGCGCAAGGATGTCCGCCCGGGCGATCGCGTGGTGCTGCAACGCGCGGGCGACGTCATTCCGCAGATCGTGGCCGTGGTGGATCCGGACAGGCCGGACCGGGCGGAAAAATTCGCCTTCCCCACGCTCTGTCCGGCCTGCGGCAGCCATGCCGTGCGCATCGGCGATGACGTGGTGCGCCGCTGCACCGGCGGGCTGATCTGCCCGGCGCAGACGGTGGAGCGCCTGAAACACTTCTGCGGCCGCCGCGCCATGGATATCGAGGGCATGGGCGATGAGCGCCTGGCGCTGATGCATGAGCGCGGCTGGGTGGTCTCGCCGGCCGATTTGTTTCGGCTGTCCGCGCGCCGGGCCGAGCTGGAGGCGCTGGAAGGCTGGGGCGAAACCTCGGTGACAAAGCTTCTGGCCGCCGTTGAAGCCCGCCGCCGCCCGGCGCTGGAACGCTTCATCTTTGCCCTGGGCATCCGCCGCATCGGCGAGGCCAATGCCAAGCTGCTGGCCCGCCACTACGGCAATGCGGCGCTGTGGCGCGAACGCATGCTGGAAGCGCGGATCATCGGCAGCGAGGCGCGCGAGGAGCTCGGCAGCATCCAGGGCATCGGCCCCTCCATCGCCGAGGAGCTGGTGGATTTCTTCGCCGAGCCGAAGAACCTGGCAGCCCTGGACGACCTTCTGGCCGAAGTGACGCCCGAGGACGCACAGGTGATCGAAGGCGGCGTCTTCGCTGGAAAAACCCTGGTCTTCACCGGCAGCCTGACGACCATGACACGCGACGAGGCGCAGGCCAGGGCCGAGCAGCTTGGCGCCAAAACCTCCAAATCAGTGTCGAAAAAGACCGATTTCGTCGTGGTGGGCGAGGATGCCGGCAGCAAGGCCGCGCGCGCCACCGAACTGGGCGTGCGGGTGCTGAGCGAAGCGGAATGGCGGGAGATGGCGGGGCTTTAATCCGCCGCGATGCGCCGCCTGACCATGCGCGTCTGCCCCGCCACGCCACAGGCCCGTGCCTTTTCCAGCTGCGCCGCCGCCGCGGCCGGCGAGGGCAGCCGCTCGGAGATCACGACGTAGAAATCGGGCGCCAGCCCCTCGTAGAAATTGCTGTCCTCGGCGGCGACCGCGATGCCGCAGCTCAGCAGGCGCTGCATGGTCGCGAGATCGGCCTGGTTGCTGGTCGAGCTGTAGAGGTTGTGCGGCGAAAGGCGCGTCTGCGCCGCGGCCAGCCCGGCGATGCAAAGCAGTGGCAGCAGGTATCGAAACATCAGAACTCCAGCAGATTGTCGCGGAATTGCGCGTGGCCGTATTCGCGCCGGGCAAGCCCACGCGCCTGAAGGGCCGGGATCAGCCCCTCGGTGATCTCGGCGATGATGCGCCGGCTGGTGTCATTGGTGGTGATCAGGAACCCATCGCCGCCCACCTCCGCCATCACCTCCTCCATCCGCGCCGCCACGCCGTCCGGCGTGCCCACCAGCTCCACCGAGCCGTTGTTGCCGCGGTAGCTCAGCATCGCCTCGCGCAGCGTCTTCTTGCCGGTGACCTTCTTGAAATCGTCCAGAGTTTGCTGGTGGCCATTGGTGGTCAGCGTCAACTCATTCACCGGCGTGTCCAGATCATATGCAGCGAAGTTGATATTGGTGATCTTGCCGAAGAAGGCCAGCAATTGGGGCACCTGCTTCGCCGCGCGGGCCATTTTCTGCGCGTGGCGCAGGCGCGCCTCCTCCTCGGTCTCGCCGATGGTCGGCGAGACGAGAAAGAGCACCTTGATGTCATCGGGGTTGCGCCCCTGCGCCACGGCCTGCGCGCGCAGCTCATCCCGGTAAGCCTTCATTCCCGCCGTGCCCTTCACCGAGGCCACGACCGTATCGGCATGCAGCGCCGCGAAGCGCTTGCCGCGCGGGCTGCCGCCGGCCTGGGCGATGACCGGCCTGCCCTGCGGCAGCGGCCCGGAATTCAGCGGCCCGCGCGACTTGTACCAGCGCCCCTCGAAATCCACCTGGCGCACCTTGGTGTGGTCCACCAGCACGCCGGTCTCGCTGTCGGCGATGATCGAATCCGGGTCCCAGCTGTCCCACAGCGCATTGACGCAGGCCATGTATTCATCGGCCATGTCGTAGCGCAGGTCATGCTCGGGCATCCCCGGCATGCCGTAATTCATCGCGGCATAGTCGCTGCTGCCCGTCACCATGTTCCAGCCGATACGCCCGGCGGAAATCTGGTCCAGCGACGCCACCAGCCGCGCCAGCAGATAGGGCGGATAGGCGAAGGTGGACAGCGTGGGCACGATGCCCAGGCGCGAGGTCTGCGCCGCCATCAGCGTGGCCATCACGGAAGGATCCTGCCGCGGTGTCGAAAGCCCACCCGTCAGGTAGATCTCCCGGCTGTTGCCGTAGCTTTCGCCGACATAGGAGCTGTCCTCGATCAGCAGGTAGTCGAAGCGCGCGCGTTCCAGCGATTTCGCGATATCGACGAAGAATTCGGCGGAGCGCCAGTCACGCCCGATGGCGCCGGTGAAGGGCTCGCCCCAGGCCTGCACCGAGGAGCCCTGGAGGAACCAGCCGAGATGGAATTGCTTTGCCATGGGCCAAGCCAAGCATGCGTGTGCCGCGCGGGCAACGCGCCGCCCGGGCCCCGCCGGCCGCCCGGGCGCCAGCGCTGCACAGGCTTTGGTCAGGCCTCGGTGAATTGCAGCGCGGCGAGGCGCGCATAGAGCCCACCCTCGCGCACCAACTGGTCATGCGTGCCGATGGCGACGATCCGCCCGGCCTCCATCACCACGATCCGGTCGGCACGGCGCACCGTGGCCAGGCGATGCGCCACCACCAGCGTGGTGCGGCCATGCGCGGCGGTGGCCAGCGCCTGCTGCACCGCCTGCTCGCTTTCGGCATCGAGCGCGGAGGTCGCCTCATCCAGCAGCAAAATCGGCGGGTCGCGCAAAATCGCCCGCGCGATGGCGATGCGCTGGCGCTGGCCGCCCGAAAGCGTCACGCCGCGGGCACCCAGATGCGTGCCCATGCCCTCGGGCAGGGCCGCGATGAACTCCGCCGCCGCCGCCGCGCGCGCCGCCTCCAGCACCTGCGCATCGGTGGCCTCTGGCCGGCCATAGCGGATATTCTCGGCCACCGAGGCGGAAAAAATCATCGGCTCCTGCGCCACCAGCCCGAGACGCGCGCGCAGTGCCTGCGGGTCCACCGCGCGGGCATCCACGCCATCGACCAGCACCCGCCCCTGCTGCGGGTCGCGGAAGCGCAGCAGCAATTGCAGCACCGTGGTCTTCCCCGCGCCCGAGGGACCGACGAGCGCCACCGTCTCGCCCGGCTCCAGCGCCAGGGAGAAATCCACCAGCGCCGGCGTTTCGGGGCGGGAGGGGTAGTGGAAGCCCACCTCCTCGAACGCCACCCGCCCCTGCGGCGGCGGCAGCGAAACCGGGGCGGCGGGGGCGGCGATTTCGGGTTCGACCGCCAGGATTTCCAAAAGCCGGTCCGAGGCCGCGGCGGCGCGCTGGATCTCGCCCCAGATCTCGGAAATCGACGCCACGGAACTGGCCAGCAAGACAGCATAGAAGACAAAAGCCGAAAGCTCGCCCCCCGTCATCCGCCCCGCCAGCACATCGCGCCCGCCCACCCAAAGGCTGAAGGTGATGGCGCCAAAGCCCAGCAGGATCACGATCAGGATCAGGATGGCGCGTGAGGCGATGCGGCTGAGCGCGGCACCCACGCTGCGCTCCACCTCGGCCGAGAAGCGCGCCCGGTCGGCCGCCTCATGGGTAAAGGCCTGCACGGTGGAAAGCCCGTTCACCGTCTCCTCCGCCGTGGCCGCCAGATCCGCCACCCGCTCCTGCGCCGAGCGCGAGAGTTTGCGCTCGCGCCGGCCGAACAGGATCAGCGGGACCACCACCACCGGCACCACCACCAGGGTGATGGCGGCCAGCTTGGCCGAGGTCACCACCAGCATGGCCGACGCGCCGATCGCGATCAGCACATTGCGCAGCGATTGCGAAATCGCCGTGCCGACCAGCGCCTGCAGCACCGCGATATCGGCGGTGAGGCGGGAGAGGATGTCGCCGGTCCGCGCCGTCTCGAAATAGGCCGGCGAGAGGGTGAGGACATGGTTGAACACCGCGCGGCGAAGATCGCCCGCCACCCGTTCGCCCAGCCAGGAGACGAGGTAGAAGCGCGTGGCCGTGCTGGCCCCCAACGCCGCCACGATGGCGAACATGCCCAGGGCCGCGGTGTTCAGCCGCTCCGGGCTCGCGCTGCCAAAGCCCTGGTCGATCAGCGCGCGCAAGCCCTGCCCCAGCCCCAGCAGCAGCCCCGCCGCCACCAGCAGCGCCACCGAAGCGGCCAGCGCGCGGGCGAGATAGGGCCGCAAATGCGGCACCAGGACCCGAAGCGAGGTGAGTGGCGCCCGGCCGGGAGGGATACTCACGCCTCGGGCGGCCGGCTGGGGCTGGTCTTGGCGCGCATGGCGGCAACCTCTTCGGAAAAGCTCTGTGCCGGCAAGGTAACGCCGGGGATGGGTGGCAGGCCGGGCACGGGTTGCGGCAGGCTGTGGCCCCAGGGCGAGGAGGGCGAGGGCGTCACGATGGTCTTGTCCGGGTCGGGCTCGGGCGCGGGTGTGGACACGGCCTCCACCACCGGCCCCGGGTCCCGCCCGCCGGCGAATGTCACCAGGGCCTCGATGCGCGCCTCGATCGGCGGATGGGTGGCCCAGATGGATCCGCCCCTGCTGCCCTTGGGGTGTTCCAGCAGCATCGCCTGCACCTGGCCCGGCAGCCCCGGCAGGTCGGGCTGGATCGCCACCTTGCGCAGCGCCAGGATCATCGCATCGGCATCGCCGGTGATCTGCACCGCCCCGGCATCGGCCAGGAATTCCCGGTTGCGCGACAGCGCCGAGCGCAGCGCCAGCGACAGCGCCCCGGCGATGACGATGATGACGATGCCGATCACGATGATGATCGCCCCGGCATTGTTGCCCGAGCTTTCCTTGCTGCGCGAACGCCGCGGCGCCGAGGGTGCGGGCGAGCCCGCCCTCCCACCGCCCATCGTCCCGCCGCCCATCGGCACGCCGCCGCGCCAGATCGCGCCGCGCAACAGATCGAACCCCAGCGTGATCACTCCCACGAAGACCGCCGCGATCACCGCCAGCCTGGCATCGCCATTGCGGATATGGGTCAGCTCATGCGCCAGCACGGCGGAAAGCTCGCGGTCATCCAGCGCATCGACCAGCCCGCTTGTGACGGTGATGTTGCCGCGCTTTCGGTCCAGGCCCGAGGCGAAGGCGTTGCGCCCCGCGCTTTCGATCATCGCCAGCCGCGGCATGGTCTCGCCCCGGCTGATGCACAGCGTCTCCATCAGATCCCACAGCCGCCGGTCGCTCTCCCGGCTCACCCGCCGGGCGCCGGAGACGGCATCGATGATGCGCTGGTTCGCCATCCAGGCGATGGCGAACCAGACCAGGCTGACCAGCACGGCGCCGAGGACGAAGCCGGGCAATTGCCGCCAGGCCGTGACGAAGCCCTGCGCCACGCTCTGCGAGCCCGAGGAGAAGATCATCGAAAGCCCGAAGCTCAACAGCACCAGCAACAGCGGGAAACCGACCAGAAGCAGGGCCGAGCGCCAGAGATTGTTCCAGACATGGGTGCTGAGGCCGACGGCCCTGAACATCAGCCCCGGCCCGATCGGCGGCGGCGCCGCGCGCCGCCGCCAGAAGCGCTGACGATGCTCCGCATTGTCAGAACTTCACGGTGGGCGCGGCCTCGATGGCGGCGCGCTCCTCCTCCTTCACCTCGAAGAAGCCGCGGTGGCGGAAGCCGAACATGCCCGCCAGCAGCACGGCGGGGAATTGCTCGATGGCGGTGTTGAACTCCGCCACCGCATTGTTGAAGAAGCGGCGCGCGGCGGCGATCTTGGTTTCCAGGTTGGACAGCTCGCCCTGCAATTGCAGGAAGCCGGTATTGGCCTTGAGGTCGGGATAGGCCTCGGTCAGCGCGAAGAGATGGCGCAGCGCGCCGTTCAACTGGCCCTCGGCCACCCCCGCCGCTTCCGGCCCCTGGGCCGAGACGGCGGCGTTTCGCGCCCGCACCACCGCATCCAGCGTGGATTTTTCATGCCCCGCATAGCCCTTCACGGTCTCCACCAGATTGGGCACCAGGTCATGCCGCTGCTTGAGCTGCACATCCACATCCGACCAGGCCTGGTTGGTCGTCTGCCGCAGCGCCACCATGCGGTTGTAGAGGGCGATGGCGATCACGGCGATGATCAGGACAAGGCCGATGATCACACCCAGGATGATGAGCACGGCGGTCATGGCAGCCTCCGAAGATGATCCGCCAGCCTAGCGCAAACGCGTCGCCTGCGTCACCGGCGGGGCCAGGTTGAGCGCGCCGCGCAGCTCATAGCCCAGATCGAGATTGGCGCGCCGCACCCAGACCTGGCGCAGGTCGAAGAGCGGCACGGAACAGCCCGCCTCCAGCACCAGCCGCTGCGCCTCGGCCCAGAGCGCCAGCTGCCTGGCCCCATCCGCCTCGCTCCGCGCCGCGTCGATCTGCGCGTCGGCGGCGCTGCAATGGGAGAAATTCAGGCTCATCGTCGGCCGCCCCGGCGCGGCGGCGGAGTGGTAGAACTGGCTGAGATAGCTGTCCGCCACCGGATAGCGCGCCGCGCCATAGAAGGTGAGCTGGCTGAGATTTTCCCGGATGCGGGCGTGGTAGGTGGCATGCTCCACAACATCCATTTCGAGGCGGATATTGGCCCGGCGCAGCTGCGCCTGCACCACCTCCATGATCGGCAATTGCGAGGTGATGGAGGAGACGACGGCGCGCAGCGTGATGCCCTGGGCGTGCCCGGCCTCGGTCAGCAAGGCACGGGCGCGGGCCGCATCGGGGGCGAAGCGCGGCACATCCTCGGTGGCGCCGAGATAGCCGGGCGGCACCGGCCCGGCCCAGGGCGTCGCCACATCCGTGCCGACGAAACGCGCGATGGCCAGCGGGTCCACCGCATGCTGCACGGCGCGGCGCACCCGGGGGTCGGTCAGCGGCGGCGACAGGGTATTGAGCAGCAGGGTGCGGAACTCGCCGGGCCCGAAGACATCGACCACGGTGTTGGGCTGCGCCCGCATCCGCTCCACCCAGCGCTGCTCGCGCCGGCCGGAGATCAGGTCCAGCTCGCCCGCGGTGAAGGCCAGCTCGCGCGTCTGGTCGGAGTTGATGAAGCGCAGGTCGATGCCCGCCAGCGCGGGCGGCCCTCGGAAATAGCCGGGATTGGCCACCAGCCGCACCCGCCCCGGTGTCGCGGCCTCCACCCTGAACGGCCCGGTGCCGGCGCCGCTTTCCGCCACGATCATCCCGCCATGGTAGTTGGCGAAGAGGCCGAGCAGCCCGGGCACCGTGTTGTGCATCCGCACGTGGACGGTCCGCGCGTCGGTCACGCTCACCTCGGCCATCGCCCGGTAATCGGCGGAGAAGCTGCTGCGCGCCGGGTCGGCGGCGCGGCGCAAGGAGCGCGCCACGGTCTCGGCGGTCAAAGGGTTTCCGTCATGGAACCGCACATCCTCGCGCAGCCGGAATGTCAGGCTCAGCCCGTCGGGCGAGCGGGTGACGCTCTCGGCCAGGTCAGGCTCGATGGCGGCCGGGTCGGCGCTGCCGGGCGGGAAGCGCAGCAGCCCGTCGAACATCCAGCCGACGGTGCCCTTGTCCTGGGTGGAGGTGGCGCGGTGCGGGTCCAGGCTGCCCGGGTCCTGGCCAATGGTGCCCACGCGGAGCGTTTGTGCCGCCGCGGGAAGCAGCAGGGCGAGGCTGAGGGCAAGGATACGGATCATCATGGCTTGCAGGATGGACCGCGCGGGCACAGGCTCGCAAGCATGGACATCCATGACATCGCGTTTCCCGGCGGCGCGGCATGACACCCCTTGTCGTGCGTGACCTCCGCTGCGAGTTCCGCATCGACGGCGTCTGGCGTGAGGCCGTGGCCGGCATCTCCTTCACCCTGGCCGCGCGCGAGACCCTGGCCCTCGTCGGCGAAAGCGGCTGCGGCAAAAGCGTGACCGCGATGAGCGTGATGGGGCTGATCCGCCCGCCCGTGGGCCGCGTCGCGTCGGGCGAGGTGATCCTGGAGGGCCAGGACATTGCGGGCCTTGCCGAACCCGCGCTGGAAAAGCTGCGCGGCGCCCGCATGGCAATGATCTTTCAGGAGCCGATGACGGCGCTGAACCCGGTGATGACCGTGGGCGACCAGGTGGCGGAATCGCTGATCATCCATCGCGGCCTGTCGCATGCGGCGGCCATGGAACGCGCCCGCGCGCTGTTCGAGGAAGTGAAGATCCCCTCCGCCGCCACCCGCCTGCGCGACTATCCGCACCAGTTCTCGGGCGGCATGCGGCAGCGGGTGATGATCGCCATCGCACTCGCCTGCGAACCCGCGGTGCTGCTGGCCGATGAGCCGACCACGGCACTCGACGTCACCATCCAGGCCCAGGTGCTGGGACTGCTGGCGGATGCCCAGCGCGCGCGCGGCATGGCCATGCTGTTCATCACGCACAATCTGGGCGTGGTCGCGCAGATCGCCGACCGCGTGGCGGTGATGTATGCCGGACAGATCGTCGAGGAGGGCGGGGTGGCGGAGATTTTCGCCGCGCCGGCGCATCCCTATACCCGCGCGCTCTTTGCCGCGATCCCCAGGCTGTCGGCCTCGGCGCAGGCCTTGCAGGCCATCCCCGGCCGTGTCCCGCCGCTCAACGCCATGCCGCCGGGCTGCCGTTTCCAGGCCCGCTGCCCCCTGGCCGGGCCGGGCTGCGAGGCGCCGCAAAACCTGCGCCCGCTGGCCGGCGCCCATGCCGTGCGGTGCCACAATGCTTGATCCGAAGGGCCGCGTCGTGATGGTCAGCGGCGCACCGCGCGGGGTCGGCCGCGCCATCGCCGAACGCCTGCTCGACCAGGACCGCCCGGTGGTGGATTTCTTCCTGGACGGCGCGCCCGCCCAGGCCCGGGCCGGCGACACGCTGCTGACCGCCATCCTCGCCGGCGGCCATGGCCATGTCCGGCACAGCGAATTCGGCGACGGCCCGCGTGCCGGCTTCTGCTGGATGGGCGCCTGCCAGGATTGCTTCGTCCTCGTCGAAGGACGCGGCGCCAGGCGGGCCTGCGGCACGCTGCTCGAACCCGGCATGAAACTGCGCCGGCGATGAGCGTGGTCGTGGTCGGCGCCGGCCCCGCGGGGGTGCGCGCGGTGGAGCGCCTGGTGGCCGCAGGGCTCCGCCCGATCTGGATCGAGGAGGCCCCCGATGGCGGCGGCCGCGTCTTCCAGAAACCGCCGCCGGGCTTTTCGCGCGGGCACAGGGCGCTCTACGGCGCCGACCACGGGCGCGCCTTCGCGCTGCATGCCGCCCTGGCCGCGCTGAAGCCCCTCACCGATTGGCGCCCGGACACGCTGGTGTGGAACCTGCGACCCGGCGATCTGGATGTGGTGTCCGACGGCACCCATGAGCGGCTGGGCTGGGAGCGCATCATCCTGTGCACCGGCGCCATGGACCGCGTGGTGCCCATCCCCGGCTGGACGCAGCCCGGCGTCACCTCGCTGGGTGCGGCGCAGATCGCGCTGAAGACCCAGGGGCTGGCCATCGGCCGGCGGGTGGCGCTGTGCGGCACCGGGCCGCTGCTGCTGTTGCTGGCGCAACAATTGACCAAGGTCGGCGCGCCGCCCGTGCTGGTGCTGGAAAGCGCTGCCTGGTCCACCACGCTGCGCGCGGTGCCCGGACTGGCCTGGAACCCGGCTGCCGCCCTGCGCGGCATGGCCTGGCGTGCGGGGCTGAAGGTGCAAACGGGTGCGGTGCCGCTGCGGGTGGAGGAAGGCTGCACCGCCCTGCGATGGCGAGATTCGCGTGGGTGGGAACACCGCACCGAGGTCGATGCCGTCGCCATGGGCTGGGGCCTCAAGCCCGAGACGCAGCTGGCCGACCTGGCCGGCGCGCGCTTCGCATTCGACCGGCTGCAACGCCTCTGGCTGCCCGAGCGTGACGCGGCCGGGCGCGCCTCCGTCCCCGGGGTCTACCTGGCCGGCGATGGCGCCAGCATCGGCGGCAGCGTGGTGGCCGAGCTGGCTGGCACCCGCGCCGCCCTGGCCGTGCTGCAGGACATCGGCGAAAAACCCGACCCGCTGGAGACCACCCTGCTCGACCGCGCCTTGGCGCGCGAGGCGCGGTTCCGCCGCGCGCTGGAACGGGCCTTCCCCTACCCCCACGCGCTCGCCGCCGCCATGCCCGATGAAACCCTGCTCTGCCGCTGCGAGGCGATCACGGCGGCCGAGATGCGCGCCTCCGCCGCCCCCGAGATCAATCGCGGCAAGGCGGCTACCCGTGTCGGCATGGGCCGCTGCCAGGGCCGGCTCTGCGGTCCGCCGGCGGCCGAGGTGCTGGCGCAGGCGATCGGCTGCGACATCGCCGAGGTCGGCCGGCTGCGTGGGCAGATGCCGGTGAAGCCGGTGGTGTTGTGACGCGCGCCGATGTGCTGGTCCTGGGCGGTGGCGGCGCCGGTTGCTCGGCGGCGCTTCACCTCGCCCGCCGGGGCGCTGATGTGGTGCTGCTGGAGCGCGGCCTGGTCGGCAGCCAGGCCAGTGGCGTCAACCATGGCGGCGTGCGCCAACAGGGGCGCCACCCCGCCGAAATCCCGTTGGCCATCCGCTCCCGCGCGCTGTGGTCGCGCATGCGCGAGCTCTGCGGCACGGATGCCGAATTCGACCCCTGCGGCCATCTGAAACTGGCGCGCGGCGAGGCCGAGGAGGCGGAGCTGCTGCGCTGGAACGAGATGGCGGCCGAACATGGCCTGAAGGCCAGCATGCTCGGCCGCAACGCCATCCGGGCGCAGCATCCGTATTTTTCGGACCGCGTGGTGGCGGGTTCGCTGTTGGCCGAGGATGGTTCGGCCAATCCCCGCCTGCTGGCCTCGGCGCTGGCGCGGTCGGCGCGCGAGGCCGGCGCCACCTTGCTGGAACACCACGAGGTGACGGCAATCGAGCCCGGTTTCCGCGTCGAAGCCTCGGGGCGGGAATTCGAGGCGCCGGTGCTGCTGAACTGCGCCGGCTTCTGGGGCGGCAAGATCGCCGAAACATTCGGCGAGCCGGTGCCGGTCTACCCTCTCAACCCCAACATGCTGGTGACCGAGCCGCTGCCCTTCTTCTGCACCCGCAATCTCGGCGTGGTGGGGGGCGACGTGTATCTCCGGCAGATCGCGCGGGGGAATGTCATCTTCGGTGGCGGCAGGGGCGAGAGCGACCCCGCCCTGCCGACGTCGCGCCCCCTGCCCGAGCCCGCCTTTGCCGCCATGGCGCGTGCGGTCGAAATCATCCCGCATCTGGCCGACGCCATGATCATCCGCTGCTGGACCGGCATCGATGGCGGCATGCCCGATGCGTTGCCGGTGCTCGGCCCCAGCCGCACCACATCAGGGCTGATCCATGCCTTCGGGTTTTCGGGGCATGGCTTCATGCTGGGGCCGGCCATCGGCGCCATCCTGAGCGAGCTGGTGCTGGATGGCCGCACCGACGTGCCGCTGGAAGCCTTCGACATCGGCCGCTTCGCGCGGCAGACTGCGTTGGCAGAAGACGCGTCGAAGACGCGTCTGGAATGAGGAGTGGGCGATGAAGAAGCTTTTGGTGGCGCTGCTGGTTTGCGCCGGAGCCGCGAATGCGCAGACCCTGCGCATCGGCATGGCGGCGCAGGATGTCGGCCGCCTCGACCCGCATTTCGCCGTCTCGACCATCGACCGCGTCGCGGTGGCCTGGATGTTCAACGGCCTGGTGCGCTTCCCCCCCGGCTCGATCGACCCGGCGAAGATCGAGCCGGACCTGGCCGAGCGCTGGGACAGCAGCGCGGACGGCAAGTCCTGGACCTTCTACCTGCGCCGCGGCGTGCAGTTCCATGGCGGCTTCGGCGAGCTCACCGCCGATGACGTGGTGTTCAGCTTGCGGCGCGCCGCCACCGCCGCCTCCTCAGCCTTCTCCGCCGATTTCCGCGCCTTCGAGACGATCGAGGCGGTGGACCCCCACACCGTGCGGATCGTGCTGCGCGAAAACGTCCCCAGCCTGCTCGGCATCGTCACCAACTACTCTGGCGGCTACATCGTCAGCCGCCGCGCGGCGACGGAGCGCGGCGATGGTTTCGCCCGCGCCCCCATCGGCACCGGCCCCTTCGCGCTGGAACGGGTGACGCCCAATGCGAGCGCCGAGCTTGTGGCCCATGCGCAATATTTCCGCGGCGCGCCGCAGATCGCCCGCATCTCCTACCGCTTCATCCCCTCCGACGCCTCGCGCGATCTGGCTTTCCAGAACCGCGAGCTCGACATCAATTACGGCCGCGCCGACCAGACCTGGGTGACCCGCAACCGGGCGCTGCCCGGCGTCACCGTGGATGTCTTCGAGCCGGGTGAGCTGACCATCCTCAACCTCGATACCACCCGCCCGCCCTTCAATGATTTCCGCATCCGCCAGGCGGTGGCGCATGCGGTGAACCGCGCCGAGATGGTGCGCTGGCGCGGCGCGGACGTGTCCCGCGAGGGCCAGTCGCTGGTGCCTCGCGGCTATCTCGGCTTCACCGCCGATAATGGCTTGCTGCCCTTCGACCTGGCCCGCGCCCGGGCGCTGCTGGCCGAGGCCGGGCACGCCGGCGGCATCACCATCCGCGTCGTCCACACGCAGCTGCCGGAAATGCTGAGCGGCATGCAGGTGATCCAGCAGCAGCTCCGCCGCGCCGGCATCACGCTGGATTTGCAGGTGGTGGAACACGCGACCTTCCACCAGCAGATCAGGCAGAACCTCTCGCCGCTGGTCTATTACGCGGCGGCGCGCTTCCCGGTGGCCGATATCTATCTCAGCCAGTTCTTTCACGGCCGTTCGCGCGTCGGCACGCCGACCGCGGTGACCAATTTCTCGCATTGCGACATGGCCGACCGCCAGATCGACGCCGCCCGGGTTTCCACCAACCCGGCCGAGCAGCTGCGCCTCTGGGCCGAGGCACAGAACCTGCTGGTGCGCGCGGTCTGCGGCGTGCCGGTGATCGAGACATTGTTGGTCTTTGCCCGCCGGAACAACGTGGATTACGGCTATCCCCTGACCGGAGCCATGAGCCTGGGGCCGCTGATCACGGAGGCGACGCGGATTACCCCGTGACAGCCAGCTTCAGCACCGGACGGACCGGCCGATGATCAGCTTCGTCACCCGCCGCCTGCTGGCCTCCATCCCCACGCTGCTGGCGGTACTGACCTTGGTCTTCATCATCGTGCGCATCGTGCCCGGCGACCCGGCGATGGTGATCCTGGGCGACCAGGCGACGCCCGAGGCCGCCGCCGCGCTGCGCGCCCGCCTCGGCCTGGATGTGCCGATCTGGACGCAGTATTTCCGCTTCATATCAGCGGCGCTGACCGGCGATTTCGGCGCCTCCATGGTCACCAGTAGGCCGATCCTGGAGGAGGTGGCGGCGGTGCTGCCGCACACCGTCGATCTCACCCTGGCTGCGATGCTGGTCGGCGTGGTGGTGGGGGTGCCGGTCGGCATCTGGGCGGCCTTGCACCGCAATGGCGTGATCGATGTGGCGGCCAGGCTGCTGTCGCTGATCGGGTTGTCCTTCCCGGTCTTCGTCTCGGGGATCTTCCTGCTCCTCGCCTTCGCGCTGCATTGGCGGATTTTCCCCGTGATCGGCTCGGCGGAGCTGAACGACATCCCCGACCGCCTCTACAAGCTGGTGCTGCCGGCCCTCACGCTCGGACTTGTCATGGCGGCCTACATCACCCGCGTCACCCGCTCCGCCATGCTGGCCTCGCTCTCCGAGGACTATATCCGCACCGCGCGCGCGAAGGGCGTGCCCTGGCGCCGCGTGGTCTGGGTGCATGGGTTGCGCAACGCCTCGCTGCCCATCGTCACCGTGGTCGGGCTTTATGTCGGTATCCTGATCGGCAACAGCGTCCTCACCGAAATCGTCTTCAACCGGCCCGGCCTGGGCAAGGTGATCGTGGGCGCGCTGAACCAGCGCGACTACACGATGTTGCAGGGGCTGATGGTGATCTATTGCTTCATCATCGTGGTGGTGAACCTCATCACCGACCTGCTCTATGGCGTGCTCGACCCGCGGGTGAAGCAGGCATGACGCCCATCCGCCGCGCCCTGATGCGCGCCACCTCCAACCCCACCACCACCGCGGGCGCCATCATCACGCTGCTCATCGTGGCCGCCGCCGTGCTGGCGCCTTTTCTCGCGCCCTACGACCCGACCGAGCAGGACATCATCGCCCGCCTGCAAGGCCCCTCCGACGAATTCCTCCTCGGCACCGACCAGTTCGGCCGTGACATCCTCTCCCGCCTGATGTGGGGGGCACAGATCTCGCTCACCGTCTCGCTCGGCGCCATCGCGGCGGCCATCGTGATCGGCGGCGTCATCGGCATGGTCAGCGGCTATATCGGCGGCAAGTTCGACCTGATCGTGATGCAGACCATGGATGTGCTGCTGAGCTTTCCCTCGTTGATCCTGGGCCTGATCGTGGTGGCGCTGCTGGGGCCGGACCTCATCAACCTCGTCATCGCCATCGCGCTCACCGCCATAGCCCCATTCGCCCGCATCGCCCGCGCCCCCACCCTGGTGCTGAAGGAGCGCGCCTTCGTCGAGGCCGGGCACGCGCTGGGCTATTCCCACACCCGAATCATCTTCCGGCACATCCTGCCAAACATCCTCTCGGAACTGCTGGTGATGGGCAGCCTCTGGATGGCCACCGCCGTGCGCACCGAGGCCTCGCTCTCCTTCATCGGCCTGGGCGTGAAACCCCCCACACCCACCTGGGGCGGCATGACGCGCGATGGGTTCGAGAACATCCTGGACGCGCCCTGGCTGGCCATTTTCCCCGGCATCGCCATCCTGCTGCTCGTGCTCGGCCTGAACATGGTCGGCGACGGGTTGCGCGACGCGACCGACCCGAAACTGCGCAATGAATAGCCCGCTCCTGGAAGTCCGCGGGCTGCAAAAACACTTCCTTCAGCGTCGCGGCTTCCCCTGGCCCAAGACCACCACCATCCGCGCCGTCGAGGATATCTCCCTCACCATCCAGCCCGGCGAGGCCATGGGCCTGGTCGGCGAAAGCGGCTGCGGCAAATCCACCGCCGCCCGCGCCATGCTGCGCCTGATCGAGCCCACCGCCGGCACCGTGCGCTTCAAGGGCGAGAACGTGCTGACCGCGCGGGGCGAGGCGCTGAAGACCATGCGCCGGCGCATGCAGATCGTCTTCCAGGACCCCTATTCCAGCCTGAACCCGCGCCAGACCGTGGGCTCGGCGCTGATGGAACCCATGGCGGTGCACAACATCGCAACCGGCCCCGATGCCCGCCGCCGCGCCGCCGCATTGCTCGACGAGGTCGGGCTGCCCGCCGATGCGCTCGACCGCTACCCGCATGAATTCTCCGGCGGCCAGCGCCAGCGCATCGGCATCGCCCGTGCGCTGACGGTGGAACCCGAACTCATCGTGGCCGACGAACCGGTCTCGGCGCTGGATGTCTCGGTGCAGGCCCAGGTGCTGTTGCTGCTGCGCGAATTGCGGGAACGCCGGGGCCTCGCCTTCCTCTTCGTCAGCCACGACCTCTCCGTCGTGCGCTGGTTCTGCGACACGGTGGCGGTGATGTATCTGGGACGCATCGTCGAACAAGGCCCGGTGGCGGAGGTGCTGCGTGCCCCCCTGCACCCCTACGCCAATATGCTGCGCGAGGCCTCGCCCGAACCCGACCCGTCGCGACGCGGCATCCTGCCCCGCATCATCGGCGAAATCCCCTCCGCCGCGGCACCGCCACCGGGCTGCGCCTTCCACCCCCGCTGCGGCGCGGGGCTGGCGATATGCTCCAAAATCGTGCCGCCGCTGAAGGCGCTATCAGACGGCCGCGCCGTCGCCTGCCATCTCTACAGCCCCATCTCCGGCAGGCCCTTCAGCACCACCCCGGCCGCGATCAGCGCCTGACGCGCCGCCCCGCCCACCGCCTGCGCCGTCGGCTCATCGCCATGAAGGCACATCGAGTGGATTTCGGTCGGGATGCGCTTGCCCTCGCGCGTCACGATCACCCCCTCCACCGCCATCGCCACCGCCTGTGCCGCGGCCACCGCCGGGTCGTGATGCAGCGCGTCCTTGTTGCGCCGGTCGGTCAGGTTCGCGTCCTCGTCATACATCCGGTCGATGAAACCCTCGACCGCGACGCGCATGCCCAAGGCGCGCGCGGTCTTCTCGATCTGGCTATGGGCGAGGCAGACATAGATCAGGCTGGCATCCACGCCCTTCACGCCGCGCGCCATGGCCATGGCCACACTCTCGTCATTGGCGGCGACATTGTTCAGCGCGCCATGCGGCTTCACATGAGTGATCCTGCCGCCGACCATCGCCGCCACGCCCATCAGCGCGCCGATCTGGTAGGCGACCATGTTCTCGATTTCGGCCGCGTTCATCCGCATCGGCCGCCGGCCGAAGCCCTGAATGTCGGGGTAGCCGGGATGGGCGCCCAGCGTCACGCCATGCGCCATGGCCAGTTCCACGGTCTTGCGCATCACCATCGGGTCGCCGGCATGGAAGCCGCAGGCGATGTTGGCGCTGTTGATCAGCGGCATGACGCCCGAATCATTGCCCATCTTCCAGGCACCAAAACTCTCGCCGATATCGGCGTTGATATTCACGATGGGCATGGGGGCACCTCCTTGCAGAACCACCGCACCCTAACGGGCACGCCGCGCTTGCCAAGCCCGCGCCGGGGGGCGAGTTTGGCACCATGATGCGACTGCGACAGGCCGGCGACGGCGCCATGCTGGCGGAATTCTCGGACCGGCTGGACCCGGCCGCGGTCGCCGATGTGCGCGCGCTCGACGTGGCGCTGAACGCCGCCGCCCCCGATGGGCTGATCGAGACCATGCCCTGCCTGCGCAGCCTTCTCGTGCTGCACGACCCGCTGCGTCTCTCCGCCCGCCGCCTGACCGCCCTGCTGGAGGCGCTCGCCGGCCATCTCGACGAGGTCGAGATCAGCGCCGCACATTGGATCATCCCCGTTTGCTACGAGGGCGAATTCGCCCTCGACCTGGCGGAGATCGCCGCGACCAAGGGCATGACCGAAGCCGAGGTGATCCAGCGCCACACCGCCGCCACCTACACCGCCATCGCGGTGGGCAGCTTTCCCGGCCTGCCCTATCTGGGCGGCCTCGACCCCTTGCTGGTGCTGCCGCGCCGGGTGCCGCCGCGCCTGGTGGTGCCGGCAGGCACCGTGGCCATCGCGCTGGAAATGTCCAACATCTATCCCCAGGCCACGCCGGGCGGCTGGAATATCCTCGGCCGCACCCCGGTGCCGCTGTTCGATCCCGGCTGGGCGCAGCCCTCGCTGCTCTCTCCCGGGGATGGGGTGCAACACCGCCCCATGGGCCGGGAGGAATTTGAAAGCTGGGCCGCGGGCTTCGCCGATGGCAGCCGCAACCCGATCGAAAGATGCCGGGCATGAGCCTGCGCATCTCCGAGCCCGGCCTGTTCAGCACCATCCAGGATCTGGGCCGGGTCGGCCATCAGCGCATCGGCGTGCCGCCCTCGGGCGCGCTGGACGGGCTGGCGCTGCGGATGGGCAATGCGGTGCTGGGCCAGCAGCAGAACACCGCCGCGCTGGAGATGTGCCGCGTTGGCGCGGGGATGGTGGTGGAGGCCGCCTCGCTGCGTTTCTGCGTGACCGGCGCCGATGCCCCGGTGACGCTGGACGGGGTGGCGCTGGCGCCCTGGCGCAGCCACACCGCCCGGCACGGCCAGCGGCTGCATATCGGCCGGATCCGGGGGGGCGCGGCGTATCTCTGCGTGCAGGGCGGCTTCGCGCTCGCGCCCGTGCTGGGCAGCCTTTCCACCTATACCCGCGCGGGGTTCGGCGGTTTCCAGGGCCGCCGTCTCGCCGCCGGCGACGCCCTGCCCCTTGCCCTGCCCGAGGCCCCGGCCATGCCCGAGCGCCTGCTGCCCCACCCCGTCGCCGCCGAACGCGCCCGCCCGCTGCGCGTGCTGCTCGGTCCGCATGCCGACATGTTCACCGAGGCCGCGATCCGCACCCTGCTGACCGAGCCCTACCAGGTCACCAACAATGCCGACCGGCTGGGCATGCGGCTGTTCGGCGCGCCCCTGGAACATCTCGGCCCGAAGGAGATCGTCTCCGACGGCAACAACACCGGCTGCCTCCAAGTCCCTGGCGACGGCCAGCCCATCGTGCTGATGCCCGACCGGCAGACCGCCGGCGGCTACCCCAAGATCGCGACGGTCATCACCGCCGACCTGCACCGCCTGGGCCAGGCCATCCCCGGTAGTCAACTTGTCTTCGAAGCGATCGCACCAGAGCAGGCGGAAGTCGCTATATGGCGGCTGGAACGGGCCGTGCTCGCGGCCATTGCATCGATCAGGGAGATCGCTTGATGCTGCGCCGCCACCTGCCCTTGCTGGCCCTCGCCGCCCCCGCGCTGGCGCAGGGCTTTCCCGAACGCACGCTGACCCTGATGAACGGCTTCGCGCCGGGCGGCAGCTCGGACATCGCGGCGCGCATCGCCTCGCCCGCGCTTTCGGCGGCGCTGGGGCAGAATGTGGTGGTGGAGAACCGGCCCGGCGCGGGCGGCGCGGTGGCGCTGGAACACATCCGCAACCAGCGGCCGGACGGGCATCTGGTGATCATCTCCGACCCCTCGGCGCTGGTCATCGCGCCCGCCGTCTCGCCGGCCACGGTGCGCTACAACCCGTCCCGCGATTTCACCGCGCTGGGCATGTTTGGCGCGACACCCATGGTGCTGGTGGTGGCCCCGGCCCACCCCGCCCGCAGCGCCGCGGATCTGGCGGCCTGGATCCGGGCGCAGAACGGCCGCGTGGCCTATGCCAGCAGCGGCATCGGCGCCACCTCGCACCTCACCAGCGAGCTGTTCCTGCAGGAAGCCGGACAGGGCACGGCGCTGGAAGCGACCCACGTCCCCTATCGCGGCGGCGGGCTTATCCTGGAGGCGGTGATGAAGAACGAGGTGGGCTTCGGCTTCTCCGTGCTCAATACCGCCGCCGGGCAAATCCGCGGCGGGCTGGTGCGGCCGCTGGCGGTGACAGGCAGCGCCCGCCACCCCGGCTTCCCCGATGTGCCGACCATGGCCGAGGCCGGCTTCCCCGGCACCGACATCACGACATGGCTGATGCTGCTGGGCCCGCCGGGCATGGCAGCCCCCATCGTGGCCGCCTGGTCGCGCGCCATGACGCAGATGCTGGAGGATGCGCCCACCCGCCGGCGGCTGACGGAATCCGGCCTCGACCCCGCCATGCCCACGCCCCCCGCCGCGGCGCAGGCCTATCTGGCCGCCGAACAGGCCCGCTTCACCGCCATCGTCGCCGCCGCCGGCAACCGCATGACGCGGGGCTGAGGGCCGGCCTTTCAGCCCCTCGCCGTCGCTGGACAGCAAGACGCGTGACAGAAGGATCAAGCCCATGAGCAGCGGCCTCCTCGCCCTCCTCGACGACGTCGCCGCCATCGCCAAGGTCGCCGCCGCCTCGCTCGACGATGTCGCCGCCCAGGCCGCCAAGGCCGGCGCCAAGGCCGCCGGCGTGGTGATCGACGATGCCGCGGTCACGCCGCGCTACGTCGTGGGCTTCGCCGCCGACCGCGAATTGCCGATCGTGGCCCGCATCGCCATGGGCTCGATGAAGAACAAGCTGCTCATCCTGCTGCCGGCCTGCCTGCTGCTCAGCGCCGTGGCACCCTGGGCAATCACGCCGCTGCTGATGGCGGGCGGCGCCTATCTCTGCTTCGAGGGCGCCGAGAAGGCGATGGAACTGGTCGCCCCGCACCAGCATCACGGCGCCGAGCCGGGCACCGAGGGCATGACCCCGCAGGAGATCGAGGACCAGAAGATCGCCGGCGCCATCAAGACGGACTTCATCCTCTCCGCCGAAATCATGGCCATCACCCTGGCCGCGGCACCCGATGCCGGCTTCTGGATGCAGTTCGCCGTGCTGTTCACCGTGGCCGTGGGCATCACGGTGGCGGTCTACGGCGCCGTGGCGCTGATCGTGAAGGCGGATGACGCGGGCGTCGCCCTGGCGCGGAATGACCGGCCGCTCAGCGCCATGGTCAGGCGGGACGCGGTGCAGGGCGCCAGCCTGCCCGACCGGATGCTGCGTCCGCTCAGCCAGGCGCTGGGCCGTTTCATGGTGCTGGGCATGCCGGTGCTGCTGAAGATTCTTTCGGTCGTCGGCACCGTGGCCATGCTCTGGGTGGGCGGCGGCATCATCCTGCACGGCATGTCGGATTATGGCTGGGGCTTGCTCTACCGCCTGTTCCATGACGTGGCGCATCTGGCGGCGGTGCTGCCGGGCATCGGCGGGCTGGCCGAATGGCTGGTGGGGGCGCTGCTCTCCGGCGCCTTCGGGCTGGTGGTGGGGCTGGCGCTCATCCCGGTCGCGACCAGGGTGATCATGCCCGCCATGGCCATGTTCCGGCGGCGCCCGAAAACCGCCTGAAGCCGCCGGCACGCGATGCCGAGGGTTTGGCGTGACAGCCGCCACCCCGGCATGCTGTGCTGAGGTCCATGTTCCGCTCCCTCCATGCCGGCTCGACCGAAGTCCTGATCGGCCCGCCGGGCGAGATCGGCGGCAGCGAACGTGTCTTCGACGATGTGGCGGAGGCGGACAGCTATTTGCGCGCGCTGGTGGACGACGCGGGGGAGCGCGATGCGCTGCGCGCCGTGGTGGTGGCCACCGCAAGCTCCGCCGCCATGCTGAGCGACACGGCGATCCGCGAGGTGGCGGCCGGGCTGCTGGTCGCCCGAAACCTGGGCGTGCGCGAGGCGATGCGGATGCCCGGCGGCATCCTGCTGCGCGCCGGCGCGAGCTGGTTGGCCCCGGCCTCGCCCAGCCTGCCGCGTGACAGGCTTTCGCTGACAGAGATCGCCCGGCGCTACACCACGCCGGAGGACAGCATGCAGGAATGGTCCCCGGCGCCGATGCTGGCCGCGTTGTTCGACGGCTATGTGGTGCAGATCACCGCGACCGAGGCGCGGCTGCTGGATGGGCTGGGCCTGGGCACCCAGATCGCGATGAACGAGGTGAGCGGGCTTGCGCGCGAGATCGCCGCCCGTCACTTCCCCGGCGCCCCGCCGGCGCCGCCCTGGGTGCCGCCCGACCGCTACAATGAATGGATCGGCAATGATGGCCATCGCGACGCGCTGCGCCATTCGCTGTGGAACGCGCTGATGACCGTGGCGGTGGGTGCCGCCACCACCGAGGCCTTCACCACCGCCCATGAAGGGGTGCCGGGCAACCAGCCGTTGCGCCGGGCCATGGATCTGTACAACAACCAGCAGGGCCGGCGCATGGCCGGCCTGCATCCCCGCGCCGATCCGGAGGAGATGGCCATCCATCTCCGCGGGGCCATGGACCGGGGCGAGTTGATCCTCTTTGACCAAACAGGCGCCCTGGCCTGGAGCAACCAGGTCGCGCTCTACCGCCATGGGCTGGCGCCGCCCACGCCGCGGCCCTGAGCGGCCTTGCGCCGCGGCGCCGCGCGCCCTAACCCCCATGCATGGATGAACTGGGCTTCCACCGCACCCTGCACCGCCCCGGACTGCTGCTCGATGTCGGCGCGCATGATGGCGACTTCACCCGCCCCTTCGCGGCGCTGCCGGGCAGCCGGGTGCTGGGTTTCGAGCCCCTGCCCAGCGCCTTCGCCCGGCTGGAGGCGGCCATGGCCCCCTGCCCCGCCCATGTGGAGCTGCGGCGCGAGGCGCTGGGCGACCATGCCGGCCACATCACCCTGACCCTGCCGGTGGTGGCGGGCATCGCGCAGGAGCAATGGGCCAGCACCGCCAAGGGCTATGCCCAGCACGCGGGCGTGGCCGAGCAGCGCCATGAGGTGCCGCTGATCACCCTGGACAGCCTGGGGCTGACCGACCTGACCCATGTGAAGCTGGATGCCGAGGGGGCCGAATACGAGGTGCTCAGAGGCGCGCACGAAACGCTGACCCGCTGCCGCCCGGTGCTCTCGGTGGAGATCGAGGAGCGCCACCGCGCCGGCGCCACCTACAGCGTGCCGGCCTTCCTGGACGCGCTGGGCTATGACGCCTTCTGGGAATGGTGGGGTGACTGGCAACCTCTCGCCAGCTTCGACCGCGACCGGATGCACCGCGCCAACCCCAACCCCGCGGTGTTCGAGGACCCGGGCGACTATGTCTTCGTCTTCTACTTCCTGCCGCGCGAACACACCCGCGACATGCTGGGCCGGCTGCGCGCGGCCGAGGGGTTGGAATGACTCCGCGGTATTTCAGGCCGATCTAGCCGCCATGCCCTTCCCCCCCATCACAATCACCGAGCGCCTGCTGCACGCCGTGAAGCGGCTGGAGGTGACGACGCCTGCCGGCATTCGCCTCGCCACCGGCTATTGCTGCCAGGTGCCGGTGAATGAGGATCGCAGCCTGCCCGCCATCATCACGACACGCCAGGCGCTGGCCCAGGCCAGCGCCGTCAGCACCAGCTTCCACCTGGCCGGCAAGGGCGGACCGCTGCGGGAGAGTGTCGCGCTGCGCATGGAAGGCCCGACGCTGAGCATCGTGCTGCACCCCAAGAAGAACGTGGATCTGGCCGCCGTTCTGCATGCCCGCGCCATGATCGGCTGGCAGGAGGCCAATCCGGGGCGGCAGCTGTTCAGCCAGTGGCTGGATGAGAGCGCCTTCTTCCCGGAGGATCGCTGGGAGGAGCTGGATGTGCAGGAAAGCGTGGCCGCGATAGGGGCGCCCGAAAAGCTGTGGGACGGCAGCAACAACCTGCCCCTGCTGCTGGCCGGCAGCACCGCCAGCCACCCGCTGCTGGACTATAATGGCCAGCCGGAATTCGTGATTTCCGCCCGCATGCTGCCGGGAATGTGGGGGGCGCCGGTGCTGCTGCAGCAGGTCGGCGCGCGCGGCGGCCGCACGCCCGAGGCGATCGCCCAGCGCAGCCGCTTCGGGCTGCTGGGGACGCTGCGGGGCGGCATGGGGGCGGACCCGCATGGGCTGGGGCTGGTGGTGAAGGCGCATGAGACGCGAAGGCTGCTGGAGAGCATCCGCGCCGATGTGGCGGGGCGGCTCAAGCCCAATTGAGCCGTGGTAACAGCGGAATTGCGGGATGACGGTCTGCTGGCCCTCGCAGCGCTCACCGAGGCCGCTCAGGACAGGCCATGACTTCCAAGAAGAAACAAGCAGGGAATTCCGGCGTTCATGCCCGGAAATCTCTCACCCCACGCTGTGATAGCCACGCGAGAAATAGATCAGACCGCTGCCGCCATCGCTGACCCGCACCCCCTCCACCTTGGCGAAGAGCACGGCATGGGTTCCCTTTTCGACCACATCGGTGATCTTGCAGTCGAAGCTGACGGCGGCACCGTTCAGCGCCGGCGCGCCGGTCTCCATGCCGGCCCATTCGCCGATGGAGAAGCGGGCCTCGCCCTCCAGCCCGGTGAAGCCGGCGAAGGCGTTGCTGAGCTCCTGCTGCCCGGCGCTGAGCGTGTTGACGCACAACACGCCATTGCTCTCGAAGGCGGCGGCGCCGCTGGAGCCGCGATTCATGCAGACCAGCAGGGTCGGCGGATCATCGGTGACACTGCACACGGCCGAGGCGGTGAAGCCGGCGCGGCCGGCCGGGCCGTCGGTGGTGACGATGTTCACAGCGGCGCCGAGGCGGGCCATGGCGTTGCGGAATTCTTTTCGGTCCACGGGGTGGCTCTTTCAGCAGGCGGTGAGTCGGATGCGGTCGATCTGAGCATCCACCCTGGTGCGTGTATCGTCCACATCCGTGCCGATGGCGATCTCCTGCAAATGCGGCGGGTCGCCACCGAAGGCCGCGCGCCAATCGGCGTCGAGATCGACCCGCTCCTCGAACCAGCGCCCGGTCTCGCTGCGGGCATGGCGCAGCGGCCGTACCTTGCCCAGCGGGCCCATCCAGGGCGAATAGAAACGCGCGGGCTCGCTGCCGGTGCCGCCCCAGGCGTAGATCAGCACCGAGCGCGGCAGGATGTGGCCACCGGCGGCGCCCTGGGCGATGGCGTGCTGGGCGCGCTGCCAGACCCCGGCACCCGGCGGAAAGCCCGCGAAGCCCACGGCCACGGAGATCGCGCGGTCATCCCCGCCGCGGCGGGTGAGGTCGGTGGGCGGCGGGCCCATATCCACCCGCCAGCGCCAGGTCAGGCAGGTGGGGACGCCCTGGGCGCGGCGCCAGACGAAGCTGCCGGTGCCCTCGCCCTCGATCCGCAGGCCCTGCTCGCCCTGGCGGGAGAACCGCGCGGGGCGCAGGCCGGAATACTCGGCATGGGTCCAGCCCGTGCCCGACAGGTCATCGGCCCGGCCGAGACCAGGCAGGCTTGTCATGGCGGCGAGCATGGCGCGGCGGAACATCCCCCGTTACATGAAGGCAAGACGTCCACAGCACAAGGAGCAAGCGATGACCGAAATCAGCATCCAGGCCAGCGACGGCAGCGGCAGCTTCGCCGCCTATCTGGCCGAGCCGGCCAAAAAGCCCGCCGGCGCCGTCATCATGATCCAGGAGATTTTTGGGGTGAACGCGACGATGCGCGCGCTGTCCGACTGGGTGGCGAGCATGGGTTTCTGGGCCGTCAGCCCCGACCTGTTCTGGCGCCAGGAGCCGGGCGTGAGCCTCGACCCCGATGCCGGGCAGGAACAATGGCAGCGCGCCTTCGCACTCATGAACGGCATGGACCAGGGCCTGGCCATCGCGGACCTCAAGGCGACCATGGCGGCCGCCCGCGCCCTGCCCGGCTGCAATGGCCGGGTGGGGACGATGGGTTTCTGCCTGGGCGGCCGGCTGGCCTTCATGATGGCGCTGGATTCGGATGCCGATTGCCACATCTCCTACTACGGCGTGGGGCTGGAGGGGCTGGTGGGCGATGCGGCGAAGATCACCGCGCCGACCATGCTGCACATCGCCGAGGCGGATAAGTTCGTCCCGCCCGCGGCGCAGAAGGCGATCGAGGATGGGCTGGCCGATACGCGGCTGGCCCGCGTCGAGATCTATCCCGGCGTCGACCATGCCTTCGCCCGCGTTGGCGGCCACAGCTATGACGCGCGGGCGGCGACCATCGCCAACGGCCGGACCGCTGAGTTGCTGGTCAAGATGCTGGGTTGATGAGCCGGCGCAACACCGCGTCACGTCAGGATTTCTTGCTGTCGAGTGCCGCAAAATCATTGTGGGCAGGCGGTTGAGGGCCGCGATCGGCCAGCTGTCCTCCTGGGGCGGCGGGAAGTTGGGGTTCACCCTGGCCCCCCGCTGCCAGGGCGAGCGAGGGGTGGCGAAGGCGCGCCGCCCCCCGCACCGCGCGCGCCACGGTGGCCGGACCCATAGTCGGGAAAAGCTTGTGCACCAGCGTGGTCTTCAGATCCGCCTTGTCGGCGGCGCCGAAGCCGGTACGCACCGCCGGCGGATGGATGGCGCTGACGCTGAGGCCATGGCCGCGCAATTCGCTGTCGATGGCGATGCTGAGATCGTTCACGAAGGCCTTGCTGGCGGCATAGGCGGCGAAATAGGGCGTGGGCCGGGTGGCGGCGGCGGCCGAGAGATTGACGATACCTTCGCTGGCGCCGGTGATGAGATAGGTTTTGGTCATGGCGGGTGAACTCCTGTGCTGGGTCAGGGGCCCTGATTGGCCCATGCCGCAGAATTAGGGGATGCCGGTTTGCCGCTGTATCCGTGGCGTCCGGCAGCCTCAGTCTCGCCGGATGCAATGGTGGCGGGTGGGAGGGCTCACTCCACCATCCGAATATTCGGACGCCTTTTAACCTACTGATTTTACGATAAAAAACTATTCCGCGCCTGGGGCGACCGGCATGGAGGCCGTCACCCTTGCAGAGCGCAATCAAACGTCCAAATATGATAGCACTGCAATCAATCTACGGGAGATGCCATCATGGCCGCCGTCACCATCCGCAACCTCTCCGAGGAGGCGCATCGCGCCCTGAAACTGCGCGCGGCGCGGCATAATCGAAGTGCGGAGGCCGAAATGCGCGCCATTCTGGAGGCCGCCGTGCGGCCGGAGGGCAGGCTGCTGCTCGGCACGGCGCTGTCGGAGATGAGCCGGAAGATGGGCCTCACCAATGCCGATATCGAGGCGCTCGAACAGGTCCGCGATGCGCGCCCCGCTGAACCGATGCGCTTCGAATGATCCTGCTCGACACCAATGTCGTCTCTGAGGCCATCAAACCCCATCCGCACCCATCGGTCCTCGCCTGGCTCGACGCGCAGGCGGCCGAGACCTTGTTCGTGTCCAGCATCACTGTGGCCGAGCTGCTGTTCGGCATCGGCGTGCTGCCGGACGGGAGGCGCAAAGGGATGCTGGCAGCGCGGATCGGTGGCTTGCTGGACCAGTTCATCGGCCGCATCCTGTCCTTCGATACCCCCGCGGCGACGCGCTATGCCGATCTCGCGGTGAAAGCGCGCGCGGCGGGCCAGGGTTTCCCCACGCCTGATGGCTATATCGCCGCGATAGCCGCCGCGCAGGGTTTCGCTGTCGCGTCGCGGGACATGAGTGCATTCAATGCCGCCGGGCTGGTGGTGATCGATCCCTGGCGGGTAGTGTGACAAAAGACCCGATCAAGATGCCAGGGATTGAGCGCGATCAGCGATGCGCTCAACCTCATCGCCAACCACACCAAAAACATATTTTTTCCCAAATAGTACAAACGTTTCAGTTTTCGGCTCAACAAGTCGGAAGAGATGGCCGGCTTCAAAGTCAGCAATATCGGCATCTTCGACCAGTGGACCAGGGAAAATGTACCCAGCGATATCACCCAGGAGATATTCATCAAGGCGTTCATCAAAGTGCTCAAGAGTATTGCGCAGTTCACGGTCCTGGATCGGTGAATCATCGCGAATTGCGAAAACCTTTCGGAGCTGCGCCGATCGCGTCCGCGGAAGTGCTTATTTGTTGCTGGAGAAAAAAAAGCGCGATAACGCAGCCACATGGCCAAGCGCCTCATGGACGCTTGCTACAATCTCCGCTGGGGATTGGGCGGCCGTTACGTGGTGGTTGAAGCGTTCAAAAGCCGCTTTGGCGCGGCCAGATTCATAGTAAATCGCGTGGGAATAGAACGCAATGTACATAGGATGAACACCATTGTGTTCGGAGACAATTGCGTCGGCACGTTTTTTTAGGACGAATTTGTCGAGCATTTCGTGTCCTCATCGGCGATCTTCCGATGCTGCGTGCCATCGAAGAGCATATTGTGATGGTGACACAGGGATTGCGGCCTACTCCCACTCAATAGTCCCCGGCGGCTTCGACGTGATGTCATAAGTCACCCGATTCACCCCCCGCACCTCATTGACGATCCGCCCCGCCACCCGCGTCAGAAACTCCATCGAAAATGGAAACACATCCGCCGTCATCCCATCCGTGCTCGTCACCGCCCGCAGCGCGCAGGCCATGTCATAGGTCCGCCCATCGCCCATTACGCCCACGGTCCGCACCGGCAGCAGCACGGCGAAGGCCTGCCAGATGGCGTCATACAGCCCCGCGGCGCGGATTTCCTCCAGGTAAATGGTGTCCACGCGGCGCAGCAGCTCCGCCTTTTCGCGCGTCACCTCGCCCGGAATACGAATGGCCAGGCCCGGCCCCGGGAAGGGATGGCGGCCCACGATCTCCTCCGGCATGCCCAGCTCCCGCCCCAGCGCCCGCACCTCGTCCTTGAACAGGTCGCGCAGCGGCTCCACCAGCTGCATGCGCATCCAGTCCGGCAGCCCGCCCACATTGTGGTGGCTCTTGATCGTCACCGAAGGCCCGCCGGTGGCCGAAACGCTTTCTATCACATCGGGGTAGAGTGTGCCCTGGGCCAAAAAGTCCGCGCCGCCCAGCTTGGCCTGCTCGGCCTCGAACACCTCGATGAACAGCCGGCCGATGGTTTTGCGCTTCACCTCCGGGTCGGTCACGCCCGAGAGCTGGCCGAGGAACAGCTCCGAGGCATCGACATGCACCAGCTTGATGTTGAAGCGGTCGCGGAAGGTCGCCACCACCTGCTCGCTCTCATTGGCGCGCATCAGGCCGTGATCGACATAGATGCAGGTCAGCTGCTCGCCGATCGCCTCATGGATCAGCACCGCGGCGACCGAGGAATCGACGCCACCGGACAGGCCACACACCACGCGCCCCTGCCCCACCTGCGCCCGGATGCGGGCCACCGCCTGGGCGCGATAGGCGCCCATGGTCCAGTCGCCCTGGCAGCCGCAGACATCATGGGTGAAATTGCGCAGCAGTGCCGCGCCATGGGGCGTGTGCACCACCTCGGGGTGGAACATGGTGCCGTAGGTGCGGCGCTCGTCATTGGCGATCAGCGCGAAGGGCGCGCCCTCGCTCTCAGCCACCACGCGAAAGCCCGGCGGCAGCACAGTGATGCGGTCGCCATGGCTCATCCACACCGTCTCGCGGGCACCCACCGCCCAGACGCCATGGGTCAGCGCGCATTCACCCGTCACGTCCACCACGGCGCGGCCGAATTCACGGGCATGGCCGCCCTCCACCACGCCGCCGAGCTGCGCCGCCAGCGTCTGCTGGCCGTAGCAGATGCCCAGGATGGGCAGGCCCATGCCGAAGACTTCCGCCGGCGCGCGCGGGCTTTCGCCCTCCGTCACGCTCGCCGGCCCGCCGGAGAAGATCACCCCGCGCGGATTGAACCCCGCGATGCGCCCGCCATCCGCCTTGTTGTAGGGCCAGACCTCGCAATAGACGCCGCTTTCGCGCACCCGGCGCGCGATGAGCTGCGTCACCTGGCTCCCGAAATCGAGGATGAGGATGCGGTCTTGGGTCGAGCTGGGTTCCATGGCGGCTTTCACCACAAAGGGCGCGTCGCTTCAACCGCGGGCGGGGCCCCTGGCACCATGCAGCGCCCGCCAGCCCCATTCCAGCAGCGGCAGGCCGATGCGGGTAAAGGCCAGCACGCGCTCCACCAGCGCGGGCTCATACATCTGCGCCAGTGTCAGCGGCTGGCGGATCACGAGGTGGCGCAGTTTCAGCGCCTCGGCCAGGGCCGCGTGTTCGGGGGCGTCGAAGCCCTTGGGCAGGCGGGTCAGCGCCTCCTCGCGCGAGAGCGCGTGGCCGAGCTTCGCCAATCCCGCCTCGATCGCCTGCCAGGCCTTGGGCTGGCGCACCATCGCCTGGCGCAGCGTGGCGAGATCGGCGGGTTCGGGGCTGTAGAAGCCCATCGCCATCAGCCCATCGATGGGGGTGATGTGGACATAGAGGATCCCGCGCGCCTTGCGCGTGCCATCGCGTGAGAGGATGGCGCCGGCATTGGTCTTGTAGGGGCTCTTGTCGGCGGCGAAGCGGACATCGCGGTTGATCCTGAAGATCGAGGTTTTTCCGCTCCCGGTCAGCGGGACGTCATGAGCGGCGAAGGCCAGCGCCAGCGCCTCGACCAAAGCGGCCAGCGGCGCCCTCACCTCGGTTTCGTATTCCGTCTTGTGGGCCAGAAACCACTCGCGGTTGTTGTTCGCCGCCAGCCCGAGCTGGAACTGCGTGGTGGCGGCGGAAAAGCCGCTCATGCCGCCCGGTACAGCCCCAGCTTCTCCTGCGCCGCGCGATCGGAATAGCCGAACAGCACCAGCTCGCTGCCCGCCTCCAGCACCAGCTCGGCCCAGCTCGGCACCACCAGCAGGTCGCGCCGGGCGAGGTCATGCGCCACGCCATTGATCACCGCCCGGCCATGGCCCTCGACCACCACGAAGATCGTGCCATCGGTCGCGCGGCGCGGCGTGGTGCGAAACCCCGCCGGCAGCAGCCGCACATGGGCGGAGATGGTCGGCATCACCGGCCCGCCATCGGCGGGGTTGCGGAATTCCAGCGCGTGGCCCAGCGCCGGGTCAGGCGCCTCGCCGCGCGCCATCGCGTCCAGGCTCTCGCGCCATTCGCCATAGGGGTAGTGGAACAGCGGCTGGGCCTGTGGCCGTCGGGCGGCGCTGCTGCCGGTGAAGGGCCGCAGGTTGCGGCCATACCGCGCCGTGGTATCGCCGGGGGCGGCGGTGGCGGGATGCTCGCCCCCCATGCGCTCGGCGAAACTCGCGGCGTAGAAGCGCACTGTGGGGATATCCAGCCCGTCCAGCCAGATCATCGGCGCGGCGCTGTCATTGCCATGGTCGTGCCATTGCCAGTTCGGCGTCAGCACGAGGTCGAAGGGGCGCATCACCGCGCGCTCGCCATCCACGGCGGTATGGGCACCCTCGCCTTCCATCACGAAGCGCAGCGCGGATTGGGTGTGGCGGTGGCAGGGCGCCACTTCGCCGGGCAGGATCAGCTGCAACCCGGCATAGAGGCTGTTGGTGGCGGCCGAACTGCCGGGCAGGCCAGGGTTTTCCAGGATCAGCACCCGGCGCTCCGCCTGCGCGGCCGAGATCATGTCGCCGGCGCGCAGCAGATAGTCGCGGGCCTGGGCGTACCCCCATTTCCAGGGCTGCGCCGTGGTGGCGGGGGTGGGGGTCACCAGCGCATGCAGCACCTCCCACAAGGGATAGAGGCTGTGCGGCCGCATTTCGGTGTAAAGCGCTTCGAGCCGCGCGCGCTGCTCATTGGGCTGGTGGGTGTCCATGCCCCAAGGCTAGGCCAGCCGGAGCGGGGCTGGAAGCGTCAACTCAGCAATAGCCGAGGGTTTCCAGCGCCGGGGCGATCTCACGCTCGACGAGCGCGAAGGCTGGGAGCATGGCATCGCCGTTTTCCCGCGCCGCCGCCTCCAGCCCCGCCAGGGCGGAGGCAAGCCCGGTCAGGCCGAAATTCGCCGCCAACCCGCGCAGCGCATGGGCATGCTCACGCGCTCTTTCGCGATGGGCATGGCCGATGGCCAGGCGAAGCTGCGGCACGCGCTCGCACAGCTCGTCGCCGCAGAGGCGGGCAATCGCAGGGGGAATGCTCAGCTGGTTCATGACGAAAGTCTTGCCCCAAAAATGTGTCTTCATCCAAAACACAGATGCGTGACCCACAGAAGCGTGAGAGTTGCACGCTCTTGATCAACGCCTTAGGCCAAAATTAGTTGCAGAGAGGGCGAATTTCCACCCACCTACGGTTGCATGACGCTTTTCTTAACCGTTTTTGCCCGTCCGCCCCCGGCCCGGGCGGCCCGACTTGCTCTCGCCCCGCCTGGGTGCGATGTTCCCGCCCGCTCCACAAGGCATCGAAACGAGCGCATCCATAAGCCCGGGCGACCGCGCCGGGCCCCACCGGGCCGTCAGCGACGGCTCACCAGAAGCAGCGCGCCCGAAGGGCGGCATGAGGAATGGCAATGGCAAAGATCAAGGTGAAAACCCCCGTCGTCGAGATGGACGGGGATGAGATGACGCGAATCATCTGGGCGTTCATCAAGGAAAAGCTGATCCACCCCTATCTCGACATCGACCTGAAATACTACGATCTCGGCGTCGAGTATCGCGACCAGACCGATGACCAGGTCACCATCGATGCCGCCAATGCCACCAAGCTCTATGGCGTGGGCGTGAAATGCGCGACCATCACCCCCGACGAGGCCCGGGTGAAGGAATTCAACCTGAAGAAGATGTGGCGCAGCCCGAACGGCACCATCCGCAACATCCTCGACGGCACGATCTTCCGCGAGCCGATCATCTGCAGGAATGTGCCGCGCCTGGTGCCGCATTGGTCCAAGCCCATCGTGGTCGGCCGGCATGCCTTCGGCGACATCTACCGTTCGGTGGAAGCCAAGATCCCCGGCGCGGGCCGCGTCTCGATGACCTACACCCCGGCCGACGGCTCGCCCGCGGTCGAGATGGGCGGCTTCGACTTCCCGGCCACCGGCGGCGTGGCCATGGGGATGCACAACCTCAACGCCTCGATCGAGGGCTTCGCCCGCGCCAGCCTGAACTACGGGCTGAGCCGCAATTTCTCGGTCTATTTCAGCCACAAGAACACGATCCTGAAGGCCTATGACGGCTCCTTCAAGGATATCTTCCGCCACGTCTACGACACCGAATTCAAGTCGCGCTTCGAGGCCGCCGGCCTGACCTACGAAGACCGCCTGATCGACGACATGGTGGCCTCGGCGCTGAAATGGGAAGGCGGCTATGTCTGGGCCTGCAAGAACTATGATGGCGACGTGCAGTCGGACATCGTGGCGCAGGGCTTCGGCAGCCTCGGCCTGATGACCTCGGTGCTGCTCTCCCCCGACGGCAACACGGTGGAATCCGAGGCCGCGCACGGCACGGTCACGCGCCACTACCGCGAGCACCAGAAGGGCCGCGAGACCTCGACCAACCCCATCGCCAGCATCTACGCCTGGACGCGTGGCCTGGCGTATCGGGGCAAGTTCGACGGAACGCCGGATGTGACCGGCTTTGCCAACGCGCTGGAAGCGGTCTGCGTCGAGACGGTGGAAGCGGGCGACATGACCAAGGACCTGGCCGTGCTGATCAGCAAGGACCAGCCCTACCTCTCCACCCAGGCCTTCCTGGCCAAGCTGGACGAAAACCTGAAGAAGAAGATGGCCTGATACGCCTCGGGCCGTGGGCTTCCCACGGCCCGATGACAGGCTTCACCGTTTCGCAACGCTACCGACGCCGACCTGACACGGGCCGATCATGAAGGGCTGGTAAAGCGCACTCCACAATCATCCGGGGTTCGCCATGTCCTTCAGCACCAGTTTTCCCATCGACTTCACCGGCTTCAACGGCTCGGGCTTTCAGCCCACACCCGGCGCGGGCCAGCTCGATTCGGATCTCTGGCGTATCCAGGGCTTCAACGGCACCAGCAGCACCGGCGAACCCCTGCCGGCCGGCAACTCCGATGCCGTTTTGGATTATGGCGAATCGATCACCGGCACCAGCGACTGGGCCCGCGGCGTCCTTTCGGGCGATCCGAGCACGGCCGGTGTCTATGCCGTCAATACCGGTGTGCCCGCTCTGGGCACCGCCTTCGTCATCCAGCCCACCGGCGCCGAATTCGGCACCACCCCCGGCACCATCACGCTGCGCGCGCAATACACCGGCGCCCAGGCGCTCTCATCCTTCTCATTCGATTACGACGGGGTGTTCCGCAACAACGCGGACCGGTCGGTGGCGGTGAACTTCTCCTACGCCGTCTCCAGCGCGGCCAGCCAGCCGGCCAGCTTCTCCGCCAACGTCGCCGCACTCGGCTTCACCACACCGCTGGCGTTGACCACGGGCGCGGGCTGGACGCAGCAGGCGCTCGACGCCCAGATCATCACCGCCGCCGTCAATCAGAACGATTACATCTTCCTGCGCTGGTCGATCGGCGACAATGGCGGCTCGGGCAGCCGCGACGAGGTCGGCTTCGACAACATCCTCCTCAGCACCGGCGGCGCGCCCACGCCGACCATCGGCATCACCCCCGCCAGCATCAGCCTCAGCGAGGGCAATAGCGGCACCACCCCATACGCCTTCACCATCAGCCGAAGCGGCACGGCACCTGGCGATGCCACCATCGCCGTCACCTTCGCCGCGGGCTCGGCCGGCTTCGACGGCGCCGACCCGGTCTCCATCACCTTGGGCGGCGTGACCGTGCCGGGCCTCTCGCTGGGCTCGTCCTTCAACGTGACGCTGGCCGGCGCGCAAACCTCGGTCGATGTCGTGGTCAATATCCGTGGCGACGTGGTTGCCGAGGCCGATGACGTCTTCACCCTCAGCCTGGGCGCCGCCCCCACGGGCTATGCGCTGGCCGGCGCCACCGCCAGCGGCACGGTGCTCAATGACGAGCTGACGCTCACCGCCATCTCCGCCATCCAGGGCTCCGGCACCGCCTCGCCGCTCGTCGGCAACACCGTCACCATCGAGGGCGTGGTGACCGGCGACTACCAGAACGGCGATGCCGACACCGGCCGCAACCTGCAAGGCTTCTACGTCCAGATGATCACCGGGGACGGTAATGCCGCCACCTCCGACGGCATCTTCGTCTTCCAGACCGACGGCACGTCGCTGCCGATCACCAATGTCAATGTCGGCGACATCGTGCGCATCACCGGCGTGGTGGCCGAATCCTTCAACGAGACGCAGCTCACCGTCGCCAATTCCGCCACCGGCATCGCCGTCACCTCCGCCGGCGCCTATACCCCCGCCCAGGTGATCAGCGATTTCGCGCTGGCGGTGAACCTGCCCGCCGCCGGCACCGTCACCGCCGCCGGCCGCGTGCTGCCGAACCTCGAATTCGCCGAGGGCATGCTGATCAGCCTGCCGCAGGTGCTGACCATCACCGAGGCCTTCAACGCCGACCGCTTCGGCGAGGTCCGCGTGGCCCAGGGCGGCCAGCAGGTGCAGTTCAGCCAGACCGACGCCCCCGACGCCACCAACTACGCCGCCTACCTCAACCAGCTCGGCGCCCGTTCGCTGCTCATCGATGACGGGCTGAACGTGCAGAACCCCAACCCCATCACCTTCCTGGGCACTCCGCTGACCACGGCCGGCGCGCCGCAGATCGGCGACGCCATCCAGGGCCTGGTCGGCAATCTGGGCTATGGCTTCAATGAATACCGGCTGCAGGCCGCCAACAGCCCGGCGATCATCGACAACCAGCCGCGCGAAGCGGCGCCGGGCCGCGATGGCGGCGACCTCAAGCTGGTCTCGACCAACCTGCTGAACTACTTCACCACCATCGACAACAACACCAACAACACCGGCCCGGGCAACGCCTTCGAAGCGCGCGGCGCCAACAACGCCGCCGAACTCGCCCGCCAGACGCAGAAGCTCTACACCGCGCTCACCGCGCTCGACGCCGACCTGATGGTGGTCAATGAGCTGGAGAATAACGGCTTCGGCGCCGGCAGCGCCATCCAGACGCTGGTCGATGGCTTCAACACCGCGCTCGGCGCGCCCGGCCGCTGGGGCTTCGTCGACCCCGGCGTCACCTATCTCGGCGGCGACGCGATCAAGGTCTCCATCCTCTACCGCACCGACCGCCTCGCCATCGCCACCGGCACCACCGTGCAGGTGCTCGATGACAGCGACGTCCCCGGCCTGATCACGGCCGGCCTGCTGCCCGACAATTTTCTCTCGCAAAGCACCGTGGGCGGCGTGTTCAACGGCGTGAACACCAGCCGCGCCGTGCTGGTGACCAGCTTCGAGCAGCTCGGCACCGGCGAGGTCTTCACCGTGGCCGCGTTGCACAACAAGTCGAAATCCGGCATCGGCACCGGCGCGGATGCCGATGCGCTGGATGGCGCGGGCAACTGGGACAATCAGCGCAGCCTGGCCACCCAGGCGGTGGACGCCTTCCTGAGATCCAACCCCACCGGCACCGCCGACCCCGACCGGATCCTGATGGGCGACTTCAACGCCTATGCCCAGGAAACGCCGATCACGAACCTGACCGATGCCGGCTACATCAACCTGATCGACAACAAGATCGGCAACGCCACCGCCGCCTCCTATGTCTTCGACGCGCAGAAGGGCTATCTCGACTACGCCATCTCCACCGCCTCGCTGCTGCCCCATGTGAAGGGTGTCGAGGAATGGCGGTTGAATTCGCCCGAATTCGACGGCATCGACTACAACACCGATTTCGGGCGCCCCACCGGCGTCTTCGACGGCACGCTGCCCAACCGCTACTCCGACCATGACCCGGTGGTGGTGAACCTGCTGCTGAGCCCGGCGGTCACGCTCTCCCAGCGCGGCGTGAAGACCGACGTGTTCAACAGCTTCGCCGAGGCGCTGGCGGCGGCCACGGCCAATACGGTGGTCGATGCCGTCAAGCCCGGGCAGGTCGGCGATGTCGGCAGCCAGGTGCTGGGGGCCGAGGGCCTGACCATCCAGGGCGGCCTGGGCTTCGCCGGCAATTTCCAGCTCGGCGCCGGCGTGGTCGCGGCCAACCTGGGCGGCCTGGCCGCCCTCAACCTGCGCGGCAACGCCGAGGGTAACGCGCTGACCGGCAATTCCGGCGACAACACGCTGGAAGGCGGCGCGGGCGCCGACACCATCAATGGCGGCGCGGGCTTCGACACCGCCACCTACGCCAATGCCACAGCGGGCCTGACCCTGCGCCTGGACTTCGCCAACCTCAACACCGGCGAGGCGGCGGGCGACGCGCTCACGGGCATCGAGCGCATCATCGGCTCGACTTTCAGCGACACGCTGGTCGGCACCGCCGGCAGCCAGACCCTGGTGGGCAATGGCGGCAACGACATCTTCATCGGCCGCCAGGGCGCCGATCTCTATGTCGGCGGCGCCGGGCAGGACTTCTTCGCCTTCGCCTTCGAGGATTTCGAGGCCGGAATCTATGACGTGATCCAGAATGCCGGCCAGAATGACTGGTTCGTCACCAGCGGCGTGGTGCGCGAGACCATCCTGGCGCTGGCATACCAGGGCGGCGTGGTGGTCTCCATCCCGACCGTGGGTTTCGGCGCCAATGGCGGCGGCTTCTACATCGAGAATTTCTCGCTGACCGATTTCTGGAACCAGCTCTACACCATCATCTGAGCGGATGACCGGCCGCGGGGCGCATCGCCCTGCCGCGAGTTTGTCGCGTGGCCGTCATCGTTCCGTGATGACCGGCCGCGCGCACTGCCCTTAACCAATGCGTGATTTTCGGGCGCGGACCGGCCGCCACGGGCGTGGCCGGCGCCCCTTGCAAGGGATTGAACATGACCGTCATCGCCGGCGATATCGCCTTCCTGGGCATCAACAGCACGAACCCGGACCAGTTCGCCATCCTGGCGGTGCGGGCCATCGCCGGTGGCGACATCTTCTTCGTCACCGATGGCGGCTTCACCGGCAGCAACACCGGCGTGGCCAACACCACCTTCCGCGGCACCGAGGGGTTCCTGCAATACACCGCACCCGTGGGCGGCATCGCCGCCGGCTCAGTGCTGATGATCCAGGCCGGCGATGGCGTGCCCGCCAACGCATCGGTGGCGCGCAATGGCGGTGGCGCCGCCGGCACGGTCTCGCTGCTGACCAACGGCACCAACGCCACCAATTTCACCTTCTCCACCTCGGGCGACCAGCTGACGGCCTATACCGTCTCCAGCGGCACCTACCTCACCGGCGCCCCGGTGCTGGTCGCCTTCATCGATATCGCGACCAACCCCTATGGTACGGGCTCTGCGAACACCTCCTCCATCCCCACCATCACCGGCGGCCAGGTGCTCGACCTCGCCAATATCGACAACGCCATCTTCACCGATGCCGCCAACGCCGCGACACAGAGCATCGCCGCGCTGAGCAATTCGGCCAATTTCAGCACCCGCGAGACCACGGTCTATGACCTGACGACGCTGACGTCCTACACCGCCACCACCGCCAGCCTCAGCGTCAACGCCGTCGCCATCGCCGAGGGCAATGCCGGCACCAGCCTGCTGACCTTCACCGTCACCCGCTCGACCAACACCAACGCCTTCACCGTCGATGTCGCCACCGCCAACGGCACCGCCACCGCCGGCAGCGATTATGTCGCCGGCAGCACCACGCTGAGCTTCACCGCGGGTGGCGCGTTGACGCAGGATTTCGCCGTCACCATCAATGGCGACACCACCGCCGAGGCGAACGAGACCTTCGCCGTCAACCTCAGCAACGTCGTGGCTACACTGGGCGGCGCCACCATCGGCACCCAGGGCCAGGGCACCATCAATGATGACGACGCCACCACCGCCAGCCTCAGCGTCAACGCCGTCGCCATCGCCGAGGGCAATGCCGGCACCAGCCTGCTGACCTTCACCGTCACCCGCTCGACCAACACCAACGCCTTCACCGTCGATCTCGCCACCGCCAACGGCACCGCCACCGCCGGCAGCGATTATGTCGCCGGCAGCACGACGCTGAGCTTCACCGCGGGTGGCGCGCTGACGCAGGATTTCGCCGTCACCATCAATGGCGACACCACGATCGAGGCCAATGAAACCTTCGCCGTCAACCTGAGCAATGTCGTGGCCACACTGGGTGGCGCCACCATCGGCACCCAGGGCCAGGGCACCATCAACAATGACGACAGCACGGTGACGCAGCTCTCCGCCGGCGATGCCGACCGCGACAGCGCGGTGCTCATCGCCAAGGCCTCCCAGGCCGGCAGCGTGTCCTTCCAGGTCGCCACCGACGCGGGTTTCAGCAACATCGTGGTCAACCAGAACGTGCTGGTCTCCGACCCGATGACCCCGGCGAAGCTGGTGCTGAGCGACGGCGCGCTCACCGCCGGCACGCAGTATTTCTGGCGCGCCACCGACGCGCTGGGCGCCACCGCCTCGGCCAGCTTCCGCACCGCCGACACGGACGGCGTGCGCAACGGCTTCAGCATGGGTGTGACCGGCGACTGGCGCGGCGAACTCGCCCCCTACCCCGCCATCAAGAACGCCGCGACCGCCGGCCTCGATCTCTTCATCAAGCTGGGCGACACCATCTATGCCGATTATCCCAGCCCGGCGCTGAACCAGCCGCAGGCGCTGACGCTCAGCGACTATCTGATCAAGCACAATGAGGTCTATTCGGCCGTGGCCGGCCTCGACGCCTGGGGCGATTTGCAGGCGACCACGGCGATCCTCGCCACCATCGACGACCACGAGGTGATCAATGATTTCGCCGGCGGCGAGCTCGCCTCGGCCGACCCGCGCTTCGGCGAGAGCACCGGCCTGGTCAACGACACCCAGCTCTACGAAAACGGCCTGACCGCCTTCACCGCCTACAACGCCATCGAGGACCGGACCTACGCCGATACCGGCCTGGCGCCGCTCACCGATGGCGAGCGTGACCTCTACCGCTACAGCCTGCAGGGCCAGGACGCGGCGATCTTCGTGCTCGACGCCCGCAGCTTCCGCGATGCCGAGCTGGCGCCGGTCGCCAACATCACCGATCCGGCGCAGATCGCCAACTTCCTCGTCGCCTCCGCCACCCAGGACCGCACCATGCTGGGCGACGCCCAGCTCACCCGCCTGAAGGCCGACCTGCTGGACGCGCAGGCCCGGGGCGTGGTCTGGAAATTCATTCAGGTGCCCGAGCCGATCCAGAATTTCGGCGTCCTCGGCGCCGAGGACCGTTTCGAGGGCTATGCCGTCGAGCGCACCGAGCTGCTGCGGTTCATCAACGACAACGCCCTGACCGGCGTGGTCTTCGTCGCCGCCGACATCCACGGCACGGTGGTGAACAACCTCACCTACCAGGAATTCCCCGGCGGCCCGCAGATCGCCGTGGCCGCCTGGGAGATCACCACCGGCTCCGTCGCCTTCGACGCACCTTTCGGCCAGACCGTGGCGGCGCTCGCCGGCGCCGCAGGGCTGCTGACGCCGCAGCAGAGCGCCTTCTACAACAGCCTGCCGGTGGCGCCGGACACCGACAGCGCGCTGAACGACCGTGACGACTTCATCAAGTCGCTGATCAACCAGCAGGTCACCGCCCTGGGCTATGACCCGATCGGCCTCAACACCAACCTCGCCCAGACCAATGGCCTGATCGACGCGACGCTGGTGACCGGCGACTACCTCGTCACCCACGGCTATGGCTGGACGAGGTTCGACGTCGACGCCACCAGCGGCGACCTCACCGTCACCACCTATGCGGTGCCCTACTACTCGGCGGCCGAGGCGGCGGCGAACCCGGCCACCGTGGCGGCCCTGACCCCCACCGTGCAGGCGCAGTTCACCGTCCGCGCCACGATCAACGAGACCATCACCGGCACCGCCTCCGGCGAGACGCTGGATGGCGGCGCCGGCAACGACACCATCAGCGGCCTGGCCGGCAATGACAGCATCACCGGCGGCTACGGCAATGACGTGATCGACGGCGGCGACGGCCTCGACATCGCGATCTTCCAGGGCAACCGCGCCGCCGCCACCATCAGCAACACCGGCCTGGGTTCCTGGACCGTGACCACGGCCAATGGCGGCACCGACACGCTGACCCGCATCGAGCAGCTGCAATTCGCCGATGGGCTGTATGGCGGCGCGACGCTCGGCGCCAATTCCGGCATCGACCTGTCGATCTACCGGCTGGTGGCACGCTACGATCTGCCCGAGCCCACCAGCACCACACCGCCGACCAACAGCCTGCTGGCGCAGGAAGCCTCGGCCGTCACCTACAATTGGGACACCGACACGCTGTTCATCGTAGGCGATGGCAGCACCTCCGTGGTCCAGGTCAGCAGGACCGGCCAGCTGATCAACTCGATGACCCTGGCCCCGGGCAGCAGCCCGCAGGGGACGGAGTTCTACGACCTCGAGGGTATCACCTATGTCGGCAATGGCGTCTTCGTCATGGCCGAGGAGCGCGACCGGCAGCTGGTGCAGTTCACCTATGTCGCCGACACCACGCTGACCCGGGCCAATGCGCAGACCGTCAAGCTCGGCACCACCATCGGCAATGTCGGCTTCGAGGGGCTGAGCTGGGATCCGCAGACCCAGGGCTTCATCGTGGTCAAGGAAATCACGCCGCAAAGCGTCTTCCAGACGACGGTCGACTTCGCCAATGGCACGGCCAGCAACGGCTCGCCCACCGCCACCGGCTCGACCAACCTGTTCGACCCGGCGCTGGCGGGGCTGACCGACATCGCCGATGTCTTCGCGCTCTCCAACCTCACCGCGCTGGGCGGCCTCACGCAATCCGGCAACATCCTGCTGCTGAGCCAAGAGGATGGCCGGATCGTCAACATCGACCGCGCCGGCAATATCGCAAGCTCGCTGACCATCGCCTCCCCCCCGGGCAACCCGCTCACGGTCGCCGACCAGGGGCATGAGGGGCTGACGGTGGGCGCCGACGGCACACTCTACATCGTCAGCGAGAATGGCGGCGGCGACAGCAACAGCCCGCAGCTCTGGGTCTATCAGCCCTCCGCCCTGCCCAACGCGGCGCCGACGGCGGTTGCGCTGACGGGCGCGGTCACCACGCTCGCCGAGAACACCAGCACAACGGCCCGCCTCAAGGTGGCGGACATCACGATCACCGATGACGGCATCGGCAACAACGCCCTGTCGCTGACCGGCGTCGACGCCGCCTTCTTCGAAATCGCCGCCGGCAGCCTATACATCAGGGCCGGCACGGTGCTCGATTTCGAGACCAGGTCGAGCTATGCGGTCACGGTCAATGTCGATGACACCAGCATCGGCGCCACCCCCGACGCCACCGCCGGCTACAGCCTGACGCTGACCGATGTGGTCAATGAGAACCCGACCGCCTCGGGGGTCTCCATCTCGGAAGTGGCGCCCTGGTCCTCCGGCAACAGCCCGGTCGCCGCCGACTGGTTCGAGGTGACGAACAACACTGGCCTGGCCATCGACATCACGGGCTGGAGGTTCGACGACAATTCCGCCCTGGCCACCTCGGCGCTGACGCTCACCGGCGTCACCTCGATCGCCGCCGGCCAATCGGTGATCTTCATCGAGACCGGCAACGGCCAGACCGCCTCCGGCAATGCCGCGGCCTTCGTCAACACCTGGTTCAACGGCACCGCACCCGCGGGCCTGGTGATCGGCAGCTACTCCGGCCCGGGTGCGGGCCTTGGCACCGGTGGCGATCAGGTGAACCTCTACAACGCGGCCAATGTGCTGCAGGCCAGCGTCACCTTCGGCGCGTCGCCCGCCTCGGCCCCCTTCGGCAGCTTCGACAATGCCACGGGGCTGAACAACACGACCATCTCGACCTTGAGCGCCAACGGCGTCAACGGCGCCTTCTTCGCCTCGGGCGGCACGACCGAGATCGGCTCGCCCGGCCAGGCCGCCGCCAACCCGCTGCTCATCGTCGGCACCTTCTCGGCCGAGACGCTGAACGGCACGGCCGGCAATGACACCATCATCGCCGCGGCGGGCGCCGACACCGTCAATGGCGGGGCCGGCAACGACCTTCTCAACGGCGGCGATGGTGATGACCTTCTGCAAGGCGGCCTGGGCGCGGACAGCCTGTTCGGTGGCGCGGGCTTCGACTCCGCCACCTACGCCAGCGCCACGGCCGCGCTGACGGTGCGCCTGGACTTCGCCAACCTCAACTCGGGCGAGGCGGCGGGCGACACCCACACCGGCATCGAGCGCATCATCGGCTCGACTTTCAGCGACACGCTGGTGGGCACCACCGGCAGCCAGACCCTGGTGGGCAATGGCGGCAACGACGTCTTCATCGGCCGCCAGGGCGCCGATCTCTATGTCGGCGGCGCCGGGCAGGACTTCTTCGCCTTCGCCTTCGAGGATTTCGAGGCCGGAATCTACGACGTGATCCAGAACGCCGGCCAGAACGACTGGTTCGTCACCGCCGACGTTGTGCGCGAGACCATCCTGGCGCTGGCGTACCAGGGCGGCGTCGTGGTCACGATACCGACCATCGGCTTCGGCCTGACCGGCGGCGGCTTCTACATCGAGAACTTCGCGCTGAGCGATTTCTGGAACCAACTCTACACGCTCTGAGCCACCGGGCCGGGGGGCGGCGCGCCGCCCCCCGCCGCGCTATAGAGGGCCATGACCCTCCTCGACTGGGCCGCGCTGGCGGTCTTCTTCGCCTGCTGGATCGGCTATGCCGGCGTCACCGACCGGATCGCGTCGATCCGCGCGCGCAGCGTCATCGCCGCCATGGACGAGCACCGCCGGCGCTGGATGCTGGCACTGCTCGACCGGGCGAACCGCATCAGCGACACCGCCATCATCGGCAACCTGATGACCAGCACGGGCTTCCTGGCCAATACCTCGATCTTCATCCTGGGCGGCCTCGTGGCACTGCTGGCGGCACCCGACCTGGGCCGCCGCGTGCTGGAAACCCTGCCCTGGGCGCAGCCACCGGGCACCAATGGCGCCTGGGAGCTGCGCGTGCTGCTGCTCATGCTGATCTTCGTGCGCGCCTTCTTCGAACTGACCTGGGCGCTGCGGCAGTTCAACTACTGCTCCATCCTGATCGGCGCCATCGGCCTGGGGCCGGAGCATGCGAACGAGGCGGAGGTGGCGGCCCGCGTGGCCAACCGCGCCGCGCGACATTTCAACACCGGCCTGCGCGCCTATTATTTCGGCCTCGCGGCATTGGCCTGGATCGTCCACCCCGCGGCACTCATCGCCTCCAGCCTCTTCGTGCTGCGCGAGTTGCACCGGCGCGAGTTCAACAGCGCGGTGCGCGACGCGCTGAGCGAGGGGTGAGGGGCGCCCGCGCCCGCCTCAAAACCTCTCCGCCCGCAGCACCGCGCAGTCGGTGATGCTGACGATGGCCGGCCTTGCGCCCAGCAATTCGTCGCGCGCGGCGAGCACCGCCTCGGCCACCGCCTCGCTGGTGATGCACAGGATCAGCACGTTGTCGAGCACGCCCGAGAGGTCGCCGCTCTGCCGCAGCCCTTGTCGGCCGCGGCCGCGGATCACCGGCAGCATGGTCCAGCCCTTGGCGCCCAGGCGGTCGAGCATGTCCGTCACCGCCTCGGCCTGCACCGCTTCCACGATGATCTCGATGCGTTTGCGTGCGGTCGTGTCCATCATACCCCCGCCATCCAGAGATAGAGCGGGATGCCCACCAGGATGTTGAAGGGGAATGTGACAGCAACCGACAGGGTGACGTAAACCCCCGCATCGGCGCGCGGCAGCGCCATGCGCATGGCGGCGGGCACCGCGATGTAGCTGGACGACGCCGCCAGCACCGTCAGCAGCGCCACGCCGCCGGGCGAGAGCCCCACCAGATGCCCGGCCGCCAGCCCGAAGGCGGCACCCAGCAGCGGCATGGTGAGCGCGAAGGCGATGAGCGCCGGCGCCAATCCGCGCCCCGCCGCGCGCAGCTGGCGGGCCGCCATAAGCCCCATTTCCAGCAGGAAAAGGCAGAGCGCACCGGGGAAAAGCGCCTCGGTGAAGGGTGCCAGCTGTGCCTTTCCGGCCGCGCCGCCGAGCCAGCCGATGGCGAAGCTGCCCAGCAGCAGCACGACCGAGCCGTTGAGGAACACCTCGCGCGCCAGGCGACGGGAGAAGATGCCGTCGGAGACGCCGCGCGCCAGAACAAGCGCGGTGATGATGGCCGGGGTCTCCATCGCCGCCAGCACGGCGGGCATGAAGCCCTCATAGCTCACGCCGCGGGCCGAGAGGATGCCCGAGGCCGCGGCGTAGGTGACGACCGAGACCGAGCCGTAATGCCCTGCCACCGCCGCCGCCGTGTCCCGGTCCAGCCCACCGGCCAGGCGGAGCGCGCCGAAGGCCGGCAGCGGCATCAGCAGCGAAAGCAGGATCCCCACCGCCAGCGTGGGCAGCAGCGCGGCGCTGGCACCCATGGCCAGGGCGGCGCCCCCCTTCAGCCCGATGGCCAGCATGAGGTAGAGCGACAGGCCCTTGGCCAGCGCGTCGGGCACGGCCAGGTCGCTGCGCAGCGCGCCGGCGGCAAAGCCCAGCGCGAAGAACAGCACAGGTGGCGGCAACAGGGCCGAGAGGTCGATCATGCGACCCGACTAGCCTCCCGCCGCGGCCAGGGGAAGCACGCCGCCGCAATCCAGGCTTGCAAAGCGGGCGGGAATCGCGGCTCCATGACGGAAAGGAGACGGAGGAACGGCATGCCTGACAGCGGCCCCGCCCAATGCCCCGGGGACATGCTCGTAAAGACCAGGGCCGGCCTGGAGGAGCTGGCCAGCGGCCGGTTCGCCGAGCGCATGCACACCGACATGGCAACGCGGCTGCTGGTCACCATCGGCCGGGTGCTGGTGTTGCGCCGGGCCGGGCTGATGGCCGATGCGCAGCCCCGGCCCTCGCAGCGCCGCGCGGTGGCTGAGGTGGAGCGCATCGCCGGCCGCTGGCTGCGCGATGAGATGACGGCAGCGGAATTCGTGGGCGACCTGCCGCCGGAGGATGTCAAGCTGCTCTGCGAATTGGCCCCGGGTTGGGCCGCGGCGATGGTGGCCAGGCCGCGCCGATAATGCCTGGCCGGCCAAAAAAATCACAAGACCTGCGGCCGAACCGCGGGCAAAATGGGCCGATGAAGATCCCAGAGCTCCCCCGCCGCCTGGCCCTGCTGGGCGCGTCCGCCCTGGCGGCGCCGCGCCTGGCCGCCGGCCAGCCCATATCGGCCGACAACGCGATGGCCGAGCCGCATGCGCTTGCGACCGAGCAGGCCCGCGCCGTGCCGATGCCGGCGGGCGAACAGCATCCCGTGGCGATCTGGACCCGTCTGCTGATGGGGCTGACCGGCGGCGTGGTGGCCTTGCGTGCGCAGGCCACGCTGCATCTGGCGATGCATGACGCGGCCAATGCGGCCGAACCGCGCTTCACCCGCTTCCGCCCGCCCGAACTGGACGAGCCGCCGGCCGGCGCCGCCCTCGCCGCCCCCCGGCTGGCCATGGCGGCGGCGGCGGCTGTGGTGCTGACGGGCGTGCATCCCTCCGGCGCCTCGGCCGCCGCGCCGGCGCTGGCCAGCGCGCGCGGGGGTTTCGCCCGCCACCGCCGCCGCCGCGCATAATCTGGGTTCCGCCATCGGCCGGGCCGCGCTGCGGCGGATGGAGATGCGGCCCTTCGGCCTGATCCGCATCGAGGGTGAGAGCGGCACCGGCCGCTGGCGGCCCACGCCGCCCTGGTATGCGCCCACGCAGCTGATGGTCTTCGCCCCCTACATCACGCCCGCCAGCCCAGCCCTGTTCGGCCCCGGGCCGAACGCCCTGGGCAGCGAGCGCTACCGGCGCGAACTGGCCGAGGTGCGGGCCTGGGGCGGCAGCCGTTCCACCAACCGGGACGAGGCGCAGGGGGAATTGGCCCGCTGGTGGGTTGGCCGCGACCTGGACCGCTCGGCCATGCTGACCGCCGCCACATTGATGGAGGCGCGACCGGGCCAGCTCCATGAGGATGCGCGGGCGATGGCGCAGATCGCCGTCGCCATGGCCGACACCTATGTCATCTGGGCGGCGGCGAAGCAGCATTTCTGCTTCTGGCGCCCGGTCACCGCGATTCAAAATGGCGCGCTGCCATGGACCTCGGCGGCGGCGTGGCTGCCCTTGCTGCCCACCCCCGCCCATCCTGAATTTCCCTCGGGCCACGCGGCCGACATCACCACGGCGGCGGTGATGATCTCGGCGCTTTTCCCCGCGACGCGCCAATCGGTCGTGTTCCAGGGCGAGGGCGCGGGCGGCGGGCAGGCGCGGCGCTACCCCAATGCCGAGGCGGCGGCGGCGGAATGCCGCGAATCCAGGCTTTGGGCCGGGGCGCATTTCCGCTCGGCCAATGACGACGGCAAGCGGCTGGGCGAGGCGGTGTCCCAGGCCACGCTGGCGGCGTTGCCCGTGCTGCCGCGCTGACGCGTCAGGGGCGGCGGGCGGCGATGATCGCCTTCATCCGGGCGATGGCCGTGGGCAGCCCCTCGAAGATGCTGGTCGAGATCAGGAAATGGCCGATGCTGACCTCGATGATCTGCGGGATGGCGGCGATGGGGCCCACCGTGTCGTAGGTCAGGCCATGCCCGGCATGGCAGTGCAGGCCCAGCTTTTCCGCCAGGGCGGCGGCGGCGCGAATGCGGGCGAGCTGGCCTTCTCGGGCCTCGGGCGGCCCCTCGGCATAGGTCCCGGTGTGCAGTTCGATCGCCTGGGCGCCCAGGCCCAGGGCCGCCTCGATCGGCGCAGCGTCTGCCTCGATGAACAGGCTGGTCTCGATGCCCGCGGCGTTGAGGCGGGCGATGGCCTCGGCCAGGAAGTGGCCGGCGGTGAGCACGTCGAGCCCACCCTCGGTGGTCAATTCCTGGCGCTTTTCGGGGACGATGCAGCAGGCCTGCGGGCGCAGGCGTTCGGCCATGGCCACCATTTCCTCGGTCGCGGCCATTTCGAAGTTCAGGCGGCAGGGGATTTCGGCCGAGACGCGTTCCAGATCACGGTCGCGGATATGGCGGCGGTCCTCGCGCAGGTGGATGGTTATGCCGTCAGCGCCCGAGGCCATGCAGAGCCGCGCCGCGTCCACCGGATCGGGGAAGTGGCCGCCGCGGGCGTTTCGCAGGGTGGCGACGTGGTCGATGTTGACGGAGAGGCGCATTATCGGGCGTTCCTGTTGCTGGCCATGCGCGCGGCAAGCCGCAGCGCGGCGATGAGCGAGTTGGGGCTGGCCAACCCCTTCCCCGCGATATCGAGCGCCGTGCCATGATCGGGGCTGGTGCGGATGATGGCGAGGCCGAGCGTCACATTCACGCCCCCATCCATGTCCAGCGTCTTGATCGGGATCAGCGCCTGGTCGTGGTAGAGGCAGATGGCGCAGTCCATGCGCGGGCGCGCCAGGGCGGTGAACATGGTGTCGGGCGGCATCGGCCCGCGCGCGTCGATGCCCATGGCCCGCAACGCGGCCACGGCGGGGGCGACGATCGCGGCATCCTCGTGCCCCATGGTCCCGGCCTCGCCGGCATGGGGGTTGAGGCCGGCCACGGCCAGGCGCGGGGCGGCGATGCCGAAATCGCGCCTGAGGCCGGCGGCGGCGATCGCCGCGGTGTCGATGATCATCCCGGTGGTCAGGCGGGCAATGGCCTGGGCCAGCGGCTCATGGATGGTGACGGGCACGACGCGCAGGGCTTCGCTGGCCAGCAGCATGACGGGCTGGGCGGCCTCGGGCGCCAGGACATGCAGGAATTCGGTGTGGCCGGGGTGCTGGAAACCGGCCGCCGTCAGCACGGATTTCTGGATCGGGTTGGTCACCACGGCGCCGGAGCGGCCGGACAGCGCGAATGCCACCGCGGCCTCGATGCTGGCGATGACGCTGGCCGCATTGGCGGGGTCGAGCCGGCCGGGGATGGGTCGCTGGGGCAGCGGGTGATGCAGCACGGGCAGGCCATGGGCGAAGGCGGCGGCGGCCTGTTCCGGGGCCGCGATCCGCGCGACGGGCCCTGGAATGGCATCGGCATCGCCGATGAGGAAAAACACCGGCCCACCCTGCCCTTGCGCCCAGGCGGCGGCGGCGATCTCGGCGCCGATGCCGGCTGGCTCGCCCATCGTCATCGCCAGCGGGGTCACAGGGCGGACAGCCTTTCCAGCAGCGCGTCCACATCAGCGGCGCGGTGATACAGGCCGAAGCCGAAGCGCAGGCGGGTGCCACGCCGGTCGGTGATGATCCGCGCGGCTTCCAGCCTTGCCTGCCAGACCGCGGCGTCGGGCAGCTCGAAAGTCAGGAAATTGCCGCGCGCGGCTTCGGCCAGCGGCACCACCAGCGCCTCCTCCGGCAGGTCTTTCGGGCGCCCGGCGATGAAGCGCGCCTGCAATGCGTGGGCATGGGCGTGGATGGCGGCGGGCGTGGCGTGGACGCTGGCGGCCCAGTTCAGCGCGGCATGCAGGCGGTAGATGCCGGAAGGGTCGAAGGTGGCGCCCATGAAGCGCCAGCCGTCCTGGGCAAAGGGCACGCCGCTCTGCGCCGCGTCCAGCGCGCCGAAGGCGGCGTACCAGCCGGTGCTGCGCGGCCTGGGCATCCAGCCGGGGGGGCAGTGCAGGAAGCAGCAGCCCTCGCCGCCCATGGCGTATTTGTAGCCACCGGAGAGGTAGAAGGCGCGCCCCGCCAGCCCGGAGAGATCAACCGGCTTCGCCATGAAGGCGTGGTAGCCATCGATCACCAGCACCGCCTCGCCGGCCGCTTCGGCCAGGGCTTCCAACCCGGTCAGCGCATAGCCGGAATTGAAGAAGACCTCGCTCACCCAGATCAGGTCGTAGCCCTGGCGGGCCTCCTCGCACAGCCGTTCCAGGCACCCGGCGCCGGGCTCGGCGGGGATGCGGGTGACCGCCAGCAACCCGTCCTCCTCCAGCCGCGCGGCCTGACGCGAAAAACTGTGGAACTCGGCATCCGTGGTCAGCACCCGCGGCACCCGGTGCGTGGGCAGGCTGGAAAGGATGCGCACCACGAATTCATGCGTGTTCGGCGCGAAACTCAGCGTGGCGGGATCGGGCAGGCCCAGCAGCCCGGCGATGACCTGCTGCAAGGCCTGCCATTTCTGCCCCAGGATAGGCTCCCACTTCCCGTCCATCAGCCGCGCGGCATTGTCCCAGGCCTGCATCTGCGCGGCGCGCGTGGCGTCGGGCCAGGGGTGGTGGCTGTGGGCGGCGAAATGCAGCCGGCCGGGTTGGCCGTTCAGGAACTGAGAAAAATGCGCGGCCAGGTCCAACATGCATCGGAAGATGTGCCCGCCCGCGGGTTATGGCTAGACTGCGGTCATGACGGACAGCTCCATCACCACCGATTTCCGCGCCCGGATGTCCTATGGCGACTATCTCGGCCTCGATGCGCTGCTGGGCGCGCAGAAACCGCTCTCCGGGCAGCATGACGAAATGCTGTTCATCACCATCCATCATGTGCAGGAGCTCTGGCTCAAGCTTTTGCTGCACGAGATGGAGCTGGCCATGGCCTGCATCCGCGACGATCAGCTGCGCCCGGCCTTCAAGGCGCTGGCGCGCTGCGGCAGGATCCAGAAGCAGATGATCGAAAGCTGGGACGTGCTGGCGACGATGACGCCGCATGACTACCTGGCGTTTCGCAACCATCTCGGCTCCTCCTCCGGCTTCCAGTCCTGGCAATACCGCATGCTGGAATTCCGCATGGGCGCGAAGAACGCCTTCATGCTCAAGCCGCATGCGCACCGGCCGGACCTGCTGGCCCCCTTGCAGGCGGCGATGGCGGCACCCTCGATCTATGACGAGACCCTCTCGCTGCTGGCCCGCCGCGGCCTGGCCATTCCGGCCGAAATCCTGGCGCGCGACCTCGCCCAGCCGCATGCGCAGAACGAAGGCGTGACCGAGGTCTGGACCGCGATCTACGAGAACGCGACCGAGGGGTTCGACCTTTACGAACTGGCGGAAGAGCTGGTCGATCTGGAGGACGCCTTCCAGACTTGGCGATTCCGTCACATGCGGGTGGTGGAACGCATCATCGGCTATCGCATGGGCACCGGCGGTTCGGCCGGCGTGGCCTATCTGAAGGGCGTGATGGAGCGGCGGTTTTTTCCCGAATTATACGAGGCCAGGACGAGGATACGCGGATGATCGACATCGAAGGTTTTCGCGCCGGGCTGACGGCGGATGGTTTCGCCGAATCGGTGGACCGGGAATTGCCGCCCGCCGGCGACAATGGCACCCACACCCACCCCTTCGAGGTGCGCGCGCTGGTGACCCAGGGATCGCTGACGCTGCGCTGGGATGGGCGCGCCGAGACCTACGGCCCGGGCGACATCTTCCGCATGGCCGCCAACCATCCGCATTCCGAGGAGGTGGGGCCGGCGGGCGTGCGCTACCTCTCCGGCCGCAAGACTATTTGAGGCCAGCCAGGCGGCGGGCCATTTTCTTGGCCATCGCGCTGCGCGGAAAATCGAACATCCGGGCCAGGCTGAACCGGCCATGATGCACCCGCGCGCGCATATTGCTGAACTCGTCGAACCCCGCCCGCCCATTGCGCCGGCCGAAACCCGAGGCGCCGACGCCGCCGAACGCCATGGCATGGAAGGCCGCATATTCCAGCGCGCCATTGCAGACCAGCGCGCCACTGCGGGTTGCGGCCGCGACCCGCGCCTCCTCCTCGGCCGAGGCGCCATAGAGATAGATGGCCAGCGGCGTGCCGATGGTCCCTATCGCCGCGCCCAGATCCGCCATTTCGCGCAGCGCCAGCACGGGGCCGAAAATCTCCTCCTGGTGCAGCTTGTGGTCATCGGGCGCGGTGGCCAGGGCGAAATCCGGGCCGAGGGGGATCAGCGCCGCGCCCTCGCACAGCGCGGCGATGCGCGCCTTCTGGCGGGGGTTGATCACATCCGTCTCGGCGGCGGTGACGCCGGTGGCGCGGGCAGCGGCGGTGAAGGCCGCGATGGTATGGCCCAGCAGCAGCACCGTGTCCGGCGCCACGCAGGTCTGCCCGGCATTCACCGCCTTCGCGTTGAGAATGCTGCGCGCGGCGCGGGCCAGATCGGCGCCGGGCAGAATCAAGGCCGGGCATTTGCCGCCCAGTTCCAGGGTCAGCGGGGTAAGATTGGCCGCCGCCGCCGCCATCACCCGCCGGCCGGTCTCGGTGCCGCCGGTGAAGACCAGATGCCCCCAGGGCTGGCCGGCGAAATCCGCCGCCACCGCGGCGTCGCCCTGCACCGTCAGCGCCACGGCGTCGCCAAGCGCCCTGGCCAGGATTTCACCGATCAGCGCGGCGCAGCGCGGCGTGTGTTCGGAGGGTTTCACCACCACGCGGTTGCCGGCGCCGATCGCATCCACCACCGGCATGAGCGCCAGTTGGATGGGGTAGTTCCAGGGCGCCATGATGCCGACCACACCCTTGGGCTGCGGCTCGATCGCGGCAACCACAGGCCAGAAGGGATAGGGTGCCGATTGCCGGCGCGGCCTGGCCCAACCCGCCAGCTTGCGCCGCACCATGGCCGCGGCATCGGCCACGATCACCATATCGGCCAGCAGCGTGTCCAGCTCCGAGCGACGGCCGAAATCGGCATTCGCCGCCACCGCGGCATCGCCGGCGCGGGCCAGCACCTCGGCACGGAGCGCGGCGAGCAGCCGGCGTCGCTCCTCGATCGGCAAAGGCGGCAGCGGGGCGAGGGTGGCGAGTGCCTGGGCTGGGGTCATGACAGGGCCTTGGCGGCCGCCTCGCCGCTGCGGATGGCGGCGTCGATGGTGGCGGGCAGATGCGGCCAGGTCCAGTCGCCGGCGAGCGCCAGGTTGGGCAGCGGCAGGCGGGCGGGTGCGAAGGGGGGGCCTGGATT
>JAKFUL010000017.1 GCA_021732665.1 Acetobacteraceae bacterium
TGACCCCCCCGCCCAAGCCCCGCGCCCGACGCGCCCCTGGCACCGAGGCGGTGTTCCGGGGCATTGCCGTGTCTCCCGGCATTGCCGTGGGGCCGATTCACGACACCAGCGAGGTGGCGGCCGATGTCCCCCGGCGCGAGATCAGGCCCGAGGCGGTGGAGGAGGAGCGGGAGAAGCTCACCCAGGCCGCGGCCGCCGCCCGCAAGCAGGTCACCAAGCTCAAGACCCGCCTGAACATCCTGCCGGAGGAGGCGCAGGAGGAGTTGGCGCCTTTGCTGGACGCCTACATCCTCATGCTCGGCAATTCGCGGCTGTTGCGTGGCGCGCGCAAGCGCATCGGCGATGCGATGTTGGGGGCCGAGACTGCGGTGCTGGACGAGGCCGAGGAGATCGCGGCGCTTATCCTGGCGGCGAAGGATGACGACAAGGCCGGGTTGCTGCGGCGTGCGGGCGAGGTGCGCGAGATCGGCCGTCGTCTGATCCGCACCATCACCGCGACCCCCTTCCGGTCGCTGAAGGATGTGCCGCCCGGCGCGATCCTGATCGCCGAGGAGATCACCCCGGCCGATGCCGCGCTTCTCGACCCGGCGCGGATTGCTGGGGTGGCGACGGAGGAGGGCGGCGCCGATGGCCACACCGCCATCATGTTGCGCGCCCTCGGCATCCCCGCCGTGCTGGGCTGCCACGGGCTGACCGAGGCGGCGGCGCGTGGCGACCATGCCGTGCTCGATGGCGGCACCGGCCAGGTGGTGCTGCACCCCGGCGAGGCCGCGCTGGTGGCGGCGCGCGAGGGCCTGGCGGGCTATGCCCGCGAGCGCACGAAGCTGGGCAAGCTGCGCCGCCTGCCGGCGGAAACCACCGATGGCGAGCTGGTGGAGTTGCAGGCCAATCTCGAAATTCCCGCCGAGCTGCCCTTGATCGCCCAGGCCGGCGCCCAGGGCATCGGGCTGCTGCGCTCCGAATTCCTGTTCATGAACCGGCCCGAATTGCCGGACGAGAACGCCCAGTTCGACGCCTATCGCAGCATCGTCGAGGCCATGGCCGGCGACAGCGTGACCATCCGCGTGCTGGATTGGGGCGGCGAGAAGGACATGGAGGCGCTGGGGCAGGGCGTGCCCGCCCATTCCGGCCCCAACCCGGCGCTGGGCCTGCGCGGCATCCGCCTGTTGCTGAAGCGGCCCGAGCTGCTGGAGGAGCAATTCGCCGCCATCCTGCGGGTTTCCGCCCGTGGCCCGGTGCGGGTGATGCTGCCGATGATCACCATCCCCGAGGAAGTCGCCCAGGCGCGCGAGATCTATGAGCGCGTGGCCCGAAGGCTGCGGCGGCGTGGCGAGGCGCTGCCGGAAAAGCTCCCCCCGCTCGGCGCCATGATCGAAACCCCCGGCGCCGCCCTGGCCGCCGACGCCATCGCGCTGGAGGCCGATTTCTTCGCCATCGGCACCAATGACCTGGCGATGTACACCCTGGCCGTCGACCGCGCCGAGACCGACGTGGCGCACCTGTATGACCCCTTGCACCCCGCGGTCCTCCGCCTGGTGCAATTCGCCACCGAGGCCGCGCTGCGGATGCGCATGCAGGTCAGTGTGTGCGGCGAGATGGCGGGCAACCCCAGGCTCGTCCCGTTGCTGCTCGGCCTTGGCATTCGCAGCCTGTCGATGAATGCCAGCGCCATTCCCAAGGTGAAGCAGGCGATCCGCGCGCTGGACATCGATGATTGCGCGCGTTTCGCGCGGCGGGTGATGGAGCAGAGCGATCCGGCGCGGATCCGCGAGCTGGTGGCCGGGTTCGGCGCGCCCAAGCCTATTTCGTGACGAAGGCCTTCTCCAGCACGTAGCTGCCCGGTTGGTTGTTGGTGCCTTCGACAAAGCCAAGCTTTTGCACCAGCGCCTCGGTATCGGCGTTGAAGGCCTCCGAACCGCACATCATCACGCGGTCCACCGCCGGATCCAGCGGCGGCAGCCCGGTCTCGGCATAGACGGCGCCGCTTTCGATGCGTGTGGTGATGCGGCCCTGCACCGGGAAGGGCTCGCGCGTCACCGACGGCGCGTAGACCAGCTTTTCCGTGGCCCATTCGCCCAGCAATTCATGGGCGGGCAGGTCGTTGGTGATGTAGTCGCGATAGGCCAGCTCGCTCACCTGCCGCACGGTGTGCGCCACCACGACACGGTCGAACTTCTCGTATGTGTCGGGGTCGCGGATCAGGGACATGAAGGGGGCGAGGCCGGTGCCGGTCGCGAGCATCCACAGGTTGCGGCCCGGAGCCAGGTTTTCCACCACCAGCGTGCCCACCGGCTTGCGCCCGATCAGCACTTTTTCGCCGACCTGGATATGCTGCAGCCGCGACGTCAGCGGCCCGTTCTGCACCTTGATCGAGAGGAACTCCAACCCCTCATCCCAGGGCGGGGAGACCATGGAATAGGCCCGCGTCAGCGGCTTGCCCTCGACCATCAGCCCGATCATGGCGAATTGCCCGGCGACGAAGCGCAGCGCCGGGTCGCGCGTGCAGCGGAAGCTGAACAGGGTGTCGTTCCAGTGGCGAAGCCAGGTCACCTCCTCCTGGTAGAAGGCGGCGAGGGCTTTTGCGGTGGCTGTGTCGCTCATCGGATCGGTATGCTGCGCGGCGGTGCGCGGCGCAAGTTTCGCCTGGGGCAGGGCAGGGTTGTGCCGCCCGGGCGGCAAGGTCCAGCATGGGGCATGCTCCATCCTCCCCAAGCCGACGCTGAAACCAACCCGCCCGTCGGCCCCCTGGTCGACACCACGCCCCGCCCCATCCCCGCCCGCATCGCCCATAAGGGCCGCAGCGTGGACCTCGAACCGCTGCATGTCAGACACGCCGCCGAGCTTTTCGCCGCCGCGCAATCGGACCGGGACGGCTCCGGCTGGGCCTACATGGGCTACGGCCCCTTCGCCGATGCCGCCGCCATGCGCGCCTTCGTGGGCAATTTCGCCGCCACGCATGACCCTCTCGCCTGGGCCATCCGCCCGCACCGCAGCGGCACCGCCGATGGCTGGCTCACGCTGATGGAGATCCACCCCGCCCACGCCCATATCGAAATCGGAAACATCTGGTTCAGCCCGCGCATGCAGCGCACCCGCGCCGCCACCGAGGCGATGTTCATCCTCATGCGCCATGCCATGGAAGACCTGGGCTATCGCCGCCTGACCTGGAAATGCAACGCCCTGAACGCGCCGTCCATTCGCGCCGCCGGCCGCCTCGGCTTCACCTACGAAGGCACGCTGCGCGACCTGCTGGTGGTCAAGGGCCGCACCCGTTCCACCGCCTGGTTTTCCATCCTGGCCGCGGAATGGCCCGCCGTGCAGACCCGCATCGAGGCCTGGCTGTCGGACGCCAATTTCGCCCCCGACGGCACCGCGAAGAGTTCTCTTGGTATTTCCGGGTAATGGCGCTACCGTAATGTGATAATTGGAGGACATGACATGCACGCCATTCCCGACGCCCTGCAATACGCCGCCCCCCTGGGCTGGGCCATCATCATCGCCGGCGCGATCTTCGCCTTCGCTCGCCCGCGGCTGAGCCTGGGTGGCGCTGTCGCCGCCACGGCGCTCGCCGGCTTCATCGCCAAGACGGTGCTGCTCGACCTGACCTAATCCGCCGCCTCGGCCTCGACCTCCACCAGAAAGCGGGGGTCGGCCAGGGCAGCCACGACCAGCAAGGTGCTGGCCGGCATGTGTCCGGCCAGGAAGGCGTCGCGCTTCGCCCGCCAGCCCTTGATGCAGCCGGTATTGAGCAGAAAGACGTTCAGCCGCACCAGGTTGGATGGCCCCATCCCATGCGCCGCCAGGATGACGCCGATATTCTCCAGCGCCACCTCCATCTGCGCGGCCGAGCCCTCCGGCACCGTGCCGTCCGCCCGCATGCCGATCTGCCCGGCGATGGCCAGGCGCCGCCCGGGCCCCGTCACCAGCGCCGCGTGGGAATAGCTGGAGGCCGGCTTGTGCACGCCCGCGGGGTTGGAGGTGGTGATGGGCATGGGAGCTCCGTTCCTGGTCCACTATCCTACCCCGACCCGGGCTATGGGTGGAAGGCGGTCTCCAGCCGGGCGAGCAATTGCCGCTCCCGCCCCGATACCCGGCCGGTGAGCCCCAGGAAGCCGCCCTCGGCCTCGGCCACCACCCGGGCCTGGGCCAGAACCTGGCTGGCCAGGGCGGCGCGCGCCTCGGGCGCCACGCGTTGCGCCAGCGCCGCGGCGTAATCCCGCCAGGCGGCCTCCAGCGCCGGCGGCGGTGGCGTGGCCAGCCAGGCGGTCAGCAGGCCCATGGCCGGGCTTTCGGGCCGCAGCCCGCTGGCGGCGGCGCTGTCACGCACCGCCCGCATCTCCGCCAGCGCCACCACGCCATCCACCCAGGCCATCAGCACCAGCGGCACCATGGTCAGCGCCAGTAAGGTGTCGCTGGCCAGGCCGAGTTGGTCGAATCGCGCAAGCGCCGCCTCGTCGGAGATGCCGGTGGCGGCTGACAGCGCCGCGTGCCGGGCATGGGCGATGTCGGCGGCCATCAGCCCCTGTCGCAAGGTCTCATTGTGCCGGGCGAAGAACGCCTCCTCCAGCGCCAGCCGTCTGCCATCCAGAATTCCGTCGGTCATGCTCGTGCCCTCCTGTGGCCGGAAGCATAACGCAGGCCGGCTCGGGTGGTTTGACCGGGGTCAAATGGCCGCGCGATTCGTTCAGATCGCCTCGCGTACCACGCCGCCCGGTGGCGGCGGGGCGGCGCGCTCGCCTTCCACCAGCCAGTCGCGCAGTGCGCGGCGGACCTGGAACTCGAACTCGGTGTTGAGGTCGAAGGCGGCGCGGCGCAGCAGGCTCATCGCCGTGCGGTTGCGCATGAAGTTGGTGCTCTCGGTGGGCGCGCTACGCATCACGCTGGCTTCGGCGAAGCCCAGCCGCAGATCATTGGCGCCGAGAATCTCGAGCCGGCAGGTCAGGCCGCAGTTCAGCCGCTCCCCCGGGTCGCCGGCGAAGAGGCCGCCCTGGTTCGGCAGCCGCTCGCGCAGTATGGCCGCGCGCACCACCACGAAGCGCGCGCTGTTTTCGGTGCCGAAGGCCGAGACGCGGTCGCGGCCCATGATCCGCACCGCCTCGGCCGCACTCGGCCGCAATTCCCGCCCGACATCGCTGGGCCCCGCATTGGGCAGACGCTCATCGATCACCACGCTGGCGACGTTGAGGCGCAAAGGCGGCAGGTAAGTATAGCCGATCTCCGGCCCCTCGGGCAGCGGCGGCGGGGTGGCGGCGCAGCCGGAGAGCAGGAGCGGCAGCAGGAGGCGACGTTTCATGGCCGCCCTGATAGCAGGCCCCGGGGCGGCATGAAATCAGAAGCCACCGGGCGGGATGCGCAGGACCGGCTTTTCCGGGCCGCGCCTGGCGGCATGCACGGCGCGGTCCAGCGCATCGAGAAAGCGCGAGCGATCGGCCTGCGCCATCGCGCTCGGGCCATGTTGCGGGCCGCCGCGGGCCTGCTCCATCTCCCTGACGTGGCGTGCCACCTCCCGCCCCGCCAGGGCCGAGCCGATATTCTGCGCCGTCCAGTCATGCCCCTTGAAGGACAGCGCGCGCGCGCCCTTTTCCAGCGCCCGGGCGGCGAGCGGGATATCGGCCGTCGTCACGACATCGGCGGGCGTCGCCTGTTCCACGATCCAGTCATCGGCGGCATCCGCCCCCTCGGCCACGATCACCTGGCGCACGAAGCGCTCCTCCGGCGGGCGGATCGGGCGCGAGCCGTTGGAGACCAGCACCACCTCGCAGCCCAGGCGCCCGGCCACGCGAAAAATCTCGTCGCGCACCGGGCAGGCATCGGCATCGACCAGGATGCGGGTCACAGCGCCACGACCTGCACGGGATGGCCCAGCCCTTCCAGAAAGGTCCGCAATGCCTCGGGCGCGATGGCGACCGAGGCATCATTGCGCAGCGGGTGGCACCACAGCGGCGCCGGCCCCTGGGCGATGGCGGCGTCCAGCACGAAGCCCACGCTGCCCGGGGGCGCATTCACCAGCCCAAGCGGCGTGACCGAGCCCGGCGTCACCCCCAGCACGGCCAGAAGCTCCTCGGCGCTGGCCATGGTAACCTTGGGCCAGCCCGCGGCGCGCGCAAGGGCGTTGACCGAAAGCACCCGGTCCGCCTCCAGCGTGGCGAGGAAAAACCCGTCGCCCTTCGCCGCGCGCAGGAAAAGGTTTTTGCAATGCAGCCCGGGCAGGTCGCCACGCAGTGCAGTGGATTCGGCCACGGTGAAGACGGCGTGGTGTTCGACGACGCGGGTCTCGAGGCCTGCCGCCGCCAGCATATCCAGCGCTTTGTTCAACGCCGCCGAAACCGCTCCACGGCGGCCACCAGCGCGGTGCGGATGCCCGGCTCCAGCGCCGAATGCCCGGCATCGGGCACCACCGTCAGCCGGGCACGCGGCCAGGCGGCGGCGAGATCGAACGCCGTTTCCGCCGGGCAGACCATGTCGTAGCGGCCCTGGATGATCTCGGCCGGGATATGCGCCACCGACCCCATGCCCGCCAGCAGCCCGCCCTCGCGCAGAAACAGCTTATGGGCGAAGTAATGCGCCTCGATCCGCGCCAGCCCCAACGCCGTTCTGTCCTGCGCGAAGCTCGCCACCGTGTCCGGGCTGGGCAGAAGGGTCGAGCACGACCCCTCGAAGGCGCTCCAGGCCCGCGCGGCCGGCAGATGGATGGAAGGCTCGGGGTCGGTCAGGCGCTTCAGATAGGCCGCCAGCAGGTCGCCCCGCTCGCTCTCGGGAATGTGCTCGGCGAAATGCGCCCAGGCGTCGGGGAAGACCCGGCGCAGGCCGTAAAGGAACCAATCCACCTCCGCATCGCGCCCCAGGAACACACCCCGCAGCACGCAGCCCGCCACGCGGTTGGGGTGCGCCTGGGCATAGGCCAGCGCCAGGGTCGAACCCCAGGACCCACCGAACAGCAGCCATTTCGGAATAGCCAGGAAATGCCGGAGCACCTCGATATCGGCCACCAGATGCGGCGTCGTGTTGGCGCGCAATTCGCCCAAGGGTTTGGAACGCCCGGCGCCGCGCTGGTCGAAGATGATCAGCCGCCAATGCGCCGGGTCGAAAAACCGCCGGTGCACCGCCCCCGCCCCGGCCCCGGGGCCGCCATGGAGGAACAGCACGGGCTCGCCCATCGGGTTGCCCACCTGCTCCCAATACATGACATGGCCGTCCGACAGCGGCAGGAAACCGGTCTCGAAAGGAGCAATATCGGGGAAGAGGTCGCCACGGGGCATGCAGGTTTATCCGCTGCCCGGCGGATCAATTCAACATCCCCCTTTGGGTTTGGCGCGTCTCGCCCTAACTTTAACCGCAACATGGCCACGCCCTCGCCCCAACCCCGCAGCGCCGCCCACAAATCCGCCCCCGGCGAGGTGGTCTGCGCCGTCTGCCAGGCCGAGAGCCGGCAGGTGACCTTCCGCGCGGGCGCGCCGGAGCAGGCGCCCGACCTCGACCTGCGCCCGGGCGAGCCGCTGCGCTCGACCATGGCGCATTGGCTGCAGCAATGCCCGCGCTGCGGCTATGCGGCACCCGAGATCAAGGTCGCCCGCCCCTCCGCCGCCCGGGTGGTGGCGGCGGCGCCGTTCCGCTCGCTGGTGAACGAGGCCAGCCACCCGCCGCTGTCCCGCCGCTTCCTGGCCTGGGCGCATGTGCTGGAGGAAACCGGCGCCATGCACGAGGCCGCCGAGGCCATGCTGCAGGCGGCCTGGACCGCCGATGACCTGAACCGCCAGGACCTGGCCCGCGCCTGGCGGCTGGAGGCGGTGGCGCTGTGGCGTTCCGGCCCCGGGCTGGATGCCGAGCAGCAGGTGCGCGTGGTCGACGCGCTGCGCCGGGCCGAGGCCTGGGATGGCGCGATGGATGCCATCGACGCCATGATCGAGGACGACCCGCCCGAGGCGGTGCGCCAGGTCCTCGCCCTGGAGACCCGGCTGGTGGCGGCCGAGGATGCGCGCCGGCATACGGTGGCCAGCGCCCTGCCGCCGCCGGCGCGCAGGCCGCATGTCGCGCATCAGAAGATCATGGGGCGGGGGAGTTTGTTCGGATGGTTCAGGCGGTTGTTCGGGCGGCGATAGCCCCGAACCCGGCCTCCGCCGCCGCCAGCACCGCATCCATGTCCGCCCGGGTATGCGCGGCGTTGAGGAACATGTTGTGCCTGGGGTGCAGATAGGCGCCGTGTTCCAGCGCAGCCCGGCAAAACGTGCCGCCTTTTTCGAAGTTCGGGTCATCCTCGAACAGCCACAACGGCATCGCCACCGGCCCGGATTGCCGCAGCCCCACCCCATGCCGCTGCGCCAGCGCGGCCATGCCGGCGCGCAGATACAGCCCCAACTCCTCAAGCCTCTCCGGCAGTCCGATCCGGTCCATCTCGGAAAGCGTCGCCACCGCCGCCGCCATCGGCACCGCACCGCACCAGAAGCTGCCGGTGATGAAGATTTTCGCCGCCGCCTCGCGCAGTGAATCACGGCCCAGCACCGCCGCCAGCGGGTGGCCATTGGCGATGGCCTTGCTCCAGGCCGAGAGGTCGGGCTGCACCCCCAGCCGCTCCCAAGAACACCCGCGATGCAGCCGGAACCCCGCCCGAACGTCATCGATGATCAAGGCCGCCGCGGCACGGTCGCACAGCCGCCGCGCCGCCTGGGCGAAGGCCAGAGACGGCATCTCCTGATCGACCACATTGTCGTGCCGGAAGCCGGTGATGATCACCGCCGCCAAATCGCCCCCGGCCGCATCCACCGCCGCATCCAGGCTCGCCACGTCATTGTAGTCGAACCGCCCCTGGTTCGCCCGGTCCTCGGGCGTCGTGCCGGTGGCCACCGGCGTGCACCAGGGCAGGGCGCCGTGATAGGAGCCGCGCGCGATCAGCACCGTGCTGCGCCCCGTCGCCGCGCGGGCGATGGTGACGCAGGCGGTGGTGGCGTCCCCGCCATTCTTTTGCAGCATGGCCCAATCGGCATGCGCCACGCGTTCCACCAGCGCCTCGCAGAGTTCCACCATCACCGGCGCCGGCCCGTTCAGGCAGTCGCCCAGCGCGGCCTGCCTCGCCGCCGCCTCATCCACCACCGGGTTGTGGTGGCCGAGCACGATCGGCCCCCAGGAACACATCAAATCCACATAACGCCGCCCATCGGCATCCCAGACATGCCCGCCTTCGGCCCGGGAGAAAAACTGCGGATACCCCGCCGGCAGGCGCCGCGTGTCCAGATGCCCCCACATGCCCCCGGGCACCACGCGCGCCGCGCGGGAGCGCAGATCGGAATCGCTCAAACCTCCACCTCCCAGAACATCGGATAGGCCGCCCTGGGCAAGTTCCGCAGCCGGTCCCGATACCCCGCGGGAATGGTGAACTGCCCCCACATCACGCTGGGCACATGCGCCACCGCCGCCGCCTGGATGCGCCCGGCCAGTTCGCGCCTGGTCGCCCCATCCCGCGCCGCGGCAAAGGCGTCGATCAGGCCGCGCATCTCCCGGTCGCAATCCCAGCCCGGAAAATCCGCGCAGGTGTTGGCGACATAGAAATGCGTGAGCGGCGAGATCATGTCCGTGCCATTGGCGTAGACGGCGAACATGTTCCAGCCCTCGCGCCGGGCGCGGCGGGCCAGCAGCGTGCCCCAATCCATCACCTGTTCCTGCACCGCGAAACCGGCCTGCTGCATGCCCTGGATCATCACCTGCGCCGCCGTCTGGCTGATGCCGCCCTGTGTCGTCAGGAACTGGATGGTCTGGCCGCGATAGCCGCTCGCCGCCAGCATGGCCCGCGCCGATGCTGGATCAAAGCGCGCCGCTTCGGCGCCCTCGCGGCTGTCCAGTGGCGTGTCGCACATGAAGAAGCTGGGGCAGGGGGGGGCGCGGAACCGCTCGGGCACGCCGATCGCGGTCAGGATCGAGGCCTGGTCCAGGCATTTCCACAGCACGCGCCGCACCGCCGGGTCATCGAAGGGTGCGGCCGCATGGTTGATCCGGAAACTGCCCTGGAACTGATGAATGCCGCCCAACCCCAGCAGCCGCACGCCGCGCGCACGTTCCAGCCGGGGGATCCAGTCGAAGGGCAGATATTGCATGTAGTCGAGTTCGCCCGCCATCAGCGCGGTGGCGCCCGTCGCCTGGTCGGGCATGGTGCGCCAGGTGACCTGGTCGATCCTCACGCGCCTGCCGCCGGCCAGGAAGCTCGCCGGCTCCTCGCGCGGCACATAATCGGCAAACCGCTCCAGCACCATGGACGCCCCCGGCCGCCAATCCGCCGCGCGGAACCGGAAGGGGCCGGAGCCCACGATCTCGCGGATCCGCTGCTCCACCGGCACCGCCGCCAGCCGCTCGGGCAGCATCACCGGCAAGGGCGCGTTGGGCTTGCCCAGGACGTCCAGCATGAGCGGAAACGGCGTCCGCAGGGTCAGTCGGAAGCCGCGCGCCCCGGTCGCCACCAGCTCGGCCTTCGCCGCCCACAGCATCCGCCCCAGCGCGTCGCGCGGCGCCCAGCGCTCCAGGCTGGCGACGCAATCCTGCGCCGTGACCACCGCGCCATCATGCCAGCGCAAGCCGGCGCGGAGCCAAAAGTCCCAGCGCAGCCCGTCGGCCGAGGTCTCGTAACTCTCGACCATCTGCGGCCGGATCAGCCCCTCCGCATCCATCGCGAAGAGCGTGTCGAAGACATGCGTGGCGAAGGTCCGCGTGATGGCGGCGGTGGTGGCGTGCGGGTCGAGGATCACCACCTCGCTCTCCAGCGCCACGTTCAGCGCCCCGGCTGCCGCCGCGTGCCGCGCGATGAAGGGGAGGGCCATCGCCCCCAGGGCCAGGCGCCTGTCGATCCGCATGAACACGTCTCCTTCTGCCGGCAGAGGCTAGCCATGCCGGCCGGCGCCCGACAAGCTTGCTGGCATGAACACCGAAGAGATTCGCGCCGCCGCGCAAGCCGCCCTGCCGCCGCTGGAGGGCGAGCTGCGCCTCCCCGGCCTCGCCGCCCCCGTCACGGTGATGCGCGACCCCGAGGGCATCGCGCATATCCGCGCCGAGACCCTGTCCGACGCCTGGTTCGCCCAGGGCTTCGTCCATGCCCAGGAGCGGCTGTTCCAGATGGAACTCAACCGCAGGCGGGCGCTCGGCCGCAGCGCCGAATGGCTGGGTGCCAGCGCCTTCGCCGCCGACGCCCTGGCCCGCCGCCTGGGCGTGGAGGCCGCGAGCCGGCGCGATGCCGCCGCACTGGGCGCCGACGCCAAACTCATGATCGCCCGCTATGCCGAGGGGGTGAACGCCTTCATCGCCAGCTCAGCGCCGCTGGCCATCGAATACCGACTCCTCAACGCCACGCCGGAGCCCTGGGAGGGTTTTCACTGTATCGCCGTGATGCGCCGCCTGGGCCTCTTGATGGGCAGCGTCTGGTTCAAGCTCTGGCGCGCCGCGGCCCTTCCCGTCGCCGGTAAAGCCACCACCCTGCTGCGCTACGACGATGGCGGCATCGACAGGCTGATCCTGCCGCAGGGCAAGGATTCGCTGCGCTGGCGCGCCGGGCTGGAATTCCTCGCCCCCGCCGTCACCGCCCTGCTGGAAGCGGCCGAGGCGGACGCCACCGGCGGCGGCAGCAACAACTGGGCGGTGGGCGCGGCGCAATCGGCCACCGGCCGCCCATTCCTGGCCGGCGACCCGCACCGGCTGTTCGAGCTGCCGAACATGTATGCCCAGGGCCACCTCGCCTGCGATGCCTTCGACGTGGTCGGCCTGACCGTGCCGGGTGTGCCGGGCTTCCCGCATTTCGCCCATAACGGCCAGGTCGCCTGGTGCGTCACCCACACCTTCGCCGATATCCACGACGTCTATCTCGAACGCTTCGAGAACGGCCGCGTGCTGTTCCGTGACAGGTGGGAGGAGACGAGCCGGCGCAACGAGGTCATCGCCATCCGCGGCGAGGCGCCGCGCTGCATCGAGGTGGTGACGACGCGCCACGGCCCGGTCATCGCCGGCGACCCTGCCTCGGGCCATGCGCTGGCCCTGAAATCGGTGCAATTCGCCGAGACCGACCTTTCCTTCGACTGCCTGCCTCGCCTGCTCAGGGCGAAGACCGTGGCCGATCTCTTCAACGCCACCCGCGGCTGGGGGCTGATCGACCACAACCTGGTCGCCGCCGACACCCAGAACAACACGGGCTTCCTGCTGCGCGCCCGCGTCCCCCGCCGCGGCCGCGACAATGGCTGGCTGCCGATGCCCGGCTGGACCGGCGAGTATGAATGGGAAGGCTGGATCCGCCACGACGACATGCCCAAGACCATCAATCCCGAGGGCGGCATCATCGTCACCGCCAACAACCGCGTGGTGGCCGATGACCACCCCGACTACATTTGCACCGACTGCCACCCGCCCTACCGCGCCGCCCGCATCGCCGCCTTGCTGACCAAGGCCGCCGCACGCTCGCCCGAGGCCGCGCCCGCCATCCACGCCGACACCCTCTCCGCCCCCGCCGAAACCTTCCAGGCGGCGCTCGCCGCCATCGAGGTCGCCGGCCCCGGCGCCGCCGCGCGCGCCGAAATCCTGGCCTGGGACCGTCAGATGGCAAAGGAGGCGCTGGCGCCGAGCCGCTACATCGCCTTCCGCCTGGCCCTGACCCGCCGCTTCGCCGCAGCAAGCGGCCTGGGCGCGCTCTCGGGCCACCCCTGGCTGGCGCCCGCGCCCGGCGTGGCGCCGCTGACCCAGCTCTGGTGGGCGCTGCCCGCCCTGTTGCGCGCCCAGGACACCTCCCTGCTGCGCGGCGCCGACTGGGACCAGCTGCTGGCCGAGGCGCTGGACGAGGCCGCGGCCGTTCCCGCCATCGCCTGGGGGGAATGGCACAAGCCGCGCTTCACCCACCCGCTCTCGGCACTCTTCCCCGCTGCCGCTGATGTGCTTGACCCGCCGGCGCTGCCGATCGGCGGCGATGGCGACACGGTCTGGGCCAATGGGCTGGTGGCCCCGCTCGGGCCGCGCGCCACCTATGGGGCGCTGGCACGCTACGCCTTCGATGTCGGCGCCTGGGAGAATTCGCGCTGGAGCGTCTTCCTCGGCTGCTCCGGCCACCCCGCCAGCCCGCATTACGCCAGCCAGCACGCGGGCTGGGCGGCCTGCGCCATGACGCCGATGCGCTACGACTGGGCCGCGATCGGCGCCTGCGCGGAAGCGGTGCAGGTGTTGAAGGGGGGGTAAGCGTGGCTCCCAGGGCAGGCGGCGGCTTTCCCCGGGTGCCCCGCTCACCGCCCTTGCAGCGGCACCACCAGCGGACTGGACGATATCGCCGGGGCATCCATCACCTGCGGGCCTGCGTCGCCGGCCGCGCGGGCGTCAGCGCCCGCCGATCAACCGCCGCCGCAGCTTGCCCGATAGCCAGTCGATCGCCATCACCGTGATCACCATCAGGATGATGATGAAGGCCACCTCGTCCCAATGCCGGACGCGGATCCGCTCGGCGATCTGCAGCCCGATGCCGCCCGCCCCCACCACGCCCAGGATGGTGGCCGAGCGGGTGTTGCTCTCGAAGAAATACAGCGCGTGGCCGAGCATGATCGGCGCGACCTGCGGCAAGATGCCGAAGCGCATGACCAGGGTGGGTGAGCCGCCGGCGGCGGCGATGCCCTCGGCCTGTTTCTTTTCCGCGTTCTCGATCGCCTCGGCATAGAGTTTCGCCAGCACCGCGATATCGGCGGTGGCAATAGCCAGCACCCCGGCCAGCGGCCCCAGCCCCACCGCGCGCACATAGGCCAGCGCCCAGATCAGCTGATCCACCCCGCGCATGCCGTCGAACAGGCGCCGCAGCGAGAAGCGGAACAGCATGTTCGTCGCCACATTGCGCGCGCCGAGGAACCCCAGCGGGATGGCGATGGTCGCCGCGATGGCGGTGCCCAGGAACGCCATGGCCAGGCTCTCCGCCAGGCCCTGGAGGATTTCCACCCATTGTTCGCCCGGGGATGGCGGGATCATCAGGCGCACGATCACGCCCAGGCCGTTCAGCCCGTTCCACATCCGCTGGGGCGAGACATCGAACCACCACAGCGTGCCGCCAAGCCAGGCCAGGAAAGCGGCGATGCCCACCCAGCGCCAGAGGCGCGCCTCACCCGTGGGCCCGAAAGCCGCGGGCATGCGCGCTCGCCAGGCGGCGACCTCGGCCGCACTCAGCAGATGCCCGCCTGGATTGATCGCGCCGCTCACGACACCGCCTCGATCACCCGCCGTCGCAGCTTTTCCGAGACCAGGTCGATGCAGACCACGGCCAGGATCACCAGCAGGATGATGGCGCTGATCTCCTCATAATAATTGAAGCTGATCACCTTGTAGAGCTCCTCGCCAATGCCGCCGGCGCCGACGAAGCCGATGACACTGGCCGAGCGCAAATTGATCTCGAAGCGCAGCATGGCGTAGCTCAGCAGATCGGGCAGGGCGGCCGGCAGCACGGCGTAGCGGCAGGCCTGAAACCAGGAGCCGCCCGAGGCGCGCACCCCGTCCCAGGGCCGCATCTCGATATTCTCCATCGCATCGGCGAAGAGCTTTCCGAGTGCCCCCGCCGTGTGCAGGGCGATGGCCAAAATCCCGGCCAGGGCGCCCACGCCGAAGGCCCAGACGAAGATCAGCGCGAAGACGATCTCGGGCACGGTGCGCGTGGCCTCCAGAAGCCGCCGGCAGGTGGCGTTCACCCAGGGCGGCAGGCCGAGATTCTTCGCCGCCGGAAAGGCCAGCAGCAGCGCCACCACAGCGCCCATCAGGGTGGCGAGTGCGGCCATCTGCGCCGTCTCGAACAGCAGCAGCCCCCAGGCATCCAGCCGATACATCCAGAAGGCCAGCGAGCCCTCGGTCTGGGTGCCGGCGAAGAGCTTGTCCCATTCCAGCGCGGGGGTGATGCGAACGAAATACTCGCCGATGCGCGGCAACCCCGCCAGCAGGCTGGAGGGGTAGAATTCGCTCACCCACCCGGCCGTCAGCAGGCAGGCCAGGAAGACCGCGAGGCCCAGCAGGGTGGTCTGGCGGCGCTGCCGGCGCAGCGAGAGGAAGGCGGCTTCCTGCTGGGCGATGGCCGCGCTCATGAACGCCGCCGGCGCGCCGCAGCCTCTTCCCGCCGCATTTCGATGAAGATTTCGTAGTCGGCGTGCCGCGCCTCGCGGAAGCCCGCACCCGTGCCGCGCGCCACCTGCTCGAAGATGGCGGGGTGGGCGATGGGGAGTGCGAGGTAGAAGCGGGTCAGGTCGTCGCGGAATTCGCGCGGCAGGTCGGTGCGGATGGTCATCGGGCCGTTGAGGATGGGCTGGCTGGTCCAGATGATGCGGATATCGGCCATCCGCAGCATGCCCTTCTCCACCATCGCGCGCAGGTTGCCGCGGGAATAGCCCTCCGACACCTCGCCGATGCCCGAGGCCCAGGTCATCGCCGCGTCGTATTGGCGCTGGAGCATGGCGACGACCGCCTGCTCATGCCCGCCGCCAAAGCCGGTGCGGCCGAAGAACTGGCCGGGCTCCACGCCCACGCCCTCGCGCCGGAGCTGGAAGCGCGGGATGAGGAAGCCCGAGGCGCTGTTCGGATCGGCCCAGGCCAGGCTGCGGCCGCGCATCTGCTCCAGGCTGGTGATGCCGCTATCGGCGCGGGTCACCATCACCGAGACGTAGGAGATGCTGCCATCGACCTGCTCGATGGTGAGGAAGGGTTCGACCCCGCCATTGGTGTCGAGCCAGGTGGCGGCATAGATGCTGGGGCCGAGCGCCGAAAAATCGATCTGCCGGGCCGAGAAGGCCTGCAGGATGCCGGCATAGTCGGAGGCGGCGAAGATCCGCACCGGCACCTCGAACGTCGTCTCCAGCAGCCGGCGCAGCCCGTCGAAGCGGGCCAGCCGGTCGGCCTCGTTCTCGCCGCCCATCAGGCCCAGGCGGATGACCGGCACCTGCTCGGCCCAGGCGCGGCGGCCGGGGGCTGGCATCGGGTGCGGGCCTTCGGCGGTGCGGCGCGGGCGCCATTCGCCCTGGGCGGCCGGGCCTTGGGCCTGCGCGGCGGATGCCATGGCAAGGGCGGCTGCGAGGGTGGCGCGGCGGGTGGTGAGCATGTCTTTGGTCCGGCTGTCCACGGTGGGAGGTGCCGGGGCGGCTGGCTCGCCGCCCCAGTCGAATGTTGATGATCGGCAGTGCCGCCTACGGCGTTGGCCTTACGAACGGCGACGCCGCTCGGCGGCTTCTTCGCGGCGCATGTCGACCAGGAAGCCGAACTGCTCATGCGTCACCGTGCGGTAGCCGGTGCCGCCGCCGCGCTCGATCTGCTGGTAGATCTGCGGATGGGTCACGGGCAGCGCCAGGTGGAAGTTGGTGATGTCGTCCTTGAACGCCTGCGGCAATTCGCGGCGCACCGTCAGCGGGCCGTTGATGATCGGGTCCGACGTCCAGATGATCCGCAGGTCGCGCATGTTCAGCATGCCCTTCTCGACCATGGCGCGCAGATTGCCGCGGGTATGACCCTCATTCACGTCGCCCTGGCCCGAGGTCCAGGTCACCGCGCCGTCAAACTGCCGTTGCAGCAGCGCCACGATCGCCTGCTCATGGCCGCCGCCGAAGCCGGTGCGGGAGAAGTACTGGCCGCTCTCGGGGTTGATGTTCTGCCGGCGCAGCGCGAAGCGCGGCACCAGGTAGCCCGAGGTGGAGTTGGCGTCGGCCCAGGCCAGGCTGCGGCCGCGCATGCCGGCCAGGTCGGTGATGCCGCTATCGGCGCGCACCACCATCACCGCGACATAGGAAATCGAGCCGTCGCGCTCCTCGGGCACCAGCATCGGCTCGACGCCGCCATTGGTGTCGATCCAGGCGCCGGCATAGCCCGAGGGCCCCAGGCTCGCCATTTCGATCTGCCGGGCCGAGAAGGCCTGCAACACGCCGGCATAGTCCGAGGCGGGGAAGAGCCGCACGGGGATGTCGAAATGCGACGCCAGCAGCGCCTGATAGGCGCCGAAGCGGCCCAGGCGGTCGGCCTCGTTCTCGCCACCCAGCAAGCCTATGCGCAGCTGCGGCACCTGGGCGGCCCAGGCCTTGCGGCCGGCGGGCGGCATGGCGGTGGCGGCGTCGGCGGTGCGGCGCGCGCCGGGGGCGACCTGAAGCGCGGTGGGCGGCGTGATGGTCTGGGCGAAGGCGGGGGAGAGCGGCGCGGCGGCAAGGCCCGCGCCGAAAAGGCGACGTGAGAGCATGGGTGTTCTCCTGCTGGTTTGGTTAAACGAGAGCGCCGGCCGGCATCGGGATGACAGCCGGGCGCTCGGCCTCCGGGCCGTGAAACTCCGCCTCGCTGACGCCGTAGATCGCGGCGACACGCTCGGCGGTCAGTTCGTCGGGCCGGCCATCGAACATCACCCGGCCGGACTGCATGGCCACGATGCGGTCGCAATAGGCGCGGGCGGTGTCGAGATGGTGCAGGTTGACCAGCACGGTCAGACCGTCCTGGATGTTCACCTGGCGCAGCGCATCCATCACCACCCGGGCATTCTGCGGGTCAAGCGAGGCGATCGGCTCATCGGCCAGCAGGATGCGCGGCTGCTGCAACAGCGCGCGGCAGATGGCGACGCGCTGCTGCTGCCCGCCCGAAAGCGTGTCGGCGCGTTGCAGCGCGGTCGCCAGCAGGTCGAACCGGTCCAGCGTGGCCAGCGCCATTGCGCGCTCGGCCGGGGTGAACTGGGCGAAGAGCGAGGCGAGATGGGCGAGCGCGCCGCGCCGGTGGTTGAGCCGCCCGATCAGCACATTGGTCAGCACATCCAGCCGCTGCACCAGGTTGAACTGCTGGAAGATCATGGCGCAGCCCATCCGCCAGTCCCGCAGCTTCCTGCCGCGCAGCTGGCTCACCTCCTGGCCATGGAAGCGGATGCTTCCGGCGGAGGGCTCGGACAGGCGGTTGATCAGGCGCAGCAGGGTGGATTTGCCCGCGCCCGACCGCCCGATGATACCGACCATCTGGCCATCGGGGATGCGCAGCGACACATTATCCACGGCCTGCTTGGCGCCGAAATTGCGGCTCAGGCCCTCGATTTCCAGCATTCTCTCACCTTGGCTTCGGGGTGGGGCGATAGACCGACAAGGTTTCAATCAGATGACGCTTTGGCGAAAGCCTCATGTCACGCCGGGATGGAAAGGGCCGGGACGAGGATGCCTGGCCGGAGCGTGACGAATGTCTTAATTTGTGCTACACCCTCCCGGCAGATGCAACTGCGGTTGTGCGTTACCGCTTTTTTCAGGCGCTGAGCCTCTTATGAAGCGGCGCGCCTGGGTGGCGCCTGGCCTGTCACCACGCTGCCGCCCGGCTTGCCGGGGGGTGTTTGAAAGGTTTGCCCATGCCCAGCGCTCCGCGCCCCGCCGCATCGCGCGGCTCTTCGCGAGGTGGCAAACCGCCGGGTGCCGCGGCGGATAAGCAGGCCCAGGGCGACCATGCGGCAAAACCGGTGAAGAACCCGCCGGCCGCCGCCACCGCGAAGCCCACCTCTAAATCCTCCGGTGGCGCCAGCGCCCCGGCCAGGATCTCCTCCACGCCACCGAAAGCCACCGTGACCCAAAACGCCAAGCCCGCCAGCAAGACGACCATCGCCAAGCCCGCCAAGACAACGGCCAAGCCGGCCGAGATCGAAACTCCCGCGGCCGCCCCGCGCAAGGCGATGTCGAACGCCGCCGCCGCCCAGGCGCTGATGGCCTCGGCCGCGGCGGGCAAGGAGGCTGCGCGCGAGGCCACGGCGCGGGCCGCCGCGAAGGCCGCCGAACCGCCGCCGCCGCCGGTCCAGCACATCACCCCCCCGGTGGCCTCGCGCCCCGGCATGTCAAGGCCGGGCATGCCCGGCATGCGGCCAGCCTTCAGCATCACGCCGCGCATGCCGATGGGCGCGTTGCGCAGTGGCGGCATGGCGGAAACCCAGGCCGGCGCCCCCGGCGCGCCGAAGACGCCGCCGGCCAAGGTGGACTTCCGGGCCGGCGACATGGTGGTCTACCCCACCCACGGCGTCGGCACCGTGCAGGGCCTCGAAGATGTGAACGTGGCCGGAATTTCCCTCCAGGTGATCACCGTCACCTTCGAGGAAAACCGCATGACCCTGCGGGTGCCCACCAACAAGGCCGCCAGCGCCGGCCTGCGCAAGCTGGCCGGCACGGCCCTGGTGAAGCAGGCGCTGGACACGCTGAAGGGCCGCGCCCGCATCAAGCGCACGATGTGGTCGCGCCGCGCCCAGGAATATGAGGCGAAGATCAATTCGGGCGACCCGGTCGCTATTGCCGAAGTGGTGCGCGACCTGTTCCGCAATGCCGGCCAGCCCGACCAGTCCTTCTCCGAACGGCAGATCTACGAACAGGCGCTGGACCGCCTGGCGATGGAATTCGCCGCCATCGAGAAGACCGACAAGCCCACCGCCATCGAACGCCTGATCGCCCATATGCGCAGCGCCGAAAAGCCGGGTGGCAAGGTGGCCGAGGATCCGATCGAGGAGGATTGATCGGTGTCGCCGGGGCAAGCCGGCACTGGTAAAGCCGCCCGGGGTAAAGCCGCGGGGATTAAAGCCTTGTTGCCAGCGCTCCCTCCCCGGGCATAGGCTTGCAACTTATGGTTGGAGCGCGAGCCGCCTTGTTCAATTCCGTTGATCCGCGCCGCGCCGTGGCCCTGCTGGGCGTCGTCCTCGCGCTGGGGGGGTGCGTGGCGGCGGACCCCTTCGCCACCCATGTGCGGAACTGCGCCGGCGCCGGCCACGCGCCGGGCAGCGCCAGCTTCGCGCTGTGCATGTCCACCGCCGCCATCGGCCTGCAACCGGCCTCCGATGAGGAGCGCGAGCGCCGGCGCTGGCAGGAACGCCTGCTGCGCGAACAACTCGAAGCCGAGCGCAGGGTGCGGCAGGAACGCGCCGTCGTCGGGCTAAACCGGTAGCCGGATCCGCGCCCGCAGCCCGCCCTGCGGGCTCCGCTCCAGGCTGATCTCGCCGCCATGCCGGCGCACCGCGTCGCGCGCGATGGCCAGCCCCAGCCCAGTGCCGGTGGCCGAGCCGGAGGCGAAGGGCTTGAAGGCGGCCTCCCGCTCGGCTTCGGGAATGCCCGGGCCGTCATCATCCACGGTGATATCGGCCCAGGCCTCGCCACGCGTGGCGGTCAGGCGGATATGGCTGGCATGGCGGCGGGCATTGTCCAGCAGATTGCCCAGCGCCCGGCGCAGCGCCCCCTCGCGCAGCCACACGACCATGCTGTCGGGCGCCACCAGCGCCACCTCCCCGCCGCTGCGCCGGGCGGAGGCCGCGAGGTCGCGCAGCAGCGGCACGAGGTCCATCGCGCGCGGCGCCTCCAGCCCCTCGCCGCGGGCGAAGGCGAGGTAGGTTTCGACCAGCCGCTCCATCTCCTCGGTGTCGTGATGCAGGGCGGCGATGTCCTCCTCGGTCTGCGGCGTGCGCGGCAGCATGGCCAGGCACAGCCGCATGCGGGTGATGGGGGTGCGCATGTCGTGGCTGATGCCCGCCAGCATCTCGGTCCGTTGCGCCACGAATCTCCGGATATTCTCCTGCATCTGGTTGAAGGCGATGGCGGCCTGGCGGACCTCGATGGCGCCCTCGGGCTTGATCGGACCCTGGTCGCGGCCCTGGCCGAAATCCTCGGCGGCGACGGCCAGGCGGCGGATGGCGCGGACCTGGTTGCGCATGAACAGCACCGCGATCAGCGCCAGCAGCAGGGCGGAGCCCACCAGCCAGATGACGAAGAGGTAGAGGGTGGCGCTGAACAGCCGCTTGCGCGGCGCCTCGATGTTGAGCACGCCCGAGGCGAGCTGCACCCGCACGACGATGTGCTGCGGGTCGGTCCGCCAATCAGCGTCGAAGGGCAGGCCGACGAGGCGGGTCAGCGCCTCGGCAAGGTCGGCCTCCAGCGGCAGCAGTGGCGACCAGGGCGGCCGGGCGGGGGTGGGGCCGAGCTGGCTGGCCGGCTCGAAGGCGATGCCCAGTCCCAGGCGCCATGTCGTCTCGCGCATGATGATGCCATGCGCCTCATCCGGCGCGTGGGAGAGGAGTTGCGCCACCATGCCGATCTCGCCGGCCAGCGAGGTTGCGAGCCGGCGCGAGATGACATCGAGATGCCCGCCATAGAATGCCGTCAGCGCCACGGCCTGCACCACCAGCAGGGGCGCGAGGATGAGCAGGACGGAGCGCGCGAGCAGACCGCGCGGGGCCAGGCGGCGCAAGCCGCGCCGGGCGGATGGCGGTGCGACCTGGACCGCGGCGCTCAAGGACCTGGTCTCAGGACATATCCCTTGTGGCGGATGGTGTGCAGGAAGCGTGGCTCACGCGGGTCGGTCTCGATTTTCCGGCGCAGGCGGGTGACCTGCACGTCCACCGCGCGCTCGCCGGCCTCCGGCGTGCCCAGCGCCTCGGCGATGATCTCGCGGCTCAGCACCTCGCCCGGCTTCCTGGCAAGCGCGGTGAGGAGCGCGACCTCGCCGCCGGTCAGCCTGGTCGTGCCCTCGGGGCCGCGCAGTTCGGCGCGGTCGGGGTCGAACCAGAGCTGGCCGAGCTGTACCGGACCTGACGGCAGCACCAGCATGGGCGGGGGGGCCGCGCGCCGCAGGATGGTGCGGATACGGAAGGCCAGTTCGCGCGGGTCGAAGGGTTTGGCAAGATAATCATCCGCGCCCTGTTCGAAGCCGGCAACGCGGTCATCGGGGTCGCCGCGCGCCGTCAGCATGAGCACGGGCACCTCCTTGCCCTGGCGGCGCAGGCTTTCCACCAGCTGCAGCCCGGTCTCGCCGGGCATCATCACGTCGAGCACCAGCAGGTCGAAGGCCACGGCCTTCAGCGCGGCCCGCGCCTCGGTGGCGTCGCAGGCCGGCGTCACCCGGAAACCCTGTTCGGTGAGAAAACGCTGCAGCAGGCTGCGCAGCCTTGTGTCGTCATCGACGACGAGGAGATGGGGCTGCTCGCTCATGGCTGTGCCGCCCGCTCCAGCCGTTCCAGCTCGCCGCGCGCCTGCTCGCCCATCAACCCGCGCATGACGCGGCGGAACCCCTCCACCGCCTGCGGGCCGGCCTCGCGATAGGCGCGCATCACCCAGTCGCGCTGGCATTCATAGAGCTGGCGTTCCAGGGCAGCGCCTTTTTCGGTGAGGCTGAGCAGGCGCTGGCGCTTGTCCTGCCGGCCCGCGGCCTGGGTGACGTAGCCATCCTCGATCATCGGCTGCAGCACCCGGCCGAGCGACTGCTTGGTGATGCCCAGAATCGTCAGCAGGTCGCCCACCGTGATGCCAGGCCTGCGGCCGACGAAATGCAGCACGCGGTGATGCGCCCGGCCCATGTTGAGCTCGGCCAGCAGCTTGTCCGGCCCCGCGGTGAAGTCGCGATAGCCGAAGAACAACAGATCCTGCGCCAGGCGCAGCTCCGATTCGCGCAGAAAAAGCAGGTCCCGCCCCGCCGCGGGCTGGGCCGTCTGCGGCGCCGCGGGCATGGCAGCCATGCCGCTCTGTTTGGTCAGCATTGTTGACGCATCCTCGCGTGATGTTCTAAACCGGGCTTGTTCGACGCAAGATAATGTCGCAGACCTCGATGTGTTCGGCATAAAACTAACTGTAATATGATTGAATTCATCAACAGCCCCAACGGAGACACGCCATGGCCCTGATCCCCTTTGACGACCGCGATGGTTTCATCTGGCTTGATGGCCAAATGGTGGCGTGGCGTGAGGCCAAGCTGCATGTACTCTCCCATGCCCTGCATTATGCCTCTGCCGTGTTCGAAGGCGAGCGTTGCTATTCCGGAAACATTTTCCGGCTTCGCGACCATACGCTGCGCCTTTTCGAAAGCGCACGCATCCTGGGATTTGAGATCCCCTGGACGGTGCAGCAGGTCGACGACGCCTGTGACGCGGTTGTGAAGGCCAATGGGTTTACCGAGGCTTACGTCCGCCCCATCGCCTGGCGGGGGGCGGAGGAAATGGGCGTGGGCGCCAAGGCCACGAAGATCCATGTGGCGATCGCGACCTGGGAATGGGGCGCCTATTTCGGCGTCGAGCAGCGGATGAAGGGCGTGCGGCTGGACCTCGCGAAATGGCGCCGCCCCGCCCCCGACACGGCGCCGACCGCGAGCAAGGCCGCCGGCCTCTACATGATCGGCACGATGAGCAAGCATGCGGCGATGGATGCGGGTTATGACGATGCGTTCATGTTGGATCACAAGGGTGACGTGGCGGAAGCCACCGGCGCCAATGCCTTTTTCGTGATGGAGGATGGCCGCATCCACACGCCCACGCCGACCTGCTTTCTGGATGGCATCACCCGGCGTTCGGTGATGGCGCTGGCCAAGAAGCGGCAGATGCAGGTGGTGGAGCGGGTGATCCGCGCCGAGGAACTCGCCCATGCCAGCGAGGTGTTCCTGGCCGGGACGGCGGCGGAAGTGACGCCGGTGGCCTGCATCGGGGCGCAGGGCTACACCCCGGGGGAGATCACCAGGACGCTGATGCAGGATTATATGGAATTGGTGCGGATGGAGCCTGAGGCGGTGATGAAGCTGGTGGGGTAGGAACCGTTCCGGCGCGGAGGAGGCTCCACCTCCGCGGCATGTTTAAATTTTCTTGCATCGGTATCAGAAACTTCAGTATTCTCACTTTTTCGTGATGCGACGATGGCGCTTCACATCATTGGGGAACCCCAACGCATGTCATTCGCATCATCGATCAATCTCTCCAGCCTCAACGGCGCATCCGGCTTCCGGCTGGATGGCGTCTCGGCCAGCGACGGCAGCGGTGTCTCGGTCGCCTCCGCCGGCGATGTGAATGGCGATGGCCTCGTCGACCTCATCATCGGCGCCAGCGGCGCCAATGGCGGGGCAGGGCGCAGCTACATCGTGTTCGGCCAGTCCGCCGGGTTCACCTCGGCGCTGAACCTCTCGGCACTGGACGGCACCAACGGGTTCCGGCTGGATGGCATCTCGGCCGGCGACGGCAGCGGCGGTTCCGTCGCCGCGGCGGGCGACATCAATGGCGACGGCTTCGGCGACCTCCTGATCGGCGCTTCGACCGCGGACGCGCAAGGCACCGATTCCGGCGCGGCCTATATCGTCCTCGGCAAATCCGGCGGCTTCGCCTCCAGCCTGAGCTTCTCCTCGCTCATCGGCAGCAATGGTGCCCAGCTCTGGGGCAACCCGGGCGTGAATGCCGGCAATTCCGTTGCCGCGGCCGGGGATGTGAACGGCGATGGCTTCGCCGACATCATCCTCGGCGTCCCTCAGGAAGACCAGAACGGCAATAATTCCGGCATGGCCGTGGTCCGCTTCGGCTCTTCCGGCGTTCTCAGCACTCCGCTGGGCCTCAACGCGGTCAACGGCACCAATGGCTTCGCGCTGAACGGCTCCACCGCTTTCGAGGCGACCGGTTATTCCGTTGCCTCGGCGGGGGATGTGAATGGCGATGGCTTCGCCGACGTGATCGTCGGCGTCCGGGCGACCGACAATCTGGGCCAGCCCACGGCCAGCCCGGGCAACAGCGCCTATGTGCTGTTCGGCGCCTCGGGTGGCATCGCGGCCAGCCTTGTCCCTTCGGCGCTGAACGGGACCAATGGGTTCCGGCTGGTCGGGGTCTCGGCCGGCGACAATAACGGCATCTCGGTCGCCTCGGCCGGGGACGTCAATGGAGATGGCTTCGCCGACCTCATCGTTGGTGCCGCCGCGGCCAATGGCCAGGCCGGCCGCGGCTATGTGGTGTTCGGCGCCTCCGGCGGCTTCACCTCCAGCCTGGCCCTTTCCGCGCTGAACGGCGGCAACGGCTTTCGGCTGGATGGCGTCTGCGCCACCGACCGCGCCGGCACCTCCGTCGCCGCGGCCGGGGACATCAATGGCGATGGCTTCGCCGACCTGATCGTGGGTGCCGCGCAGGCCGATCCGAACGGCGCCAATTCCGGCAGCAGCTATGTGGTGTTCGGCAAATCCACCGCCTTCACCGCCGTCCTCAGCCTCTCGACATTGACCGGCGCCAACGGCTTCCGGCTCGACGGGGTCTCGGCCGGTGACGGCGCCGGCGTCTCCGTGGCCGCCGCCGGCGATGTGGATGGCGACGGCTTCGCCGACCTCATCATCGGCGCCGCCGGCGCCGACCCGGGCGGCAATGGCGGCGCCGGTTCCAGCTATATCTATTACAGCCCCGCCACCGGGGGCGCGATCTATCGCGGCACCAGCCTGGCCGAGACGTTGCGCGGCACGCCCGACAATGACGTCATCAACGGCTTCGGCCGCAATGACCGGCTGTTCGGCAATGCCGGCAACGACGCGGTCAACGGCGGCACGGGTGACGACACCATCGATGGCGGCGCCGGAAATGACACCCTCGATGGCGGCACGGGCAACGACACGCTGACCTACGCCCTGGCCATTGCCGGCGTCACGCTGAGCCTGGCGGTCAGCGGCCCGCAGGTCACCGGCGGCTCCGGGACCGACAGCATCAGCAATTTCGAGACGCTGATCGGCGGTGCCTTCAACGACAGCCTGACAGGCGCCACCACCAACGACCTGATCAATGGCGGGGCGGGCAATGACGCCATCGCCGGCGGCGACGGCAATGACACGCTCACCGGCGGCGCCGGCGATGACACGATCGAAGGCGGCCTGGGCAATGACAGCCTCGATGCCGGCGCCGACACCGACACCTTGAGCTACGCCTCGGCCAGCTCTGGGGTGACGGTGAGCCTGGGGCAGAGCGGCGCGCAGGTGACCGGCGGCGCCGGCACCGACACCGCCACCAATTTCGAGAACCTGACCGGCGGCGGCTTCAATGACAGCCTGACAGGCACGAACGGCGACAATGTCATCGATGGCGGCGGCGGCAACGACACGATCCTGGGCGGTAACGGCAATGACCTGATCACCGCGGGCGCGAATGACGACAATGTCGAAGGTGGCGCCGGGAATGACACCCTCGATGGCGGAACCGGCAATGACACGCTGAGCTACGCCTCGGCGGTCGGGCCGGTCACTGTGAGCCTGGCGCTGAGCGTGGCGCAGAACACCGGCGTCGCCGCCGGCACCGACACCATCAGCAATTTCGAAAACCTGGTGGGCGGGGCGTTTGCCGACCGGCTGACAGGCTCGGACGGCGACAATGTCATCGAGGGCGGCGCCAATATCGACACCATCGATGGCGGCCTTGGCAACGACACCCTCGATGGCGGCGCCAGCGACGACACGCTGAGCTACGCCAGTGCCACCGGCGCCATCACCTTCAGTCTTGCCCTGAGCGGGGCGCAGGTGACTGGCGGCGCGGGCACCGACACCGCCAGCAGCTTCGAGAACCTGACAGGTGGCGGCTTCAATGACAGCCTGACGGGCTCCTCCGGCACCAACTCCATCGATGGCGGTGAAGGCGATGACATGATCATCGCCGGCGAGGGCGTCGACACGCTCAATGGCGGCTTGGGCAATGACATGGTGAGCTACGCGCTGGCGACGCTGGCTCTGACCATCATCAATGGCACCAGCGTCTCGGGGGCCTTCGGCAACCAGACCCTGCAGAACGTCGAGTTCGTGATCGGCACCTCGCTGAACGACAGCCTGCGAGGCTCGGCCGGCGATAATGGCTTCGATGCCGGCGACGGCAACGACACGATCGATGGCCAGGCCGGCAATGACACGCTGCTCGGCGGCTTGGGCAACGACACGATCCTGGACGACAATGGCGGCAATGACAGTGTCGAAGGCGGCGGCGGCAACGACACGCTGGGCGCCGGCGCGGGCAACGACGTGATCAATGGCGGCGCTGGCGACGACATCGTCAATGGTGGCCCCGGCAACGACACCCTCGATGGCGGCGATGATCTCGACACCCTGTCCTATGTCTTGGCGGCCGGCGCCGTCACGGTGAACCTGGGCGTCACCGGGCCGCAGGTGACCGGCGGCTCGGGCACCGACACGGTCAGCAATTTCGAGAACCTGCTCGGCAGCTCGAATTCCGACATTTTGACCGGCTCCTCCGGCGACAACGTCATCAATGGCGAGGGCGGCCATGACACGATCGATGGCGGCGCGGGCAATGACACGCTCGATGGCGGCTCATCCGGCGGGGTCGGCACGGGTGACGTGCTCAGCTACGCCTCCGCCACGGCGGGCGTGACGGTGGACCTGTCGCTGACCGGGCCGCAGGTGACCGGCGGCGCCGGGACCGACACCGTCAGCAACTTCGAGCGGTTGCAGGGCAGTGGCTTCAATGACCGGCTGAGCGGCGCGTTGACCACCATCGATGGCGGTGCGGGCGATGACACGATCAGCGGCGGCGCGGGTGGGGAGAACCTCAGCGGCGGCGATGGTATCGACACGGTCAGCTACGCCAATGCCGCCTCCGCCGTCAGGGTGAACCTGGCCCTGACCACGTTCCAGAACACCGTCGGCGGCGGCAACGACACGCTGAGCAACTTCGAGAACCTGACCGGCGGCGCCTTCAACGACACGCTGACCGGCAGCGCCGGGGACAATGTGATCGAGGGCGGGCTGGGCAATGACACGCTGCTCGGGCGCGCGGGGGCGGACAGCCTGATCGGCGGCGGCGGCCTCGATTTCGCGAGCTATGCCGGGGCGACTGCGGGGGTGACGGCGCGGATCGACTTCACCAACCTCAACACCGGCGAGGCGGCCGGTGACAGCTATACCGGCATCGGCGGCCTGACCGGCACGGATTTCGACGACACGCTGGTGGGCACCGCGGGCAGCCAGATCCTGGAGGGCGGCTTCGGCAATGACGCGCTGATCGGCCGGCAAGGCAGCGATTCGCTGACCGGCGGCTTCGGCGTGGATTTCTTCGCCTTCGCCTTCGAGGATTTCGAAAAGGGCGTCTATGACGTCATCAGCGATTTCAACACCGGCGGGAATCTGGACTGGTTCGTGACCAGCGGCGTGGTGCGCACCGAGATCCTGGCGCTGAGCTACCAGGGCGGGGTGGTGGTGAGCCTGCCGACGGTGGGATACGGGGCGGATGGCGGCGGGGTGTGGTTGCAGAACACGACGCTGACGCAGTTCTGGTCGCAGCTTTATACGATGGTGTGAGGGGAGTGGGAGCCTATACCGGCCCCCGCGTCACCGCCGTCAGCCCCGCATTCACCCACCGATACTCCGCCCTGACCGGCCCGATCCCCTGCGCCCCCAGCCGGGCCTCATGCATGGCGTGATAGGCCCGCGCCGCCGCCTCGCTGGCGAACAGATAGACGCCGCCCGCCCGCTTCTCGGCCGCGCTCTCCGTCCAGATTTTCCAGATCAGACCATCTTCCTGGGCGATGTTCCCGGCCAGCGCCCGCAACCCCGCCGCTTGTTCCGGCCCGCCAGGTGGGCGGGCCGGGAAGTCCATGATCAGAAGGACCGGCTGGTCAGCCGGCATAAGCCACCGTCTTCTGCGTCTGCTCGCCCAAGCCCGCCACGCCCAGATGCATCACCTGGCCCGCCTTCAGGAACACCGGCGAGGGCTTCTTGCCCAACCCCACCCCCGGCGGCGTGCCGGTAAAGATGATGTCGCCGGGATGCAGCGTGATGAAGTGCGACACGTAGCTGACCAGCGTCTTCACCCCGAAGATCATCGTCTTCGTGCTGCCGGTCTGCTGCCTGACACCATCCACATCGCAGAACATGTCGAGGTTTTGGGGATCGGGGACTTCGTCCTTGGTCACGAGGTAAGGCCCGACCGGGCCGAAGGTGTCGCAGCCCTTGCCCTTGTCCCAGGCGCCGCCGCGCTCGATCTGCCATTCCCGCTCGGAAACGTCATTGCCCGTGGAATAGCCCGCCACATGGTCCAGCGCCGCCTCCTCGCTGACGCAGGTGGCGCGCGTGCCGATGATGATGCACAGCTCCACCTCCCAGTCGCATTTGACCGAGTTTTTCGGGATGATCACATCGTCATTCGGCCCGGAAATCGCGCCATTGGCCTTCAGGAAGACAATCGGTTCCTTCGGAATGGCGGCCCCGGTCTCGGCCGCGTGGTCGGCATAATTCAGGCCGATGCAGATGAGCTGCGTGAAGCCTGCGACCGGCGTGCCAAGGCGCGGATTGCCCGGCACGGCCGGCAGGCTGGCCGGGTCCAGGCTGGCCAGCTTGGCCAGGCCATTGGCCGAAAGCACAGGTCCCGCGATATCCGGCACTATGCCCGAGAGATCGCGGATCACGCCCTGGGCATCGAGCATGCCCGGCTTTTCCTGGCCCTTGGGGCCGTAACGCAGCAGTTTCATGAGGTTTTCCTCTCCGAGAGAGGCGCAACATGTCAGCCCGCCAGGGCGACGTCCAGCAGGCGCTCCAGCACTTCGGGCTCCTGCGCGCCGGCGATGGCGCTGGCGCCGGCGACCACGAAGCAGGGCACGCCATTGATGCCCAGACGGTGCGCCCGCAGGTTTTCGGCATGCACGCCCTCGACCTCCTGGCCCGAGGAGAGGAAGGCCCGCGCCCCTGCCGCATCCAGCCCCTCATGGCCGGCGATGGCCGAGAGCATGTCGGGACTTGCGATGTCGCGGCCCTCGCAGAAATGCGCGGCGAAGAGGGCGAGGACCAGCCGGTCCGCCGCTCCCTGCCGCGCCGCCCAGCGCACCAGGCGGTGCGCGTCCAGCGTGTGCGGCACGCGGCGTATGGCGTCGAAGCGAAATCCCAACCCCTCCGCCCGGCCGAGATCGGCGATGGTGCCGTGCAGCCTTCGCGCCCGGTCCTCACCGCCGAATTTGCGGATCATGTAATCCTGCCGCGGCACGCCGCCCGGGGCGATGTCGGGGTTGAGCAGGAAGGGCCGCCAATGGATTTCCACCGCCACTTCCGGCCGGCGTTCCAGCATCCGCATCAGCCTGATGACGCCGAGGTAGCACCATGGGCAGACCAGGTCGAAGACGACCTCAACCGGCAGCCCCTCGCCATCCCCCTGCGGGCGAGGTGCTATGTGGTTCACGCGAACATCGCCACCGCCCGGATCGGGCTCGCCGAGCCGCCGCGGATCTTCAGCGGGAAGCCGATGAAGGTGAAGCGGCCGCGGCCGATCAGGGAATGCAGATTGGCCAGGCATTCCATATGGGTGATGCCGAGTTCGCCGCAGGCCATGTGGGCGAGGAAGTTGGGTTCGCCCTCCGGTGCCGGCGAAATCGCCTCGACGCCGAACATGCCGATGCCCTGTTCCGCCAGCCAATGGATGGCTGGCAGGGAAAGCCCCGGGAAATCATTCAGGTAGCCGGGCTTGCCCAGAAGCCGCTCATTCGTCGCCATCCAGATCAGGATGGTGTCGCCCTTGCGGATCGTCTCGCCGGAAGCCGCCACCGCGGCCTGGACCTCCTCCAGCGTCGCCGCCGTTTTCAGGGCCACATGGCTGAGGTCGATGCAGAAGGCCGAGGTATAAAAATTCTCCAGCGGCATCTGCTCGACCGACAGCGCCCCGGGCCGCGGGTCGAAATGCACCGGCGCGTCGACATGGGTGCCGGCATGGTCGCTCATCGAGAGATAGACCGCCTTGGAGGAGAACACCGTGTTGCCGGCGATTTTTTTCTCGTCGTGATCTCCCCACACCGTCATCACCATCGGCGGATGGCTGGGGTGGGTCTGGGTGCGGTGGAACAGCTCGCGCGAGAGATCGACGAATTCAGGCATGCGTTTCTAGATCCCGTTTGCGCCAGCATCGCACATGTAGCGGTTCAAATGGTAGGGCTGGGCGGCGAGGCCAGGGCAGAAGCTGTTCACCACCGGCTCCAGCCGCTCATACAACCCCTTCATCCCCGCACTCAGCCCCTCCAGCCGCTCCCGCGCCGCCTCGGCCTCGCGGGCCAGCTTGGTAATGTCCAGCTTCGTGTGCTTGCGGTCGTAATAGACGAATTCGCCGCCGATCATGGTGTGTCGCACGCCGGACGAATCCTCGGCATGGACGATCTGGTTCACCGTCCAGTTGTGCGGGATCCAGCCGAAGGAATGGAGGTCGAGGAAGACGATATCCGCCTTCATCCCCGGCGCCAGCGCGCCGATATCCTTGAAGCCGAGTGCCTGGGCCGACCCCACGGTGGCCGCATTGTACACCTCCTCCACGCTGGCCCAGCGCGTGTTGTCCGGCGTCTGGATATGGCTGAGCATGGCGGCGTAGCGCATCGCCTCATACATGTTGCCATTGTCCGAGCAGTTCACCCCGTCGGTGCCGATGCCGACATTGACGCCGATCTCCAGTGCCTTCTTCAGCCGGAACATCCCGTTGCCCAGCCGCATGTTGGAGCCGGGGTTGTGCGCCAGCGAACCGCCATGGTCGCGCACGATCTTCATGTCCTCGTCATCCAGCCAGATCGCGTGGGCGGCGGTGAAATCCTCGTCGATCAGGCCGAGTGAATCCAGGTGCTGGATCAGGGTCTTGCCATAACGCTTCATGCCGACCACGGCCTGCACCTTGCTTTCGCCGACATGGCTGTGCAGGCCCAGACCCCGGTCCTTCGCCAGCTTTTTGCAGCCGCACATGAAGGCGTCCGAGCAATGATGCGGGATGGTCGGCGCCACGGCGGTGCGGATATCGGCGCCCGCCCATTCCCAGGCATCCAGCACCTCGGCGATCGCGCCCAGCGTCTCCTCGGGCGGGCGCAGGCGCAGCTTCTGGACATCGTTCCGCAAGGGCTCGGGCAGGCTGTCGAACAGGCCGGGGATGGCCTCGTACACCGTGCGGTCGGCCACCATCGGCGCGATGACGGCCCGCATGCCGACTTCCTGATAGGCCTCGGCCGCCGCCGCCATGCCTTCCTTCGAGGGCAGGGGGAATTCGTAGAACAGGTCATAGGCCGCGGTGCAGCCCTTGCTCACCATCTCGGCGGCGCAGATCAGCGTGCTCAGCTTCTTGTCCTGCAAGGAACGCCCGCCGGAAATCCAGGGTGCGGCGGCCAGCAGCAGCTCCAGCGTCCAGCGGTCGCCCTGACCGCGCGCCAACCCGCCATGGCCATGGGTATGGGCATTGATCAGGCCGGGATGCATCAGCAGATTGGTGGCGTCCACCACCTCCGCACCCTCGGGCGCGGCGATTCCCGGCCCCATCTCCAGGATGACGCCATCCTTGATCAGGATATCCACCTGCGCGGCACGGCGCAGCGAGGCGTCGGCCAGGCGGCCGCCCCGGATGATGGTGAAGCCAGGTTTCATGCTCGCCATGGTCAGTCTCTTTCAGGCAGGTGTGACGGGTGTCGCGGAGGAGGACCAGGGGAAGAGAATGCGCTCCACCAGCCCCACCACGACGAAAAGCACCATCCCCATGATCGCCAGCGTCACCACCGCGGCAAAGGCCAGCGGCGTGCGGAAGAAGGCCATGGAGGTCTGGATCAGATAGCCCAGCCCGGCATCGGCGCCGACGAATTCCGCCACCACGGCGCCCACGACCGAAAGTGCCGCCGCAACCTTCAGCCCGCCAAAGACGAAGGGCACGGCGAAGGGCAGGCGGATGCGGATCATCTGCTGGAAGCGCCCGGCGCGGCAGGCGCGGCCGAGTTCGATCAGCTCCGGCGGCGTCGCCAGCAGCCCGGCCACGGCGGCCACGACCAGCGGGAAGAAGGCGACCAGGAAGGTCACGATCACGCGCGGCACCTCATTGGCGCCCAGCGCGATGATCAGGATCGGCGCCAGCGCCACCTTCGGGATGGATTGGGTGATCACCAGCACCGGATAGATCGCGGCCGAGATCACCGGCGAGGCCGCGATGATCATGGCCAGCGGCAGCGAGACCAGCACCGAGGCGCCGAAGCCCAGCATCACCGTCGTCAGCGTGGAGAGGGTGTGGTTCAGCAGCGTCGGCCAGATGGCGATGGCGGCGTTCAGGATCGCGCTGGGTGCGGGCAGGATGAATTCGCGGATGCCGAAGCCGCGCACCGCACCCTCCCACCCCACGAAGAACAGCACCACCGTGACCAGGCCGGGAAGCGCGCTACGCAGCATGTGGAACGGCCCGGTTGTAGATGGTGGCACGGATGCGTTGCGCGGCCGCGTGGAAGGCGGGCTCGCCCTCCTGCTCGAAGCCGCGCGGGCGGGGCAGGGCGATCTCCACGATATCGGCGATGCGCCCCGGGCGCGGGCTCATCACCACGACACGATCGGCCAGCAGCACCGCCTCCGAGATGGAATGCGTCACGAACAGCACGGCGGCGCCCGTCTCCTGCCAGATCCGCAGCAGCTCCAGGCTCATCTCCTCGCGCGTCAGCGCATCCAGCGCGCCGAACGGCTCGTCCATCAGCAGCACGCGCGGCTGTTGCAGCAGGGCGCGACAGATCGCCACGCGCTGCTGCATGCCGCCGGAAAGCTCGCGCGGCAGCTTTGTTTCAAACCCCGCCAGCCCCGCCGTGGCCAGAAGCGCACGCGCCCGGGCCTCGGTATCGCCCCCCGCGCGGCCCATCAGCCTGAGCGGAAAGGTCACGTTGCGCAGCACATCCGCCCAGGGCAGCAGCGTCGGCGCCTGGAACACCATGGCGGTCTCGGCCGAGGGCTCGTCCACCATCTTCCCCGCCACGCTGACCCGCCCCGTCGTCACCGGCACCAGCCCGGCCACCAGCCTGAGCAGCGTGGATTTGCCGCAGCCGGAGGCGCCGACGATGGCGACGAACTCGCCCGGCGCCACGTCCAGCGACACCTCCTCCAGCGCCGTCACCCTCGATCCATCGCGGCCGGCAAAGACCTTGCCGACGGCATCCAGTCGGATCACGGCAGGAAGCTGGTGTTGATCGCCTGGGCCGGGTCCCAGCTCGCGTTCAGCTGCAGCGAGGACGCGACATTCTGCCAGGTGAAAGCGAGGCGGTCCGCCGCCACCCGGCCCAGCCCGGTCTGGCTCTGATGCTCGTTGAAGACATAGGTCATCACCGCGCGCAGGGAGCCCTCGCAATCGATCTGCTCGACCTCGGGGTTGCGGGCGACATGCAGCCGGCAGGCCTCGGCCTGGTTGTCGCGCGCCCATTCCACGCTGCGCACGGCCCCGCGCAGGAAGCGGCGGACCAGGCCAGGGTTGTTGGCGATGGTCGTATCCGCCGTGACCAGCGAGGTGGAGTAGATGGCGAAGCCGGTCTCCACGAAGGGAAGGGCGATGATTTCCTCGCCCGCGCGTTGCGCCTGGCGGTTCTGGTAGAAATGGTGGATCGCGAAGAAGGGGGCGGCGTCCACCCGGCGGCTGATCAGCATGGCCGCCATGGCCGAGGCATCCATGTTCACCCAGGTGATGCGCTCGGGGTCCGTGCCCGCGCGGCGCGCGACCTCGGGGAAATACAGCCGGTGGCTGTTGCCCGGCGTGATGGAAATCCGCCGCCCCTCCAGCCCGCGGAAGCTGGTGATGCCGCTGGAGCGCAGCACAAACAGGCTATGCGGCGAATGGGTATAGACCTGCATGATGGCGGTGACCGGCACATTCTGGCTGACGCGCGCGGCCATGACCGGCCCGATATCGGCCACCCCGAACACCGCGGCGCCGGCGCCGACCTTGTTCACCGTGTCGCCCGAGCCGAAGCCGCGGGTCAGCGAGATCTCGATGCCGTTCTCGCGCCAGAAACCGCGCGCGGCGCCGGCGTACCAGGCGGCGTGCTCGCCGGTCGGGATCCAATCCATCTGGAACAGTGCCCGGTCCAGCGGCTGGGCCTCAGCCCGGCCCGCGATCAGCGCGGCACAAAGAGCAAGAATGAAGCGCATGCAAATCTCCCATCAGCGGCGATGGCGGGGCGCATCTGCCCAACCCTCACCCTCTGCCACGGACTGCCCGGCTTCTCCCAGGGTGGGATGCTGCACGCGGAAAGGGGCGGGCGCAATGCCCCCCGTCAGCGGTAGGGATAGCCGCCGAAGCCCGGCCGGTCATTCGGGTCGCTGTCGCTCTGCCCGGTGCGCGGGCGCCCGCGCCCGGCACGGTCGCGCGGGTCGCTGTCGGAGGTGGGTTGGCGGGCCTGCGGTCGGCTGTCGCCACGGCCGTGGCCGGCCTGGTCGTTTGGGTCATTGTCGGTGACGCCGGCCTTGCCCTTTACCTGGGCCGCGGCAGGCGGGGCAGCCGCCGGCAGGGGGGCCACGGCCAGGAGCAACAGGCGGCGGGGAAGTGCAGTGCGCTGGGGCTGGTCTGGCACGGCGGCGGCCTTGCTGTTGGCCCCGCGACGGTGACGGAAGGCGGCCGGTACGGGCAAGCACCGGCCGGATGAAACCGCGGTAAGCCGGGCCACCCGAAGGTGGCCCGGCCGATGCTCAGAACGGGTGGATACGCGGCCAGTTGGTGTTGCCGCGGGCGATGTTGCCGGGGATGTCGGCCAGCCACATCCGCTGCGCCTGCTCATGCACCTTCAGGTAGAGCTTGCCGTCGACAACCCGCCAGTATTCCGGATTGCCCGGCGCCTTGTAGTTCTGCGACGCCGCCCAGGCGCAATAGCCGTCGAATTGCGGCGCGAAGCGTGCGGGTTCGGCGCGGAACAGGTCGCGGGCGGCCTCGCTCTGGAAGTACCAGATGGCGCCGTTATGGGTGGCGTTGAAGCGCGGGATGCCCGGGCGCGGGGTGCCGCTGTGGAAGCTGGTGGCGTCCATGCCGCTGATGGCGACGGCAAGCTGGTTGCCGGCGGCGGCGGGCCGGATGATGGTGAAAAGGCCGGCAGCGCCGGCAGCGCCCATTGCAAGTGCGGCAAGGCCTCGGCGAGGTGTTTCAATACTCATGAGAGTTCTCCCTTGTGTTGGTAGCACATGAGGTTTCGACGCCCGCCCCTGGCAGGTTACGACCTCCCGAAAATTTTTCTGGCGCCGTCGCGGCGCACCCAATCGCTTCATCCCGCCCCGCGGCTGACGCAAGGCTCGGCACAGGGAATCCAGGAACCACTTCATAACCAAGCGCCGCGCCCTCCTCGCCGTCCCCGCATTCTGGCCCGCCATGGCCGGCGCCCAGGCCGCCTGGCCGCTGGACGGCCCGCCGGATGTGATGGCGCGCGTGATCATGCCGCTGGTGACGGCGCAAATCCCCGGTCTGCGGCATGTGGTGACCAACCGCATCGGCGCCGCCGGGCGGATCGGGCTGGAAGCCACCTGCAACGCCGTCCCCGATGGCTCCACCATCGGCGCCCGACACCTCCACCTTCCGCGAGCCGGGGATGCCCATCGTCATGGGCGCTTCACGCCGGCTCGTCGCCCCGCCCGAGCCGATCGCCGCGGCCCTCGGAGGTGGCGATGGCCGATGCCGGCTCGCGGCGCGAGGCCGAGCGGCTGCATATGCCTGTGCGCCCCATCACCGGGGCGGCCTATCGCGAATTCGCCGTAAGGCGGGCCGCCGCCGGGGCGGCCCGCCGGCCGGGATCAGAACGGGTGGATGCGCGGCCAGTTGGTGTTGCCTTTGACGATGTTGCCGGGGATGTCGGCCAGCCACAGTCGCTGCGCCTCCTCATTCACCTTCAAGTAGAGCTTGCCATCGACCAAGCGCCAGAATTCCGGATTGCCCGGCCATATGTAGTTCTGGGAAGCTGCCCAGGCGCAATAGCCGTCGAATTGCGGCGCGAAACGCGCCGGCTCGGCACGGAATCGGTCACGCGTCGCCTCGCTTTGGAAGTACCACAGCGCGCGATTATAGGTCGCGAAGATGTTAGGATTGCCCGCGCGCGGCCTGCCGTCGTGGAAGCTGGTGGCGTCCACGCCGCTGATGGCCACGCCCAGTTGGTTGCCGGCGGCCGCGGGGCGCGAGCCGGCGAAGAGCGTGACAAGGCTGGCAGCGCCGACAGCCAAGGTGGCGAGGCCGCGACGTGAGGGGTTAATACTCATGAACAATCTCCTTTGTTTTGGTAGTTTAGTTGTTCGCCGGACATCGCCGGGTGGTTACGGCAGGGCGATGATTTTTTTCAGCCCTCCGCTCGCGCTCGAATGCGTTGCATCCACCCCGCCGGCTGCGGCAGTCTTCCGCCCAGGGATTTCGGGAAGAACGCCATGACCACACGCCGCGCCCTGCTGGTCGCCCCATCGCTGGCCGCCCCCGCCCTGGCCCAACCCGCCTGGCCGCTGGAGAAACCGCTCGAGGTGATCATCCCCTTCCCCGCCGGCGGCGGCGTGGATGTGATGGCGCGGGTGATCATGCCGCTGGTGGCCGCGCAAATCCCCGGGCTGCGGCATGTGGTGACCAACCGCATCGGCGCCGCCGGGCAGATCGGGCTGGAGGCGACCTACAACGCGGCCCCCGACGGCTACACCATCGGCGCCACCACCCTGCCGGCGCAGAACGCCATCCCGCTGGAACGCCCGGCCCGCTTCCAGGCGATGGGCTTTACCTTCCTGGCCAATATCGTGGAGGACGCCAACGCCTTCTATGTCCGCGCCGACAGCCCGATCCGCTCATTGGCCGACCTGATCGCGGCCGGCCGGGCGCGGCCGGGCGGCATCACCTATGGCACCACCGGCGTGGGCAGCGACGACCATCTGTTCATGCTCAGCTTCGAGCGCACGGCCCGGGTGCCGCGCTTCGTCCATGTCCCCTTCGCCGGCGTGGCACCGCTGATCCCGCAGCTGCTGGGCGGGCATATCGACATGGCGGCGGTCAATGTCGGCGACGGGCTGGCGCTGGTGCGCGAGGGCAAGCTGCGCCTGCTCGCCCAGGCCGCCGAAACTCGCCAGCCCGAGGCGCCGGACACCCCCACCTTCCGCGAACTCGGCCTGGAGGTGGTGATGGGCGCCTCACGCGGGCTGGTGGCACCGCCCGGACTGCCCGAACCCATCACCCGCGCCTTTGTCGGCGCATTGGGGATGGCGATGGCCGACCCTGCCTTCCGGCGCGAGGCCGAGCGCCTGTCCATGCCGCTGCGCCCCATCGCCGGCCGCGCCTATCGCGACTACGCGGCGATGGTGGAAAGCCGCACCCGCGAATTGTGGCAGGCACAGCCCTGGCGGGAGTGAGCCCGGCTCAGCGAAACACCAGGTCGGGCAGGAACATGACGATCGCCGGCACATAGGTGATGATCATCAGGCAGGCGAAGATCACCCCGATGAAGATCGGCAGGTAGCGCATCATCCGGTCGATGCTGGTGCCCGCCACCTGGGCAGCGGCGAAGAGGTTCACGCCAAATGGCGGCGTGATCATCCCCATGGCCAGATTCACCACCATCACCGTGCCGAAATGCACCTGGTTGATGCCCAGCCGCTCGGCGGCCTCGGCCAGGATGGGGGCGAGCACGATGATCGAGGCCGAGGTCTCGACGAACATGCCGACCACGAAGAGGAACAGGTTCACGCCGAGCAGATAGAACATCGGCCCATCGAAGGTCTGCACGATCAGCTCAGCGGCGGCGTCCGGCACGCCCTGGCGGTTTAGCAGCCAGGAGAACAGCCCGGCGCAGGCGATGATGAACATGATGACGGCCGAGCTGATCACCGATTTCTTGAAGATCGGATACAGGTCGCGAACCCCGATCTCACGATGCAGGAACATCCCCACCAGGATGGCGTAGATCACCGCGATGACGCTCGCCTCTGTTGGCGTGGTGATGCCGCCATAGATGCCGCCCAGGACAACGAAGGGCATGAGAAGCGCGAAGCCGGCCTGCTTCGTCGCGGTGAGGAAGGGCAGCCGCCCCTCGCCGTCATTCTTCCCCCAGCCGGTGATGCGGCACCAGACCAGGACGGTGGCGATTAGCGCGCCGCCGATCAGCAGGCCCGGGCCGAAGCCTGCCATGAACAGCTCGGGGATCGAGGTCTGCGTCGTCACGCCATACAGGATCATCGGGATGGAGGGCGGGATGATCACGCCCAGCTCGGCCGCGGTGGCCATCAGCGCGGCGGCGAAGGGCACCGGATAGCCCGCCTTGATCAGGGCCGGGATCATCACCGCGCCGATGGCGAAGGTGGTCGCCACCGAGGAGCCGGAAATGGCGGCAAAGATCATGCAGGTGACGATGCAGGTGGCGGGCAGCCCGCCCTGCACCCCACCCACGATGGATTTGGCGAAATCCACGAGGCGGCGCGAAATCCCGCCGACATCCATCAGATTGCCGGCCAGGATGAAGAAGGGAATGGCGGCGAGCGGAAACCGGTCCAGCGAGACATAAAGCTGCTGCGCCGCCACGATCAGCGGGAAGCTGGTGAAGCCGGCCACGCCGATGACGGCCGCAATGCCGATGGCGACCGCGACGGGGATGCTGGCGGCGAAGAGCACCAGCATCGCGGTCAACATGAAGGAACTCATACCGCCATCTCCAGTTCCTCGGCCCGGCGGTCGAGGAATTGCCCCAGCGCGCCCATCACGGAAAAAGCCGCCCCGATCGGCAGCGCCGCATAGCCCCAGCTGATCGAGACCTCGAGCCCCGCCATTTCCTGGAACTGCACCCGCTCGGCCATGATCCAGCCGAACCAGAACAGCACGCCCATCAGCGAGACATTGCCCGCCAGCACCGCGGCCTCGATCCCGCGCCGAAAGGCGCCTCGGGAATAGCGATGCGCCATGTCGATGGAGACCAGCGAGCCGGTGCGGATCGCCGCCGCCAGGCCGATGAATGCCATCCAGATCAGCGCCGTGCGCACCAGCGCCTCGGACCAGATCGAGGGCGTCTCGGTCGCGAAGCGGGCCACCACCTGCCAGAAGCCGGCGAAGACGGCGACGACCAGTGCGGCCACCGCGATGGCGGTGGCGATGCCGGTGGTGACACGGTCCGCCTCCAGCACGGCGCGGGTGATGCCGGCGCGCGGACCCGCCTTGGCCTGACCAACCCACAGGGCTGCGAGAACCAGCCCCAGGGTGCCCAGCAGCACCACCAGCAGCGGCATCGAATTCATGGCGTTCACGCGCGATGGTCCCTCAATGAAAAGGCCGCGGAGGGAGGCCCCCCGCGGCCGGAATGACAATCGGCCGGCTTATTGCGCCGGGCGCCAGTCGCGGATGCGGCGCAGCAGGGCGGCATCGAGCGTGCGCTCCCACTCGGCGAAGGCCGGGGCCAGGGCTTCCTGGAAGGCGGCGGTGTTGACGGTGGTGATCACCGTCATGCCGCGGCGGCGCAGCTCTTCCACGCCGCTCGCCTCATCGGCGCTGACGCGGGCGCGGTTGGCTTCCTGGGCGGCGCGGGCGGCGGCCATGAAATGCGGCCGGTCGGCTGCCGGCAGGCGCTGCACCACGCCCGGGCCGCAGATCATCACCGCCGGCGAATAGACATGGTTGGTCAGCGTCATGAAGCGCTGCACCTGGTTCAGGTTATTCGCCACGATCACCGAGATCGGGTTCTCCTGGCCATCCACAGTGCCCTGCTGCAGGGCCGGAACCAGCTCGGAGAAGGCCATCGGCGTAGGCAGCGCGCCGAGCTGGGTGAAGGCGCGGATATGCACCTGGTTTTCCATGGTGCGGACCTTCAGGCCGCGCATATCGGCCGGCAGATTCACCTCACGCCGGGAATTGGTGAGGTGGCGGAAGCCATTCTCGGTCCAGATCACCCCATGCAGGCCGCGGGCATTGAAGCGGGCCAGCACGCCCTGGCCGATGTCGCTGTCCAGCACGCCGCGGGCATGGGCTGTGTCGCGGAACAGGAAGGGCACGTCGAAGATCCGCACCTCCGGCACGAAATTGCCGACCGGGCCGGTGGAGGTGAAGGTGCAGTCGATGGTGCCGATCTGCACGCTCTCGATCATCTCCCGCTCATTGTCGTTGCGCTGGACGACGACGCGGTAGCGGTTGGCGGTCAGCCGCTCGAAGGCCTCCCGGAAGGCGATGGGCCCGGCGCCCGTGTGGCTGTTGGGCGGCAGGGCGTGGTGGATGGTGATCTGCGGCTGCGCCATGGCAGGGGCGCCGGGCAGGGCGCCGAGCAGGGCGGCGAAGCCGGCCAGGACAGCGGAACGGCGAATAAGCGGCATTGGAAGTTCTCCCGGTTTTTCTGACTTACCGATACGTTATCTTGCGCCATCTGCGCAACCGGGCTTGGTGGCGCGGCAGCGCGGGTTGCGCCATGATGCGCCTCCAGCCCAAGGAACCGTGCATGCCGCTTCGCTGTGACCTCGTCATTCGCCACGCCACCATCATCGATGGCACCGGCGCGCCGCGTTACCGGGCCGATGTGGCGGTGACCGGCGACAGGATCGTCTCGGTCGGTGACCTCGGCGGCATGAGCGGGGCGGAGGAGGTGGATGGCATGGGCCTGGCGCTCGCCCCCGGCTTCATCGACGCCCATACCCATGACGACCGCGCCGTGCTCTGCGGCCCGCAATGCCAGCATTGCAAGGTGAGCCAGGGCGTGACCACCGTGGTGGTGGGCAATTGCGGCGTTTCCCTCGCCCCGCTGCGGATGTCCAGGCGCCCGCCGCCGCCGCTCGACCTGCTGGGCGATGAGAGCTGGTTCACCCTGGGCAGCTTCGCCGAATATGGCGAGGCGCTGGAGAAGCGGCCCACCAATGTGAACACCCTCGCCTTCTGCGGCCACATGTCGCTGCGCGTCGAGGCGATGGAGGGCGATGTCTACCGCGCCGCCAATGACCGCGAGATCGGCGCCATGCAGGCCCGGCTGGCGGAGGCCCTGCAACAGGGTGCCGCCGGCTTCACCACCGGCCTCTACTACGCCCCCAACGCCCAGGCGACGACCGATGAGGTGGTCGCGGTGGGCGAGGCGCTGCGCGCCCATGGCGGCATCTACATGACGCATATGCGCGACGAATCGGACCAGGTGCTGGACAGCATCCGCGAGACGCTGCGGATCGGCCGAGACATCGGCCGTGGGGCCAAAGACCGCGACAGCGGCCGCGAGACCGGCGCGGCCGAACGCCCGGTCGAGGTCATCATCAGCCACCACAAATGCGCGATGCCGGAGAATTTCGGCCGTTCGCGCGAGACGCTGGCGTTGATCGACAGCCTGGGCCAGGACCAGCCCGTGGCCTTCGACGTCTACCCCTACCCCGCCGGCAGCACGGTGATGATGCCCGAGCGGCTGCGCCAGGATGTGCCGGTGCAGATCACCTGGTCCGTCCCCCACCCCGAACAGGCGGGCCGCGACCTGGACGACGTCGCCCGCGAATGGGGCATGACCCGAAAGGCGGCCGCCGAGAAACTGCTGCCGGCGGGCGCCATCTATTTCCAGATGGACGAGGCCGATGTCCGCCGGATCATGGCGCATCCGCGCAGCATGATCGGCTCGGACGGCATTCCGCATGACGCGGTGCCGCATCCCCGGCTCTGGGGCACGTTTCCGCGCGTCCTCGGCCATTACGTGCGCGAGGTCGGGTTATTCAGCCTGGAAACCGCCGTGCACAAGATGACCGGGCGCACTGCCGCAATCTTCGGCCTGCCCGATCGCGGCACCATCAGGCCGGGCAATTTCGCCGACCTCGTGCTGTTCGACCCGGCGACGGTGGCCGACCGTGCCACCTACAAGACCCCCACCCTGACCTCCTTGGGCATCCACCGCGTCTGGGCCAATGGCGTGGCCACCCTGACCGAGGCCGGGCTGACCGGCGCCGCCCCCGGCCGCTTCATCCGCAACCCGCGGCTTGCGGCATGAGCGGTTATGACCGCAGCCGCCAGCAGAACACCGGCGGCGGCATGCAGCCGGGCACGCTCAGCCGCGCGCTGCTCTTCGGCATCATCCTCGCCGCCATCCTCGCCGGCGTCTCGTGGATGATCGGCGCCAACAAGCCGCGCACGCCGATCGAGGAGTATATCCGCCAGGGCGAACGCGCCGGCGCCGCCGCCCTGTCGCGCGATATCACGGAATGGGCGCCCACCGGCGCCGATCCCGGGCCCGCGGTGCAGCGCCTGACCGCCATCGGCTTCTCCTGCGCCGCCCCCGGCGGTATCTCCGGCGACTGGACCTGCACGGTGCGGGTGCCCGAGCGCGAACGCCGCCTCACCACCATCCAGGCCACGCTGCGCAGCCAGAACGGGGTGATGGCGGGGGTGTCGGCATCGATCACGGTGCGCAACATGCAGTGACCCGGAATTGCCGCGCTTTTATCGCGCCAATGGCGGCAGCGGCGGCTCCACCCCGGGCGGCAGGCCCACCTCGGCCACGTTCAGCGTCATCGAGACGGTCACGTAGTAGCCGCTGACCGCGATCAGATCGACCACCCCCTGCTCGCCGAAGCGCGCCTTCACCGCCGCGAATGTGGCGTCCGAGACGAAGCGGTTGCGGTGCAGCTCGGTGCAGAACTCGTAGATCGCGCGCTGGTCGTCATCCATCCCCGCCGGCCTGCGGCCATGGCGCAGATCCTCGGCGATGGCGGCGGGAAAGCCCGCATCCATCGCCATGCGGTGATGCGCGTACCATTCGAACTGCGCCGACCATTCCCGCGCCGTGATCAGGATGGCGAACTCATTGAGCGCGGTGGGGATGGAGGAGTTGAAGCGCAGATGCGCCCCCACGCGCTGCAGCCTGTCGCCGGTCTCGGGGCTGCGCAGCCAGGCATTGAACGGGCCCACCACGGCATTGCCGCGCGGCCCCGCGGTGATGTCGTCGAAGACCCGGCGCTGTTCTCGCGTCATGTCCCCGGGCGTGAGTTGCGCGAAGCGGTGCTGTGCCATGCTCGGCCCTGGATTTGGCCGGACGCGCCGGCGGTGCTGGTGGCTTCCCAGGCGCCCAGCCTGCGCGATCAGGCCGCCCGCGGCAATCCTGGCGCATGACGCCCGCGCCCTCATATCGCCGGCATGACCGAAACCCGGGTGTATTGCGACGGCTCCTGCCCTGTCTGCTCACGCGAGATCGCCCAGTACCGGCGCGCCCGTGGCGCGGAGGCGCTGCGCTTCATCGATGTGACGCAATGCAGCGAGGTGGCGCTGGGCGAGGGGCTGACGCGCAACCAGGCCCTTGCCGCCATGCATGTCCGCCGCGCCGATGGCAGCCTGGTCAGCGGTGCCCGGGCCTTCGGCGAGATCTGGGGCGCGCTGCCGGCCTTCCGGCCGCTGGCCCGGGTGATGCGCATGCCGGGCATGGGCCGCGTCGCCGACCTGGCCTATGCCGGCTTCCTGCGGCTGCGGCGGCTGTGGCGTTAGCCGGGGGGACCGGCGTCCGGCGCTACTCCTGATGCGCCAGGAAATGCGCCAGCGCGCGGATATCCCCATCCGTCAGCCCATTCATCAGCCCGTTCATGTTGGTGTCCGTGCCCACTCGCGCCCCATCGCGGTATTCCGCCAGTGTGTGCTCCAGAAAATCCTCGCGCTGGTGGTTGATGCGCGGGATGTTGGCGCGGCCGGCATAGGTCGGCAGGTGGCAGGCATTGCAGTTCCGCCCGGCCGAGATCTCGGCGCCGCGGGCCATCAGCGCGGGGTTGGCCGGGCCGCGATCGGCGCGGCGCTCGCTGGGCAGGGAGGCGAACCAGGCCGCCAGATCCTCGATCTGCTGGTCGCTCATGCCGCGCATCGGCTCGACCATGGCGGGCACGCGGCGGATGCCCTCGCGGAACAGGATGAGCTGCAGGGTGGTGAATTCCGCCTGCTGCCCGGCCAGCGAGGGAATGATGGGCGTGTCGGATACCCCGCGCGGCCCGTGGCATTGGGCACAATTGCGGGCTTCGGCCAGGGCCGCGCCGCGCGCGGCATCCTGGGCCTGGGCTGAAAAGGCGAGGGCGGCGGCCATCACGGCCGCCGCCCCCATCGTCACGAAACTTCTCACCGGCCGTAGCTGATCCGGTAGATCGCGCCATTCTGCTGGTCGGAGATCAGCAGCGAGCCGTCGGGCATGGTCAGCGCGCCCGAGGGCCGGCCGATGAAACGGTTGTTCGCCTCATCGCGGAAACCGGTCAGGAAGGGTTCGCGGATCAGCCGCCCGCCCTCGCCCTCACGCACCGTGATGACCTCGAAGCCCGAGAGCCGCTCGCGGTTCCAGGAGCCCGCCAGCGGGATGAACATCGCGCCGCGATAGCGCTCCGGGAAGGCCGTGCCGGTGTAGAAATGCGTGCCCACGGGTGCGACATGCGGCCCCAGGATCAGCGCCGGCGGCGGGAATTCGGCGCAGAGCCGACCATTCACCGCCGGGTCCTGGAAGCCGCCGGCGCACCACGGGTAGCCATGGTGTTCGCCGCGCCGCGCCGCCACATGCAGCGTGTCGGAGGGGTTGTCATTGCCCGCCCAGTCGCGCGCATGATTGCTGAACCAGAGCTGGCCGGTGCGGGGGTGGAAGTCGAAGCCCACCGAATTGCGCACGCCGCGCGCCTCGATCCGGCGGTCGGTGCCGTTGGGCAGCCAGCTTTCGATCAGGGCGAAGCGATCGCCATCGGTGTCGCAGATGTTGCAGGGCACGCCGCGGGGAATGTACAGGCGGCCATCGGGGCCGAAGGCGATGTGCTTCCAGCCGTGATGCGCCTCGGTCGCCTGGCCGAAGGCGGCGGTGAGGTCGACCGGCTGCGGGTTGGTGAGGTTGGCCTCCACATTGTCCACGCGCAGCACCCGGTGCATGGCGGCGATGTAGAGCGCGCCGTCACGCACGGCGAGGCCCGAGGGCTGTTCCAGCCCCGACATGAAGGTGCTGGTCTGGCGCTGGCCGTTCACGTCGCGGATCGCGTAGACGCGGCCGATCACGCGCGTGCCGCCGAAGACGGTGCCGTTCGGCCCGAGCGCCATGGCGCGGATGCCCGGCATGCCCGAGGCCCAGAGCTCGACGCGGAAACCCTCCGGCACGCGCAGCGCGGCCACAGGGATGGCGTCGGGCGCGGTGACGGTCAGGCGCGGGGCGTGCGGCGCCAGGGTGGAGCCGGACATCTCGGCCGGCCGGCCCTGCTGCCAGGCCGGGGGCGCTGCGGGGGCCTGGGCGAATGCCAGCGCCGGGCTGAGCATGATGCCCGCGGCGAGGAGGCTGCGAATGTGCTGTTTCATGGTTGTTTCCCTCCCGATCCTTGTGGATCGATGACGCCATAGAAAGGTGCCGCGGCGAAGCTGGCAAGATGGTCATCCCGCCGGCACCCGCGAATTCAGCGCCTCGCGGAGAATTCACGGTAGCGAAAGCCGCTTTCCCCGGCGCTTTCCAGCGCCTCGGCCAGCAGGTGATGATATGGCGAGAGGGCACAGGCCGGGTCGGTCGCGGCCGCGTCGCCGGTGAGTGCGAAGGCCTGGCAGCGGCAGCCGCCCCAGTCGCGCTCGGCGTGTTCGCAGCCCCGGCAGGGGCTTGGCATCCAGCCCGTGCCGCGGAAGGCCTGGAAGGCCGGGTCATCGGCCCAGATCGCCGCCAGCGGCGTCTGCCGCGCATTGGCGAAGACCATGCCGGTGATCGACTGCGCGGCGTGGCAGGGCAGCACCTCGCCGCCCGGCGCCACGGCGAGGAAGCGCTGCCCCCAGCCGCCCATGCAGGGTTTCGGCCGGCTGGCATGGTAGTCGGGCACGACATAGTCGATCACCAGCCGGCCCTGATGCGCGCTTCGGGCGGCCTTGACGATGGCGGTCGCGGCATCGAGCTGTCCGCGCGTGGGCAACAGCGCGTCGCGGTTCTCCAGCGCCCAGCCATAATATTGCACATGCGCCACCTCGATCCGCGCCGCGCCCCATTCCAGGGCGAGCGCGATGAGATCGGGCAAATTGTGCAGATTCTGCCGGTGGACCACGGCGTTGAGCGTCAGCGGCAGCCCCGCGGCACGCACCAGCCCCGCCGCCTCGGTCTTTTTCGCATGCGCACCTTTCATGCCGCCGATCCGCTCCGCCCCGCCTTCCTGGGCGTCCTGGACCGAAAGCTGGACGTGATCGAGCCCGGCCGCGCGCAGCCGCTCCACCAGCCCGGCATCGAGCAGCACGCCGGCGGTGATGAGGTTGGTGTAGAGCCCGGCGGCGCGGGCGGCGGCGGTGATCTCCACGATGTCGCGCCTGGCCGTGGGCTCGCCGCCCGAGAGATGCACCTGCAGGCAGCCCAGCCGCGCGGCCTGGCCGAAGATGTCCGCCCATTCCCCGGTGGACATCTCGGCCGCCGCCCGCGCCAGCTCCATCGGGTTGGAGCAATAGGGGCAGCGCAAGGGGCAGCGATGGGTCAGCTCGGCCAGCAGGGCGAGGGGGGGCGCGGGGATCACTTCACGATCGCGCCGCGGTTGATCAGATCGTCCAGCATGGTCCGGACATCGGCCGCGATCACCGGCGCGGGGGCGGCGAATTTCTCCGCCAGCGTCGCCACGATGGCGATCTCGTCGCGCTCGCCATCGATCAGGCGGAGGACTTCGAGGGCGATCTCATCGGGGATGAACATGCGCTCGGGCGCCATGACGATCCAGCGCTGCCGCGCCTGGTCGTGCTGCAGGCGGACGCCGGGGGCGAAGCGCGGCGTCACGGGCGGTAGGCCCCAGGGGGCGGCAGCGCCGGCTCGACATAGGCAAAATGCAGCGCATCCAGCTGCGCCCAGAGCAGGTCGCATTTGAACCGCAGCGCCGCCAGGCAGAGTTGCTGCTTCTCCACCGTATCCGCGTGCTCCTTCACATAGCCCAGGGCGAATTGCACATCGGCGGGAGCCTGGGTCAGGCGCGGCTTGAAGTAGGCCAGGGTCTGCTCGGAGACGAAATCGTAATTGGCCAGCATGCCCGAGACCCGCTCACGGATGATGTCGGTGGAAAACATTTCGGTGAGGGAGCTGGCGATGGCTTCCAGCACCGAACGCTCGCGCACGAAATGCACATAGGCATCCACCGCGAAGCGCGTGCCCGGCAGCAAGCCGGCGAGCGAGACGACATAATCCCGGTCGATCCCCAGCCCATCGGTCAGCGCCAGCCAGCGCTCGACGCCGCCCGCGGCGTCGCCGGAGCCGTCATGGTCTTCCAGGCGGCGGCGCCATTCGCGGCGCAGCGCGGTCGTCGGCAGGCGCGCCAACAGGGAAGCGTCCTTCGCCGGGATACAGGCCTGGTAATAGTAGCGGTTCAGCGCCCAGGCCTGGACCTGCGGCTTGGAGAGCTTTCCGCCATGCAGCAGGTGATGGAAGGGGTGGTGCACATGGTAGCGCTCGGCACCGATGGCACGCAAAGCGGCTTCGAATTCATCGGGTGCCATCGGCGCCTCCTTCACTTTGGCCGCTCCGCGGCGGCACCGATGGCACGCAAAGCGGCCTCGAATTCATCGGGGTTCATCACAGCGAAAACTCCATGCCGTCGAAGGCCACTTCCCAGCCGGCGGCGGCGGCCTCGGCGCGCGGCGCGCTGTCATCCAGCAACAGGGGATTGGTGTTGTTGAGGTGGATGAGGATGCGGCGTGCCACGCCCAGGGCACCAAAAGCCTCGATCGTGCCGCCCGGCCCACTGACCGGCATATGCCCCATGCGACGCCCGGTCTTGGGGCCGGCGCCGGCGGCGATCATCTCGTCATCCGCCCACAAGGTGCCGTCGAACATCACGCAGGCGGCGCCGCGCAGGCGTTCGCGCAGGGCAGGGGTCATCATCGCGCAGCCGGGGATGTAATGCAGCGCCGGGCCGCCGGCGGAAATGGCCAGGCCCAACGCCTCGCCATCCTCGGCGATGGCCGGCGCATCGGCGTTCTCGGCGAAGAGCGGCACCTTGCCCGGCACGACATAAGGCGTGATGGACACCCCGTTGGTCTCGAAGGCCTGGCCGGGCATGATCGCATGGCGGCTGACGAATTCGGGGTTGAGCGCGCGGAAGATCGGGTTGTCCTCCAGCACCTGAAGGGTCGTGGCGGCGGCGAACAAGGAAAAGGCCTGCCTCTCGCGCAGATGCAGAAGCCCGGCGATGGCGTCCACCTCCGCCCCCGTCAGCACCACGGCGGAGATGGGCGAATTCCGCAGCGGCACGGGCCGGGGATGCAAGGCAGGCGTCTGGGCGATTTGCTGCCGCAGGTCGGGCGAGGCATTGACCACCACCCAATTCTGGCCGTCGGCGGAGACCGCGATGGAGGCCTGGCTGCGCGCATTTACCGCCGCATCGCCGGCGCGGGCGCGCAAGCAACCGGGCCCGGCCGAGTTCCATTGCGGAAAGCCGCCCCCGGCCCCCGCACCCAGCACGATCACCCGCAGCATGATACGACGGCCCGGGCTCTCACCCGGGCCGGCGCCTCAGCCGATCTCGGCGCAGGCGTAGCAGTTGATCTCGAGCGCCAGCGAGACTTCGGCGATCTTCGGGGTCTTCCAGGCCATGATGTTCTCTCCCAATGGTCGCGGCGGACTGCCGCTGGAGGCAACATGGCGGCGGGATGGAAAAGGATCAAGATCGGCTATTCCAACACGATGCCGCGAGAGCGGATGATGCCCCCCCAGCGGGCGGTTTCCGCCGCCAGCGCGGCGTCGATCGCGGCCGCCCCGCGCGACGGTTGCATCACCAGCCCCAGCGGCGCGAATCGGGCGATGAAGCCGGTGTCGGCCTGCGCCTTCGCCAGAGCCGTACGCAGCCGGGCCTCCACCGGGGCCGCCATGCCGCGCGGCGCCGCCACGCCGAACCATGTCGTGGCCTCGTAGCCAGGGAAGAATTCGGCGATGGCCGGGACATCGGGCAGCACCGCCAGCCGTTCGCGCGTGGTCACGCCGAGTGCCCGCAACCGCCCCTCGCGCACCAGCGGCAGGGCGGTCAGAATCACGTCGAAGATCACCTGCACGTCGCCGGCCATCAGCGCCAGCAGGCTGGGCGCGCTGCCGGGATAGACCACGTTCTGCAATTCGATGCCGGCCGCGATGCGGAACAATTCGCCCGCGAGATGGATCGGGTTGCCGATACCGACCGAGGCGAAGTTCAGCGGCCGCTGCCTGGCGAGTGCGACGAATTCCGGCACATCGCGCGCCGGCAGGGCCGCCGGCACGGCCATCACCAGCGGCGTTTCCACGATCAGCGCCAAGGTCGTGAGGTCGCGCTCCACATTATAGGGCAGGCGCGGATAGAGCAGGGGGTTCATCACGATCGAGGCGCCCGAGGCCATCAGCAGCGTCTGCCCATCGGGCGGGGATTGCGCGACAAGCTGGCTGCCGATGATGGTATTGGCGCCGGGACGGTTCTCCACCAGCACGGGCTGGCCCAGATCTGCGCTCAACAGTTCGGCGATGGCGCGGGCCAGTTGGTCGGTCGTGCCGCCGGGGGCATAGGGGCAGATCAGCCGCAAGGGCCGCGTGGGCCAGGCTTGCGCCAGGGCGGGCAGCGACAGGCTGGCCAGGGCCAGCGCCCGGCGGGTGGTATGCGGCGGCATGGCGTCTCCTCCCCGCCTGTGCCGGCGGTGCGGGCAAACCCTATCCCGCGGCCCCCGCCCCGAACAGCCAGACGGCGTATTGATAATACAGCGGCAGGCCGAGAAGCAGGTTGAAGGGCAAGGTCACCCCCAGCGAGGCGGTCAGCGTGATCCCCGGATTGGCCTCGGGCAGGGCCGCCCGGCAGGCCGCCGGGGCATCGATGAAACTCGCCGAGGCGCAGATGGCGCCCAGCACGAAGGCACCGCCCAGCGACATCCCCGTCATCCACCCCGCGCTGACGCCGACGACACCGCAGAGGATGGGAAAGAGAATCCCGAAGCCGGTCATGAACCCCGCCACCGCCGCGAAGCCACGAATTTGGCGCGCCGCCGTCATCCCCATCTCGAGCAGGAAGAGCATGAGGAAGCCGCGGAACATCCCCTCCCAGAACGGCGCGATCTGCCGCCATTGCGGCTCGGAGGCGAGCGCGCCGATCACCATGCCGCCGCTCAGCAGCAGGATGCCGCGGCCGCGCAGCGTGTCCAGGAACAGGTCGAGCATGCGGAAATTCCCGCCCGAACGGCCCATCGAAAACTTGGCCATGGCGATGGAGTAGATCACCGCGAATTCCATCATGGCGACGAGAGCGGTGATATAGCCCTCGCCCGGCGTGCCCATGGCGCGGGAGAAGGACATCGACGCGAAGAAGGTGGCGGTGGAGACCGAGCCGTAATGCGCCGCCACCGCCCCCGCATTGGCGGCGTCGAACCGCCCCAGCGCACGCATGATCAGAAAGGCCAGCGTGGGGATGGCGAAGGTGAGCAGCAGCACCACGCCCAGCGTATCGGCGATATCGGCGAACTTCACCTGGGCGATCTCCCGTCCCCCGGTCAAGCCGATGCTGAAGAGCAGGATGATGGAGAGCAGCTTGATCACCGCCTCGGGCAGTTCCAGCTCGCTTTTCAGGAAACCCGCGATGGCGCCGAGCACGAAGGTGAGGACGATGGGCTGCAACAGGTTGGTGGCGAGCAGGTCGAGTCCCGACATATTACGGAATTCCGTCTAATTCATTGCTTGCGTATAATGTAGACCTGGCCTCGGCAAGCCCTCAACGGCGGCGCCAGGCCAATACCAGCCATGCCAGATGCGCGGGCAGCGCCGCCGAAATCCACAACGCCACCCAGAACCAGGCCTGCCCGGTCAGCGCCGCGCGCAGCGCGAGCGCCAGGAAGGCGCCGGATGCCAGGAAGGCGATCAGCGACGCCGGCGGCACCCCCTGCCCACGCCAGCGCCAGCAGGCCAGCAGCAGCGCGGCCTCCATCGCCAGCACCCCCAGAAGCAGTGTGGCGACATGGCCGCCAGCGAAAAAATCCGTCATTCGAATTGCCCGTTGCGCCGCGTCACGGCCGCGGTGAGCACCCCCGCGCAGCCGAACCGGACCAGGCAGGGCGGCGGAAAGCAGGACGCCAGGGGTGAATATCGCGGCGCAAGCAACAGCCGCGCAAGCGCCGGGAGCCCAAACGCCGCCCCCACTGGCGCCGCCGGATCAGGCCCGCAGGCCCGGAAGTCCATCGCGCCTGAAAACACTTTTCTCAGGCCGTTGAGCATGAGGGCGCCCCACGGATTCGCGCGGTCCACCGCGGCCTTCGGTGGCCGCCAGGCGCTGACGCCTCCGATCGCGGTCAGGGTGACGATGGCCGTCCGGACCAGGCCGAACAGCCCGTCCGCTGGCTGCCAGGCGGGCCGGGCCAGGCCGCGATACAAGCGGCCGATCGCCGGCAGCGTGCCGCCCCCCGCCGCGACCGGCACGAGGATGTTCGCGGTCATGCAGACATCCCGCCTTGGCCATGCCATGAAACCCATCCTTAATTGCAGTCTTGCAGAGACTTGACGCCACCCTGGGGAGTATAAATACCCCGCAGACCAAGCCGTCCATTGGAGGATTCTGAATGCGTCTCACCACTCTCGCCGTGCTGGCCGCCATTGCTTCGGCCGCCCCCCTGCTTCCCGCCGCCGCGCAGGATGGCGATGCCGATGCCGGCCGCCGTGTCTTCGCACAGTGCCGCGCCTGCCACATCATCGATGCCACGCCGCGCAACAGTGTGGGGCCGAACCTCTATGCGCTGTGGGATCGCCGCGCTGGCATGCGCGAGGGTTTCCGCTACTCCGCCAACATGACGGCGCTGGGTGCCGCCGGCCATGTCTGGAATGAGGCCAATCTGCGCGCCTATCTGACCGATCCGAAGGCCGTGGCGCCGCAGGGCTCGATGGCCTTCGCCGGCATCCGCAACCCGGAGCAGATGACGAACCTGATCGCCTTCCTGCGCGCCAACACCAACCCGGGCCCCGCGCCGGCCCCCGCCTCGAACTGAGTTGAGACCTGGGCCGGCCCCTTCGCGGGCCGGCCGATGCGGGTATCGGGGCGCCCGGATTCGAACCGAGGACCTTCTGCTCCCAAAGCAGACGCGCTACCAGACTGTGCTACGCCCCGCACGCGGCCGCACCCTATGGGGGCGGCCGTTCGCGCGCAAGCCGGGTGGCGGGTTTCCCCCATGCGGGCCAGAGTGGCGCCGGGCGCATGCGCCCCAACGCCGCACCGAGGAAACCCGCCATGGCCGATCTGACCATTGTCGAAATTCGCACCACGCAGTTGCGGTTGCCCTGGGCCGATGACCCCTGGCTGGCCGGCCATGCGCTGGGTGCGATGCGCGAATTGCTGGTGGTGGAGGTCGTCACCGCCTCCGGCCTCACCGGCATGGGCTATCTGCATGTGCTGAGCATGCCCATGGTCAACACCATCGCCACCTGCGTGAAGGAGGTGATGGGCCCGCGCCTGATCGGCCGCGACGCCACCGAGATCGAGGCGATCTGGCAGGATCTGCACCGCTCCACGCTGACCGCCGGGCGCGGCGGCGTGACCATGATGGCGCAATCGGCCATCGACATCGCGTTGTGGGATGTGGTCGGCAAAGCCGCGGGAATGCCGCTGCACCGGCTTTGGGGCCATGCCCGCAAAACAGTACCGATCTATGGCAGCGGTTGTTTCCGTGGCGCGCGGGGCGATGGGATGATCGCCAAGGCGCGGCACTATGTCGCGAATGGGTTCAAGGCCATCAAGATGCAGGTGGCCCATATTGGTGACCTGCGCACCGACCATGACAATGTCCGCCGCATGCGCGAGGCGCTGGGGCCTGACATCGACATCATGATCGACGTGAACATGGGCTGGACCGCCGATGTGGCGATCACCATGGGCCGCAAATTCGAGGAATTCGACGTGTATTGGCTGGAGGAGCCGGTCATCGCCGATGATTTTGCGGGTTATCTGCGTGTGGCCCGGGCGCTGGACATGCGCGTCGTCGGCGGCGAGACGCATTTCGGCCGCGCCGACCTCAAGCCGCTGCTGGAAAATCCCGTCCTGCCCATATTGCAACCTGATCCGATGCGCGGCGGCCTGACCGAGCTGCGCAAGATCGCCACCGTGGCCGACACATGGGGCATCACCATCGCGCCGCATCTCTTCCCCGAGCTGAACGTGCATCTGCTGGCCTCGATCCCGAATGCCAGCTGGGCCGAGCATATGGGGCTGCTGGACGACCTCTGGGTCATCCCGCCCGACATCGCCGACGGCCATATCACCGCGCCCGAACGGCCTGGGCATGGGCTGGAATTCCGCCCGGAGGTGCTGCGCGACTTCCGCGTGGGCTGAACGGTTGCGCAGCCCGGCCCCCGGCCCATGTGCCGGGGCATGACACACACGGCCCACCCCGCCTGGCTCGAAGCCGAACTGCGTTCCGACCATGCCGGAGAGACGGGTGCCGTGATGATCTATCGCGGCATCCTGGCGGTCAGCCGCGATGCCGGGGTGCGCGATTTCGCACAGCGGCACATGGCCACCGAACAGGGCCATCTGCGGCTGATCGAGGAGGTGCTGCCGGCGGCGAAGCATTCCGTGCTGTTGCCGGTCTGGCGCCTGGCGGGCTTCCTGACCGGCGCGTTGCCGGCGCTGTTCGGCCCGCGCGCCGTCTTCGCCACCATCGACGCGGTGGAGAGTTTTGTGGACCACCACTACCAGCAGCAAATCGACCGGCTGGACGCCGAGCGCAGCCACCCCACCCTGCGCGCCATGTTGGCGCGGTGCCAGGAGGAGGAGGTGCATCACCGCGACGAAGCCCGCGGCCTGGGCACGGCCCCGCCGGGCCTTGTGCTGCGGCTTTGGACGGGGATGGTCGATGCCGGATCGAAGGCCGCGGTGATGGCGGCCAGGCGGATTTAGTGTCCCAACCCTTGCAGCCCGTCCAACCCCCGCGCGTTTGACCCGCATCAAGGACAATGCGGCCGCACCCTGCCGTGATGTTCCCAACACATCGGGAGCGACGACATGGCACTGCGCGACATACTGGTCCTCATCAATGCAAGCGAACGCACCGACACCCGCGTGGGCCTGGCCTGCGCCCTGGCGGCCCGGCATGGCAGCCAGGTCATCGGCCTGCGCTGCTCCGACCCTTTCTCCAGGGTGATGCTGGCCTCCGACCCCACGGCGGGGTTGCTGGTGGGCGATCTGCTGGGCGACCTCCGCGCCCAGGCGCGGGGCGAGACGGCGGTGATGGAAGCGAGCTTCCGCGAGCATCTGCGCCGCATCGGCGTGCCGGGCGAGTGGCGCTATGTCGAGGCCTCGGCCTTCGACCACGCGCCGCTGCATGCGCGCTACACCGACCTCGCCATCCTCGGCCAGCCGCAAAACACGGACAGGATGGTGGAGGAAATGCTCTTCCAATCCGGCCGCCCGGTGCTGGTGGTGCCGCACACCGGCGCCTTCCCCGATGCCGGCCGCGACGTGCTGGTCGGCTGGAACGCGGGGCGCGAGGCCACCCGCGCCCTGCATGACGCCCTGCCCATCCTGGAGAAGGCCGACCGCGTCACCCTCTTCGCCGCCAACCCCAGCGGCGGCATCGATGGCCTGGGCGACATGCCCGGCGCCGACATCGCCCGGCACCTGGCGCGCCACGGTGTGAAGGTGACGGTGCGCGAGGCCAGCAGCGACACCCATGCCGATGCCGAATTGCTGCTGAACACCGCCGCCGAGATCGGCTGTGACCTGATCGTGGCCGGGGCCTATGGCCATTCCAGGCTGCGGGAGATGGTGCTGGGCGGCGTCACCCGCACGCTGCTGCGGCAGATGACAGTGCCCGTGCTGTTTTCACACTGAGATTCAGACCGCCGTACCGCCCACCGTCAGCCCCATCATCTTCAGCGTGGGCTGACCCACACCCACCGGCACGCCCTGGCCGTTCTTGCCGCAGGTGCCGATGCCCGGATCCATCGCGCTGTCATCGCCCACCATGGTGACGCGGGTCAGCGCGTCGGGGCCATTGCCGATGAGCGTGGCACCCTTCACCGGCGCGCCGATCCGGCCATCCTCGATCACATAGGCTTCCGACGCCGAGAAGACGAATTTGCCGGAGGTGATGTCGACCTGCCCGCCGCCGAAATTCACCGCGTAAAGCCCGCGCTTCACGCTGCGCAAAATCTCCTCCGGCTTGTGCGCGCCGCCGAGCATGATGGTGTTGGTCATCCTGGGCATGGGGGCGTGGGCGTGGCTTTGCCGCCGGCCATTGCCGGTGGGCGAGACCCCCATCAGCCTTGCATTCTGCCGGTCCTGGATGAAGCCCACCAGGATGCCATCCTCGATCATCACCGTGCGGCCGGAGGGTGTGCCCTCGTCATCCACCGAGATCGAGCCGCGCCGGTCGGCGATCGTGCCGTCATCCACCACCGTGACGCCCGGCGCCGCGATCCGCTGCCCCAGCAGCCCCGAAAACGCCGAAGTCTTCTTGCGGTTGAAATCGCCTTCCAGCCCGTGCCCGATCGCCTCATGCAGCAGAATGCCCGGCCAGCCCGGACCCAGCACCACCTCCATCTCTCCCGCCGGCGCCGGCACGGCATCCAGGTTCAGCAGCGCCTGGCGCAGCCCCTCATCGACCGCCGCCTGCCAGGTTTCGGCCGAAAGGATGCGCGCATAGCCAAAGCGCCCGCCCAAGCCATGCCCGCCCGATTCCCGGCGGCCCTCCTGCTCCACCACCACATTCACGTTCAGCCGCACCAGCGGCCGCAGATCGGCCACCCGCACGCCATCGGCGCGCATGATCTGCACCGCCTGCCATTCGCCGGTGATCGAGGCCGAGACCTGCACCACGCGGCTGTCCTTCGCCCGCGCATAGGCGTCGAGCTCCATCAGCAGCGCGGTCTTGGCTGAAAAATCCATCTCCAGCAGCGGGTTGGCATCGCTGTAGAGCCGGCGGTTGGTCGGCTGCGGTGCGGCGGCCCATTCGCCCGAATGCCCGGCACGCACGGCGGCGACCGCCTCCACCGCGCGCCCCAGCGCGGCGTCCGAGATCTCGCCGGCATGACCGAACCCCGCCGCTTCGCCGGCCACCGCGCGCAGCCCGAAGCCGCGCATCGTGTCGAAGCTGGCCGAGCGGATACGGCCGTCATCGAGACTGATCGCCTCGCTCTCGCGGTATTCCAGGAACAGCTCGCCATCATCGCAGCCGTCGAGCGCGGCGGCGACCCGCGCCTGCGCCCCCGCCTGGTCCATTTCGCGGAAAAACAGGCCGTCGGTCGTGCTGAGCGCATCGGTCATGCGGAAGTGCTTTCCTGTGGGGTGGCGAGCAGCAGGCGGTGCCGCGGGAAGCGCAGCATGGCAGTGGTGCCCTGGCCCGGGCTGCTGTGCAAGGCAAGCTCGGCGCCTTGCGCCTCGGCCAGCGCGCGGGAGAGGTGCAGCCCCAGCCCCGAGCCGCCGAAGCGACGGGCCAGGCTGCTGTCGAGCTGGCTGAACGGCTCGAAGGCGCGCGGGATATCCCCCTCCTCCATGCCGATGCCGGTGTCGATCACGCTCAGCACCAGCCCGCCCTCGGGCTCCAGGGTGACAGTGAGCCGAACGCTGCCGCCTGCGGGGGTGAATTTGATGGCGTTGGCCAGCAGGTTCAGCAGCACCTGGCGCAGCCGCAGGGCATCGCCGCGCAGCCGCGGCAGCCGCTCGGGCAGCTCCAGCGTCAGGCTGAGCGAGGCGGAGGCGGCGGTCACCGCCATCACCCGGGCCACGCCCTGCACCAGCTCGCCGAGCTCCACCACCTCCTCCTGCATGGCCAGCCCGCCATGCTCGGCCCGGGCCACGTCCAGAATGTCGTTGATCAGCGACAGCAGGTGGCGCCCGGCGTCACGGATCGATTGCAGGTATTCGCCGCGCGCCGGCGCATCGGGCCGGTTCTGCAAGGCTTCGGCAAAGCCGATGACGGCGGTGAGCGGGGTGCGCAGCTCATGGCTCATGGTGGCGAGGAAGCGGGATTTGGCCGCATTCGCCGCCTCCGCCGCGTCGCGCGCGCGTTCCAGCTCGGCGCTCACCTTCCGTTCCTCGGTGATGTCGGTGAAGGTGAGCACGAAGCCGCCGCCCTCGATCGGCTCGCTCACCACATCGACGACCCGACCATTGGGGCGCGAGCGGATGTTGCGGTACTGCGCGGTGTAATCGCGCCCCACCAGCTGCGCGGCCATCGCCGCCGCCGCCTCGCCCTCGCCGAATTCGCCCCGGGCCAACAATTCGGCGATGAAATCGCGGTGCAGGCTGCCCGGCGCCACCAGCTCGGCCGGCATGTCCAAAAGCTCGGTGAATTTACGGTTGGCGGCCTGGACGCGGCCGCTCGCGTCGAACAGGCAGATGCCGTGGCGGATATTCTCCAGCATCGCGCCCAGCAGCTCGGCCCGGCGTTTCGCATCCGCCTCCGCCGCCACCAGCTTGCTGACATCGGAGATGGTGACGACGAAGCCGCCATCGGCGGTGGGGTCGCTCACCACCTCGAAGATGCGGCCATCGGGCAGCAGGCGCTGGAAGGCCTGCGGGCGGCCGCGGTCGAGATTGTTGAACCAGCGCTCCAGCGCCTCGGCATTCTCGCCCTCGCCGAAACTTCCATTGGCGCGCTGCGCCGCCATCACCCCGGCCAGGGTCAGGTCGGTGCGGCGGTGCAGGTCGGGCACCGACGTCATCTGCGATGCCAGCCGGTTGGCCGCGATCAGCCGCTTGTCGGGGCCATACATGACCAGGCCGTGCCGGATGTTCTCCAGCATGGTCTCCAGCATATGGGCGCGGCCCTGGGCGCGGGCCTCGGCGGCGTGCAGCGCGGTGACATCGGTGAAGGTGCGCACGAAGCCGCCGCCGGGCAGCCTGTCCGTCACCACCTCCAGCATCACGCCCGAGGCGGCGCGGCGGATGTAGCGGCCGGGCTTGAGCCCTTGCGCGCCGGTGCGCTCCAGGAAGGCCTCGCGCTCGGCCGGGGTGTTGAAGTTCTCCAGCGCCGCCAGTTCGGACAATATGTCGCCCAGCTTGTCGCCCGAGCGGTGCACCGGCGCCTCCAGCCCGGTCAGCTTGCGGGTGAGCGAATTGACGGCGAGCAGCGTGCCATCTTCGGCAAACAGCGCCACACCATGGCGCATGCCCTCCAGCATCGTGCTGAGCTGGTCCTGGGCGCGGCGCAGCTCGGTGATGTCGGAATAGGTGCGCACGAAGCCGCCGCCGGGAAGTTGGTCGGTCCGCACCTCAATGACGGTGCCATTGGCGCGGGTGCGGATGTAGCGCGCGGGCGCCTGTCCCGGCTCGGGCGGCCGGGCGCCGACGAATTCGGCCGTGCTGTCGGCGCCGCCGAATTCGCCACGGGCGACCTGACGGACGCGCAGCTCGGCCAGGGTGGTGCCGGGGGTGAATTCCTCGGGCGCCAGGCCGGTGAGCTCGGCGGCCAGGCGGTTGGCCGCCAGCACGACGCCCTGGGCATCGAAAAGCGCGATGCCGTGGCGCATGCCTTCCAGCATGGCGCGCAGCATGTCGGCCCTGGCCGTGGCATCGGCCTGGGCCTGGTGCAGGGGTGTGACGTCGCTCACCACCACCACCTGGCCGCCGCCGCGCAGCGGCTCGGGCCGGAAGGCGACAATGCGGCCATCGGGGCGGCGGCGGATGAAGGCGTTGGGCAGGTGCAGCCCGTCCAGGATGGCGCGGAGCTGGGCCTGCGGGTCGCCCTCGCCGAATTCGCCGGCCTGTGCCCGAGCCAGCAGCACCGCCGCCATGTCGTCGCCCACCGCGACGTTCGAGCCGGTCATGATGGCGTTGTAGGCGGCGTTGACCAGCTTGGCCCGCCGATCCGCGCCCCAGACCACGACGCCGACCGGCAGCGTTTCCAGCACGGTGTCCAGCACCATGGCGCGGCGGCTTGCCTCTTCCTGCGCCTGGCGTTCGGCGGTGACGTCGCTGAACTCGTAGAGCAGGTTATCGTCCTGGGTGGGCGTGATCTCGACGCGCAGGCGACTGCCGTTCGGCCGGCGGCGTTCCATGCTGTGCCGCCGCCCTGGCTCGCGCCCGGCGCGGTTGGCGAGCATGGCCGCCATTTCCTCCCTGGTGAATTCGCCTCGCTCGGCCAGCTTGCCCAACAGTTCGGTCGTGCTCAGGCCGGGCCGCACCTCCGCCGCCGGCAGCCCGGTCAGCCTGGGGTAGGCGGGGTTGAACAACATCAGCCTGTCCTGTCCGAACAAGGCGACGCCCTGGCTGAGGCGGGCGAAGACCGCCTCCAGCCGGCGCAGATCCTCCATCGCCGTCTCCAGCGGGCCGGAGAGTGCCGACATGTCGGTCAGGCAGTCCAGGAAGCCGCCATCGGCCATGGGCTGGGTGCGCATCTCCAGCGTGGTGCCATCGGCGTGGCGCAGCATGCGGCGGGAGGGGCGGGTGCGGTCCAGCCGGATCAGCTCGGCGATCTGCTGCTCCGGGTCACCCGGGCCATAAAGGCCGCGCAGGGCGAAGAGCCTGACCACATCCTGCAGGCTGGTATCGGGCGCCAGCCAGCGCTGGTCCACCCCCGCCACCGCCAGCATGCGCTGGTTGGCCAGCACCAGGCGATAGCGGGCATCGAAGACGATCACGGCCGAGGGCAGCGCCTGCAAGGCCAGCGTCGTCGAACTGCCCGCCCATTCGCTCATGACGCAGGCACGAAGGCGGCAGCGGGGCGGGGGGCGCGCAGCGCATGCAGCGCCAGCAGGCCGGTGGCCAGCACCGCCACCGCCATCGCCTGGTGCAGCGTGCCCAGCGACCAGGGCACGACATGCAGCAGCGTGACGATACCCAGGGCGTATTGCAGCAGGATCGCCGCCGCGAAGCCCAGCACCCGCAGCCGCGCCGCGCCGGCCGGCAAATGCCGCCACGCCGCCAGTCCAGCACCCAGCGCCGAAAGCAGCGTGAGGCTTGCCAGCAGCCGATGGTTGAACTGCACCGCGGCGATATTGGCGGTGAGGTTGGCCCACCAGGGCGAGAGGTCCAGATACCCCGCCGGCAGCCATTGGCCGTCCATCAGTGGAAAGCTGTTGTAGCTGAAGCCGGCGCGGATGCCGGCCACGAAGCCGCCCGCCAGCATGGTGGCCAGCGCCAGCCAGAACGCCACCCGGACCTGCCGCTGGACCCTGGGCCGGCCTGCCCCGGCCTGCGCGCTGGGCTGCGGCTGCAACAGCCCCAGCGCCGTCCACAGCACGGCGCCGAACAGCAGGAAGGCCATGCCGAGATGCAGCACCAGGCGATAGGGCGAGACGGCGGTGCGCCCCTCCTCGAAGCCCGAGGCGACCATGAACCAGCCGATCGCGCCCTGCATGCCGCCGAGCGCCAGGAGCAGCAGGAAGCGCGGCAGCATCGCGCGGGTGATCCGCCCACTGGCCCAGAACCACAGGAAGGGCAGCAGATAGGCCAGCCCGATCATCCGGCCCCAGAAGCGATGCGCCCATTCCAGCCAGAAGATCCGCTGGAACCCCTCCATCCCGAAGCCTGCATTGAGCAGCCGGTATTGCGGGATCTCGCGGTAGAGGTCGTAGAGCCGCTGCCACTCCGCCTGGCTCAGCGGCGGCAGGCTGCCCATGATCGGTGCCCATTCCATGATCGACAGCCCCGATCCGGTCAGCCGCGTGGCGCCGCCCAGCGCCACCATCACCCAGATCATGCCGGCCACGACGAGCAGCCACACCGCCACCGGCCGGCTGCCACGGCGGCGGCCATGGTCGGAGGGGGCGAGGCTGCTGGTGAGGGCATCGAAGGGCATCACGTCACTATAGTGAGGTTTCGCCCGTTTCGAAGCCGTTGCCGCGACATGGCGGCATTGTCGCCCGGATTGTGGTGCCGCGGATTGGCTGCTACCGCCGCGCGGAATGAGTGATGAACCCTCCCCGGACGCCGCGCTGGCCGGCGCGCCCCTGCTCAGCGTCGTGGTGCCGGTGCGCAACGAGGCACCGAACATCGCGCCCCTGGTCGCTGAAATCCGTGCCGCCCTGGCCGGCGTTGCGCATGAGATCGTCTATGTCGATGACGGCAGCAGCGATTCGACGCCGGCCGAACTCGCGGCCGCCGGGGTCCGCCGGCTGCGCCACCGCGAAAGCTGTGGCCAGTCCGCCGCCGTCATCACCGGGGTGCGCGCGGCCCGCGGCGCCTGGATCGCCACCCTGGACGGCGATGGCCAGAACGACCCGGCCGACATTCCCCGCCTGCTCGCCCGCGCGCTCGCCGCACCCGGCCCCATCCTGGTCGCCGGCCACCGGGTGAACCGGCGCGACTCGGCGGTGAAGCGGATGACCAGCCGCCTGGCCAACCGCATCCGCGCCCGGCTGCTGCGCGACGCGACACCCGATACCGGCTGCGGCCTGAAGGTGTTTCCCCGCGCGCTGTTTCTCGAGATGCCGCATTTCGACCATATGCACCGCTATTTGCCGGCGCTGGCGCTGCGTGCCGGCGCCGAGGTGGTGAGCGAGCCGGTGAACCACCGCCGCCGAATCCGCGGCGTTTCCAACTACGGCACCATCGACCGGCTGATGGTGGCCTTCCTCGACCTCGTGGGCGTGGCCTGGCTGCAGCGCCGCGGCAAACGCCCGGTCATCGAGTGAGCGGTACCACGCCCTCGGGCTGGCGCGCCCTTGGCAAGATGGCGGTGCTGGCGGCGGGGTTGGTGGCGGGCGGGCTGCTGCTGCGGGCACTCGGCGCGGCGCCTGGCACGGCCTGGGTGGATGCCTATGTCCGCGACGAGGGGCTGCTGGGCGAGGCGGTGTTCGTGCTGGTGGCGGCCCTGGCCACGGCGGTGGGGGTGCCGCGGCAATCCGTGGCCTTCCTGGGCGGCTATGCCTTTGGCGTGGTGGTGGGCTCGGCCCTGGCGCTGGCGGCGCAGCTGCTGGGCTGCGCCCTGGCCTACCTCTGGGCCAGGGCGGTCGGCCGGGGATGGGCGGAGCGGCGGCTGAACGGACGTTTCGGCCCGCGCCTGCGGCCGCTGGTGGAGACGCTGCGGGCCAACCCCTTCAGCGCTGCCCTGGCGCTGCGGCTGCTGCCGGTGGGGAATAATCTGGCGCTGAACCTGCTGGCCGGGCTTTCCGGCATCGCCGCCATGCCCTTTTTCGCCGCCTCGGCGCTGGGCTACCTGCCGCAGACCGTGATCTTCGCCCTGCTGGGCAAGGGGGTGCGGGTGGACGGCACCTGGCAGATGGCGCTGGCGGTCGGGCTCTTCGCGGTTTCGGCCGCGCTTGGGCTGTGGCTGCTGCGCCGGCACCGCGCCGGGTAGCCGACAGGCTTCAGAACAGCCGCAACCCGCCCAGGAAGGTGCCGCCGCGCGGGCGCTGGATGATCGGCGTCTCGCCCTCGGTCGGGTCACGCCCCAGCGCCGCATTCTCACGCAGGCGCTGGGCCTCGCGCGCCGGGTCGACCGGCGTGCCCGCCTCGCCGGCGCTGCGCCAGAACATCAGGCGTTCGGTCAGGTTGCGGTCGGGCTGGTTGAGGCGCAGCGCCTCGTCATCGATGCGCTGGCGGATGCCACTCGGCGCCGAGCGGCCGGAGGAGGCGAGCAGCGCCTGCTCGCCCGAAGAGGCGGGGCCGGCGGCGCGGCCAGCCAGCAGCGAGCCGGGCGCCAGCGTCGCCTCCGCCTGGAGCCGGGCCGGAATCTCCTGCGGCCGGGCGGCGCCGGGGCGCGGCGTGGGCAGATTGCCCAGCGAGGGCGGCATGGAGAGCGGCGCGCGGGTCGTCACCTGGAACTCGTCCGGCGCGTCGCGGGTGAAGCCGAAGGTGCGGGCGGTGTCCTGGCCGCAGGCCGCCAGCCAGAGCGGGGAGGACAGGGCAAGCAGGAGGAGGGGCTTGTTGCTCATGGCGAATGCCTACTCTTGCCTTGGGGCCGAAACAAGGCGTCAAAGACCAGCAGGCTGACGCCGATCACGATTCCGGCATCGGCGATGTTGAAGACATACCAGTGCCAGCCCCATGCCGAGACATCGACGAAATCCACCACGGCGCCGAAGCGGAAGCGGTCGATCACATTGCCGATGGCACCGCCGATGACCGCGCCCAGGGCGAGGCCCACCAGCAGGTTCTCCGCCCGCCACAGCCAGCGCAGCAGCACGGCTGAGATGACGGTGGCGAGTGCGGCCAGAATCAACTGGTTCCACTGGCTGTCGCCGGAGAGCAGGCCGAAGGTGACGCCGCGATTCCACACCATGGTGAGGTCGAAGCCGAAGGGGCCGGCGGTGAGGATCTCGACCGAGCGGCGGGCCGGCAGGTCCAGCACCTCCAGGATCCACCATTTGCTGATCTGGTCGAGCACCAGCAGGATTGCGGCGGTGATGAGGCCGGCGGTCCTCATGTGCCCACCACCGCCTCGCAGCGGCGGCAGAGGGTGGGGTGGGCAGTCGAGTCGCCGACCTCGCGCAAAACCCGCCAGCAGCGGTCGCATTTCCGGCCGGCGGCCTGGCGAACCTCGACCGAGGGCGCTTCAGCCGTGTCGAGCACGCAATCGCTGGTGATGCAGATCTCGGCCCAGGCCGGGCCGTCGAGCAGCGCGGCATCGGCCGGCGGCAGCGCCAGATGCGGCGCGGCCTGCAGCGAGGCGCCGATCATGCCGTCGCGCCGCGCGGTTTCCAGCGCCGTGGTCACCACGCCGCGGATGGCGCGGATACGGCTCCAGCGATCGGCCAGGGACTCATCCCGCCAGTCCGGCGGGATGGTCGGGAAGAGCTCCAGATGCACGGAGGAATCCTCGCCCGGGAAGCGCGCCAGCCAGGCCTCCTCGGCGGTGAAGCACAGCACCGGCGCCAGCCATGTCGTCAGGCAGCGATGGAGGTGGTCCAGCACCGTTCGGGCGGCCCGGCGGCGGAGGCTGTCCGGCGCGTCGCAATACAGCGCGTCCTTGCGGATGTCGAAATAGAAGGCGCTGAGGTCGTTGTTGCAGAACCCATGCAGTTCGGGGATTACCCCGGTCCAGTCGTAATCGGCCACGGCGCAGCGGAGGCGGCTGTCCAGTTCCGACAGCCGGTGCAGCACCCAGCGTTCCAGCTCCGGCAGTTCCGCGTGCGGCAATGCCTCGGCGTCGGAGAAATCTTCCAGCGAGCCGAGCAGCCAGCGCAGCGTGTTGCGGATACGCCGATAAATTTCGGCCTGTTGCTTGAGGATTTCCTTCCCGATGCGCAGATCCTGCGTGGTGTCGGAATTCATCACCCAGAGGCGGAGAATATCGGCGCCGTAATCGCGCAGCACCTCCTGCGGTGCCGTCACATTGCCCATGGATTTGGACATTTTCCGGCCCTGCTCATCCAGCACGAAGCCATGCGTCAGGATGGCCTTGAAGGGGGCGATGCCGCGGGTGCCGATGCTCTCGAGCAGCGAGGAATGGAACCAGCCGCGATGCTGGTCCGAGCCCTCCAGATAGAGGTCGGCCGGGAAGGGCAGGTTGCGCGGGGCGAGGACGAAGGCGTGGGTGGAGCCCGATTCGAACCAGACATCGACGATGTCCATCACCTGCTCGTAATCGGCAGGGTCGCGGCCCGGCCCCAGGAAGCGGGCGGCGGCGCCGGGCTTGTACCAGGCATCGGCGCCTTCCTCGGAGAAAGCGTCGATGACGCGGTTCAGCACATCCTGGTCGCGCAGCGGTACGCCGGTGGATTTGTCGACGAAGACGGCGATGGGCACGCCCCAGGCGCGCTGGCGGCTGATGCACCAGTCCGGGCGTGTGGCGACCATGCCGCCGATCCGGTTGCGGCCGGCATCGGGGACGAAATGCGTGGCATCGATGGCGGCCATGGATTTCTCGCGGATGGCGTTCGCGTCGTCCATGGCGATGAACCATTGCGGCGTGGCGCGGTAGATGACCGGTTTTTTCGAGCGCCAGGAATGCGGGTAGGGGTGGTTGATGGAGCCCTTCCCGGCCAGGGTGCCGAGGGATTCCAGCACCGCCCAGACTTTCTCGTGCGCCTTGAAGACGTGCAGCCCGGTGAAGCCGGGGGCCTGCACGGTGTAGGTGCCGTCATCCCCCACGCATTCCGGCACGGCGATGCCATGGGCGCGGGCGAGGGCAAAATCCTCCTCGCCATGGCTGGGGGCGATGTGGACGTAGCCGGTGCCGGCATCATCGGTGACGTAGTCGCCATCGAGGAGCGGGGCTTCGTAGCCATAGGCCGCGTCGAAGCCGCGCAGGGGGGAGGCGCAGACCGCGCCGGCCAGTTCGGCGCCGGGAAACACCTTCTCACAATGGAGCAGAAGGCCGGTTTCGTGAGTGAACTGCTCGGCCAGTCTCGTTGCCAGAAGGAGCAGCTTGCCTTCCTGAGCACGCGCATAAAGTGGTGCGTTTGCCAGGGGCAAAGTGCCTCCCGGACCTTCACCAGAAACCCCAACTCCAAGGACGCGGTAGGCGCCGTATTCGATATCGCCCTTGTAAGCCAGCGCCCGATTGGCCGGAATCGTCCAAGGCGTGGTCGTCCAGATCACCACATTCGCGCCCACCAAATCGGGCGCCGCCGGCGCCTGAAGCACCGGGAATAGCGCGTAGAGAATGGCGCTCTTATGCTCGTGATACTCGATCTCCGCCTCGGCCAGCGCCGTCTTCTCCGTCGGGCTCCACATCACCGGGCGCAGGCCGCGATAGAGCGAGCCGTTCATCAAAAACCGCCCGATCTCCCCGGCGATGATCGCCTCCGACCGAAAATCCATCGTGGCATAGCGCCCGGCCCAATCGCCCTCCACGCCCAGCCGGCGAAACTCCTCGCGCTGGAAATCCAGCCATTTCGCGGCATAGGCCCGGCATTCGGCGCGGAATTCCAGCACCGGCACGGCGTCCTTGTCCTTTTTCGCCGCGCGGTATTCCTCCTCGACCTTCCATTCGATCGGCAGCCCATGGCAGTCCCAGCCCGGCACGTAGTCGGCGTTGAAGCCGGCCATCTGCGCCGCGCGGTTGATCACATCCTTCAGGATCTTGTTCAGCGCGTGGCCGATATGCAGCGGGCCATTGGCGTAGGGCGGGCCGTCATGCAGCACGAAGGGCGGGCGGTCCTTCGCGGCCTCGCGCAGCTTCTCGTACATGCCCATCTCGGCCCAGCGGGCGAGCATCGCCGGCTCGCGCTTGGGCAAATCCCCGCGCATGGGGAAGGGTGTGTTGGGCAGGAAGACCGTGCTGCGATAATCGCGGGTCTCGGGGGCGTCGTTCATGGGGTTTTCCGTGGGCGCATGGCCCGGAAGCGGTGGCGCGCGATGCTGACCCGGCCTTCGTCAGAAGGCCGGGCGAGGAATTCGTGCTGTGCTGCGCCTTGTCATGGCAGGGATATGCGGTTTGAGCCCCTGCCGGGTCAAGCCACGAGTTCGGCCACCGCCGCCGCCACCGACATCGACGCCGTCAGCCCCGGGCTTTCGATGCCGAACAGATTGATCAGGCAGCCCTGCCCATGCGCCGCCGGCCCCTGGATGGTGAAATCCTGACTGGCCACCGCCGGCGGCACGATTTTCGGCCGGATCCCGGAATAGCCGGGCGCCAGCGACCCATCGGGCAATTCGGGCCAGTAGCGCCGGATCGCCGCATAAAACCCCTCGCAGCGCGCCGGATCGACGTCGTAATTGATCTCGTCGACCCATTCCACATCCGGCCCGAACCGCGCCTGGCCGCCCAGATCGATGGTGAGATGCGTGCCCAACCCGCCGGCCACCGGCACGGGGTAGATCAGCCTCGAAAACGGATTGCGCACGCCCACCAGCGAGAAATAGCTGCCCTTGGCGTAATAGGCGCGCGGGGTGAGCTGGCTGGGCATGCCCTGCAATTTCGCCGCCAGCTTCGGCGCATGCAGCCCGGCGCTATTCACCAGCAGCCGCGCCCGCAAGGTCATCGGGTCCGCGCCGCCGACATCGATCACCGCCCCCGCCTCGGTCAGCCGCCCGCCCAGCACGGGGGAATGGAACACCAGCACCGCTCCCGCCCCTTCGGCATCGCCCTGTAGCGAAACCATGAAGGAATGGCTGTCGATGATGCCCGTGCTCGGGCTGAGCAGCGCCGCCGTGCATTCCAGCGCCGGCTCCATCGCCTGTGCCTCCTCGCGCGACAGAAAGGTCAGGTCCGGCACCCCATTGGCCGCCGCCCGGGCCTGGATGGAGGCGAGGCGCGTCGCCTCCTCCTCATTGGTGGCGACGATCAGCTTGGTGCAGCGTTCATGCGGCAACCCGCGCTCGGCGCAGTATTCATACAGCATCCGCTTGCCGGCCACGCAGTGCTTCGCCATCAGGCTGCCCGCCGGGTAGTAGATCCCGGCATGGATCACCTCGGAATTGCGTGAGGAGGTTTCCGTGCCGATGGCCTCGGCCGCCTCCAGCACGATCACCTCCCGCCCCGCCAGCGCCAGCGCCCGGGCCACCGCCAGCCCGACCACGCCGGCCCCCACCACAACGACATCGACATCTTCCATGGCCCCCACTTAACCGCGACACTGCCTGATGCAACAGGGTAGGGGCCCCAGATGGCGTTCATCGGCCAGTCGATCCGCCGCTTCGAGGATCGGCGCTTCCTGACCGGGCAGGGCCGCTTCGTGGCCGATCTGCCGGAAGAGGGCGCGCTGCACATGGCCGTGCTGCGCAGCCCGCATGCCCATGCAAGGGTGCTTTCCATCGACAGTTCGGCCGCCGGCGCCTTCACCCTGACCGCGGCCGACCTCGCCGCCGCCGGCATCGGCGATCTGCCCTGCCCGGCGCAGATCGGCGTGCCCATCGCCCGCGCCGAGCGCCCGGTTCTGGCCGGGGACCGCGTGCGCCATGTCGGCCAGCCCGTGGCCTTCGTCTTCGCCGAAACGCCGGAGGAGGCGCGCGACGCGGCCGAGCGAATCATCGTGGGTTACGAGCCCCTGCCGGCCAACGCCGACCCGCATGCCGCCTTCGCCGCCCCGCTTCTGCATGACAACGCCCCCGAAAACCGCGCCTTCATCTGGACAAAGGGCGACCTTGCCGCGGTGGAGGAGGGTTTTTCCACCGCCGCCCACATCACGCGCCTCGCCATCGCCAACCAGCGCATCACCTGCGCGCCGATCGAAACCCGCGCCGCCATCGCCCGGCCCGACGGCACGCTCATCGTCAACGGCCAGGCCGTGCACGGCATGCGCCGGCAGATCGCGGCCGTGCTGGGGGTGGACGAAGCCACGCTGCACCTCATCGTGCCCGATGTCGGCGGCGGTTTTGGGGTGAAGAACGTGCCCTTCCCCGAGCATATCGGATTGCTGCATGCGGCGCGCGTCCTGGGCCGCCCCACCCGCTGGCTGGCCGAGCAGTCGGATGATTTCGCGGCCTCCGCCCATGGCCGCGGCATGCACAGCCAGGCCGCGCTGGCGCTGGATGGGGAGGGGCGGTTCCTGGCACTCCGGGTCGAGGCGCTGGCCGAGCTTGGCGCCTACACCTCGCCCCACGGCCCCTCCTGCCCGACCAACTCCGCCGGCACGGCCTTCGGCGGCGGCTATGCCATCCCCGCCATCCACGCCCGTGTCCAGGGCGTCTACACCAACACCGCCCCCATCGAGGCCTATCGCGGCGCCGGCAAACCCGAGGCCAACCACATCACCGAGATGCTGATCGAGGCGGCGGCGCGCGAGCATGGTTTCGACCCATCAGCGCTGCGGGCCAGGAACCTGATCGACGCCCACCCCCACACCACGGCCATGAACATGACCATCGCGGATGGCCAATTCCCACAAAACCTCGCCGCCGCCGAGGCCCTGGCCGACCGCGACGGCTTTGCCGCCCGGCGCGCCGCCAGCGAGGCGGCCGGAAAACTGCGCGGCCTGGGCCTCGCCTGCTTCATGGAAACCGCCCGCGGCGCCTTTGGCGAATGGGCGCGGGTGCGGCTCAATGCGCAGGGCCGGGTGGAACTGGCGCTGGGCACCCATTCCAACGGCCAGGGCCACGAAACCAGCTTCTGCCAGATCGCCGCCGATCATCTCGGCCTGCCGTTGGACGCCTTCGACTATGTCCAGGGCGACACCTCGAAACTGGCGAAGGGCAATGGCCATGGCGGTGCCCGCAGCCTGCACCAGGGCGGTCGCGCCATGGTGGAGGCGATGGACGCGCTGCTTGCCCTGGCCCGCCCGCTCGCGGCGAAACTCTTGCAGGCCGAGGGGGTGCGCTTTGCGGCCGGGCACTTCCACGCCCCGTCAGGTGCCTCGGTTGCCCTGGCCAGCCTGGGGCCGCTGGAGACCGAGGGCGAGCATGACAGCGCGCTCTGCACCTTCCCCCACGGCGTGCAGATCGCTGAGGTGGAGATCGACCCCGAGACGGGCGAGACCAGTCTCACCCGCTACATCGCCTGCGATGATTATGGACGGCTGGTGAATCCCATGCTGACCATCGGCCAGGTGCAGGGCGGCCTGGCCCAGGGCATCGGCCAGGCGCTGCTGGAGCGCATCGCCTATGACGCCGACGCGCAACTCATGAGCGCCACCTTCATGGACTACACCATGCCCCGCGCCCAGGACCTGCCGGATATCGAAGTCCACCTCCAACCCGGCAGCCATGCCAGCGTGAACCCGCTGGGGGTGAAGGGCGCGGGACAGGCCGGTTGCATCGCAGCACCCCAGGTGGTGATGGCGGCGATGCTCGACGCTCTGGCGCCGCGCGGCGTCACCTGGATCGATATGCCAGCACAACCAGAGATTGTGTGGCGGGCGCTTCAGCGGTCGCGCCAGCCGTCCTCACCATAATGTGAATCGCGGATCAGAACGGGTCCGCGCGGTCCCGGCGCAGCAGCAGGCGGAAGGCACCGGGCTGCCGGTCATGCCCGGTCACGGCATCGGCCAGGGCGTCCAGCCAGCCGGAAAACCAGGCTTTGCCCCAATCCCCGGTATGCGCCATGGGGTTTTCGAGCACCGAGCGCCCCGCCGCGAAGGCCCGCCGCCCCTCGGCATAGGCATCATCGGTGACGAAGCGATCTTCGGGGTCGACATCTTCTGGCATCGGCTGCTTGTGCCATGCTGGAGGGGGCGCCGTCACGCCTTGAAAGCCGCCGATGTAAAACTGGTCAGTGACGGCGAGGACATGGCATAAATTCGGCGTGACAACCAATCCGCGCCGCATGTTGATGCTGTTCTCCGCCTTCGCGGTGGCGCTGGGCGTCGCCGGGGCGATCTGGTTCGCGACCGCGGTCTGGGTCCAGCGCGAGGAGCGCTCGGCCACCACCATCGCGCTGGCCCGCGCCAATCTGGGCGCCGAGGCGCTGGAGCAGCATATGCTGCGGGTGATGGACCGGGTGGAGAGCGTCCATGACCTGCTGCTGGCCCGGCAGCGGATGATCGAGGCCGGCGACCAGGCCGGACAGCTCGCCATCGAGGCCCAGCTGGCGGCGCAGCTGCGCAGGCGTGAGACCGAGCTGAGCCAGATCTCCATCGCCGGGCTCGATGGCGTGATCCGCTGGGTGGCAATGCCCGGCCCCGGCGTCGTCGGCGGCAATGTCTTCGTCGGCGACCGCGAGCATTTCCGCGTGCCGCGCGCCGGCCTGCCCGATCTCTTCGTCTCCGAGCAGGTGCAGAGCCGCCTCACCGGGCGCTGGACCATCATCTTCGCCCGCGCGCTGCGCGACCGCATGGGCGAGATCATCGGCGTGGGCTTCGTCTCGGTCGATCCGCAGGCGGTGTCGCGCCGGCTGGCCGATGTGGGCATCGGCGCCAATGGCATCGCCCTGCTGCTGCGGCGCGACGGCAATGTGCTGGCGCATTCGCGCGACGAACAGGCCGGGCGGGAGCAGCGCGTGCCGCCGGCCCACCCCGTCTTCGGCGCCATCCGCCTGGCGCGCGGCGGCCAGCTCGAAGTCTCCAACCCCGTCGATGGCAGGCCGGAGCTGATCGGCTACCGCGCGGTGCGCAACGCGCCGCTCGTGGTCGTGGTGGCGCTGGACGCGACGCGCGAGCTGGCGGCGGTGCATGGGCTGCGCAGCGCGGCCTTCCTGGCCGCCAGCGTCATCACCCTGCTGACAGGGGCCGGGTTGATGCTGGGCGTGCTCTTCGCCGAGCGCTGGCGCACCCGGGCCGCGCTGGACGCGGCGCGGGCGGAGCGCGAGGCGGCACTCGAATCCCTCGCCCAGGGCCAGCGCATGGAGGCGCTGGGCCGGCTGGCCGGCGGCGTCGCGCATGACATCAACAACGTGCTGCAGGCCGTGCTCGGCGGTGCCAGGCTGATCAACAAGCGCAGCGCCGACCCCGCGGTGCACAAGCTGTCCCAGCTCGTGAGCGAGGCGGCCGAGCGCGGCGGCGCCGTCACCCGCCGCCTGCTCGCCTTCGCCCGGCGCGACAGCCTGGAGGCCGAGATCCTGGCCGTCGCACCCCTGCTGGAGGGCGTGCGCGAGGTGCTGGCCCATACCCTGGGGGCCGCGGTGCATGTGCGGCTGCGCATCGCCCCGGGCGTGCCCGCGGTGCTGGCCGACCGGGCGCAGCTGGAGACCGTGCTGGTCAACCTCGCCATCAACGCCCGCGATGCGATGATGCCCGCCGGCGGCGCGCTGGAGATCGGCGCCACCGCCGAGATCATCACGGCGCGCCAGGCCGGGGTGCTGCGGCCCGGCTCCTATGTCCGGCTCTCGGTCAGCGACACGGGCCGGGGCATGGACGCCGAGACGCTGCGCCGCGCCACCGAGCCCTTCTTCACCACCAAGGAGAAGGGCCAGGGCACCGGCCTTGGCCTCGCCATGGCGCATGGCTTCTGCGAGCAGTCGGGCGGCGCGCTGGAACTCCGCTCGGTGCTGGGGCAGGGGACGCGGGTGACGCTGTGGCTGCCGCAGGCGCCCGCCAGCTCCTCCATCATGCCGCCCGCCAACCTCCGCTCCCATGGGGTGGAGCGGCGCTGCCACGTGCTGCTGGTCGATGACGAGCCGGAGGTGCTGGCGGTGCTGGCGGCGGGGCTGCGCGAGCGCGGCCACAGCGTCATCGCCGCCGGCGGCGGGCTGGAGGCGCTGGGCGCGCTCTCGGCCGACCCGGTGATCGAATTGCTGGTGACCGACCTCTCGATGCCCGGCATCGACGGGCTGAAGCTGATCGAGGAGGCACGCCGCCTCAGGCCCGGCATGCCGGCCGTCCTGGTGACCGGCTTCGTCGCCGAGGCGGAGGATGAGCTGGAACACGCGGCCGAAGCCGGCCCCATGGCCGTGCTACGCAAGCCAGTGACGTCGGAGGCGCTGAGTGCGCGCATCAGCGCCCTGCTGGTGCCGCAAAAACAGAAGGTTTGACACGCGGCCAGCTGTGGTAAGCTGGCCCCGGCACTTCGGGGGAAGTGCCGGGATGCACGGGGGATGTGCATGGAGAAGGGGTTTGGCCGCCGGGCGCTGTCCGGCTTGGGCCTTCTGACATTCGCGGGCCTGACCGGCTGCGGCGGCGGGGACGCCGCGCGCGCGCCACGCGTGGCCGGCGTGCCCGGCTATCAGGGCAGCCCGGGGCTGGCCTGCGTGCCCTATGCCCGTGCCCGCACCGGCATCGAGCTGCGCGGCGACGCCTGGCAATGGTGGGACGCCGCCGCCGGGCGCTACCAGCGCGGCCGGCGCCCCGCGCCGGGCCATGTCCTGGTCTTCGGCCGCACGCGGCGCCTGCCACAGGGCCATGTCGCGGTGGTGCGAAGGGTGATCGGCCCGCGCGAAATCCGCGTCGACCACGCCAACTGGGCCGAGGCGGGCGGCCATGGCCGAGGCCGCGTCTCCGAGGACCAGCCGGTGATCGATGTCTCCGGGACCAATGACTGGTCGGCGCTGCGGGTCTGGTACCCGCCGATCCAGGATTACGGCAACACGGTCTTCGCGGCGCATGGCTTCATCTCGCCGCGGCTGGCCAGCGCATAAACTTCGTCGCCGCTGCATCCGCCGACGCGGGGCCTTCGTAATGCAGGCAGCGGGGCCGTTCGGGCTTCGCGCCACACCACACGGAGTTCCCGGATGACCAAGACCCTTCGCATCGCCCTGCTCGCCGCCACCACGCTCGCCGGCGCCCAGGCCGCAAACGCCGCCACCCTCGTGGCCCTGACCGGCGACAACCAGCTGATCCGCATCGACAGCGAAACCCGCCGCGCGATGCCCGCCACCCGTATCACCGGCGCCGATGGCCAGGTCGTGGGCATCGACCAGCGGCCGCAGGATGGCCGGCTCTACGGCATCACCGCCTCGGGCCAGATCATCACCATCGACCCGGCGAATGGCCGCGCCACCCAGGTCTCGCGCCTCAACACCCAGTTCCAGCCGGCCGGCCGCGCCGTGTTCGACTTCAACCCCGTCGCCAACCGCGTGCGGGTGATGGGCCTGGATGGCCAAAACCTGCGGGTGAACGTGGAAACCGGCGAGGCCGCGACCGATGGCCGCCTGAAGAACGTGGCCGGCCCGATCGGCGAAGTGATGCCGCGCATCGTCGCCGGCGCCTACATCAACAGCGTCAACGGCGCCACCGCCACCATGCTGCTGACCATCGACACCTCGCAGAACACGCTGAACGTGCAGAACCCGCCCAATGACGGCGTGCAGGCGCCGCGCGCCCGGCTCTCGGCCCAGGTCCCGGCCGGCGTTGCCTTCGACATCCTCAGCGACGGCACCGCCAACACCGGCTATGTCATGGCCGGCAACACCCTGCACACGCTGGACGTGATGACCGGCGCCCTGACCGCCCGCGGCACCGTCACCCTGCCGCGCGGCGCCGAGGTGATCGACATCGCGGCCATGCGCTGAACACATCCCCGTCCAGCGGGGCCACAGGCGCACCCCCGCGAACCACTCACCGAGCCACCCGGCTGCCCCCTCTACCCCTGGGTGGCCGGCGCGGGGGGAAGCGCGACACAGGCGGCAGGCCAGGGTTGCGAGGCCGCCCTGGGGGAAGGCTCTGCCTTCCCCCAGACCCCCATCCGCCAGGGGTCAGGGACCCCTGGACCGCCGTGGGTTTTTGATCGGAGTTGGGGGAGGGGGCCGGAGCAACCGCCCGGCCCGCGCGACCGCAAGCCCCCTCCCCCAGCTCCGATAAACTCAATGGGATACAAGGGCCTAAGGCCCTTGGCGGGTTGGGGTCTGGGGAAGGGCAGAGCCCTTCCCCAGGGTCGCGCTCGCGCCCCTAGCCCGCGGCCTTCGCCTCATGCCCCCGTGTCCGCCACAGCGAGTACAGGATGCCGCCGGCGATCAGCGCCAGGGTCACGCTGAGCGAGATGGCCGGGTTCAGCTTGCCCACGATGTTGTTCCAGAAGATCTTCAGGCCGATGAAGACCAGCACCATGGCGAGCGCGTATTTCAGGTATTCGAAGCGGTGCACCATGGCGGCCAGCGCGAAGTAGAGCGCGCGCAGGCCCAGGATCGCCATGATATTGGCGGTGTAGACAATGAAGGTGTCTGTGGTGATGGCGAAGATCGCCGGCACGCTGTCCACCGCGAAGACCAGGTCGGCGATGTTGATCACCACCAGCGCCAGGAAGAGCGGCGTGGCCCAGAGCACGATCTTGCCGCTCACCGGGTCGGGCTGGCGGACGAAGAATTTTTCCCCGTGCAGTTCCTGCGTCACCCGCATCCGTTTGGTCATGAACTTCACGACGGGGTTCTTCGACACATCGGTGTCGCCTTCCGGCACCACGAGCATCTTGATGCCGGTGGCGATCAGGAAGGCGCCGAAGAAGTAAAGGATCCAGTCATATTCCTGCACCAGTGCCGCGCCCACGCCGATCATGATGCCGCGCAGCACGATGACGGCGACGATCCCCCAGACCAGCGCGCGGTACTGGTATTTCCGCGGGATGGCGAAATAGCCGAAGATCAGGCTGATGACGAAGACATTGTCGATCGACAGCGCCTTCTCGATGAAGAAACCGGTGAAATAGGTGAGGCCGGCATGTTCGCCATCCTCGGTGGTGATCCAGCCGGCATCATAGGCCACCCAGATCACCGCGCCATAGACCATGGAGAAGCCGATATAGAAGGCCGAAAGCACCAGGCTCTCGCGGATGCCCATTTCCTTGTCGGTCTTGTTGAGCACGCCCAGGTCGAAGGCGAGCAATGCGCCCACGACGGCGAGGAAGCCCATCCACATCCAGACGGGTTTGCCGATCCATTCGGCGGCCAGGAATTCCATTGTCATGTCCTCATCTCTGCGCGCCGCCGCGCCGGTGGCCCGGCGGCTGGTTTTGCGGATGTCCGACATCGCGTGGTGCCGCCCATGGGGCAGGCACGGGCACGCCAGAGGGGCCCGGACGGCCGCTGTATGGACAAATTCTAACGTCAACGCAATAACAATTCCGCGCCGCGCTCTTTCTTTTCGCCCTTCCACGCCCTGGGGCTTCCGATTGAGGGGCCGGCGCACTAGGTTCCGGCATCACCGCATGTCCGCACGGGCATACGCATCAACATTGGGGTCGAGGCTTCGCCATGGGTTCGTTCAGCATCTGGCATTGGTTGGTTGTCCTGTTGGTCGTGCTGCTGCTCTTCGGCGGCAACAAGATCAGCGGGCTGATGGGCGACCTCGCGAAGGGTATCAAATCCTTCAAGGCCAACATCAAGGAAGACGAGAAGGACGCGGCCATGACGGCCGAGTCGGCGCCGCCGGCGGCCGCCTCGGGCACCATTCAGGGGCCCGTTGCCGCGCAGACCACGGCGCAGCCCGCCGCCCAGCCGAGCACCACCGCCGCCGGCAGCCCTCGCCCGGCCGCCTGAACCGGGCGTGACGCCGCGGCCATGAATGACGGTGCGGGCGCGCCCTGCGCCGCCATCCCCGGTGACGTGGCGCGGGCCATCATCGCGGCCGGCCAGCGCATGGACGCGCGTGGCTGGGTGCCGGCCTCGGCAGGGAATTTCTCCGCCCGCCTCGGCCCTGGCCGCGTCGCCATCACCCGTTCGGGCTTCCACAAGGGCTTTCTCTCGCCCGAAAGCCTGATGGTGGTGGATGAGCAGGGCCGGCCGGAGGAGAGCGGCGCCCGCCCCTCGGCCGAAACCGGGCTGCATTGCGGCATTTATCGGCGGTTTCCTGAGGCTGGTGCGGCGCTGCATGGCCATTCGGTGCCCTGTACCGTCCTGTCGCGGCTGTCCGGGCCCAACCTGACGCTGGCGGGTTATGAATTGCTGAAGGCCTTCCCGGGCCTGGCCACGCATGAGGCCGCCATCACTCTCCCGGTTGTCGAGAACGACCAGGATATCGATCGCATGCAGGCCGGCCTCGATGCATTGTGGGCAGACCAGCCATCACCACTTCCCGGCTACATGATCCGCGGCCATGGCATATATGTGTGGGGCCGGGACATGCCGCAGGCGATGCTGCGCCTGGAGGCCCTGGAATTCATGCTGCAATGTGAGTTGGAACAGAGGAGGCTGCGATGAGCCTGTTGACAATCCGCCACGCCACCACCGGCGAGGAAGAACTGCGCACCGCCGAGCCCTCCGAGATCGCTGAGGTCCTGGGCGGGCTTGGCGTCCGCTTCGAGCGTTGGGGGGTCACGCCCCTGCCTGCCGGCGCCGATGCCGACGCCGTGCTGGCCGCCTACAAGCCTCGCCTGGACGCCTTCATGGGCGAGACCGGGGCCGGCACGGCCGATGTCATCAAGCTCGACCCCTCGCACCCCATGAAGGATGCGATGCGACAAAAATTTCTCTCCGAGCACACCCATACCGAGGATGAGGTCCGCTTCTTCCATGAAGGTGCCGGCAATTTCGTGCTCCATATCGGCGGCCGGATCTATGACGCGCATTGCACCGCGGGCGACCTGATCTCGGTGCCGGCCAATGTCACGCATTGGTTCGACGCCGGCACCGAGCCCAGCTTCACCGTGCTGCGCGTCTTCACCGACACCACGGGCTGGACGCCGCACTACACCGGCTCCGACCTGGCACTCCGTTTCCCCGTGATCGCGGAGGGATGACGCCCAAGCTGGTCCTGACGGATATCGAGGGCACGACCACCGCCATCGCCTTTGTCCATGCCACGCTGTTTCCCTTCGTGGCCCAGGCGCTGCCGGAATTCCTGGCCACCCATCAGGGCGTGCCGGAGGTGGCGGCGTTGATCGAGCAGGTGCGCGCCGCCGAGCCCGCCCAGCCGCCGCTGGAGACCCTGCGGCGCTGGATGGCGGCCGATGCCAAGGTCACGCCGCTCAAGGCGCTGCAGGGCATCATGTGGCGCCAGGGCTATGCCGATGGCCGGCTGCGCGGCCATCTCTGGCCGGACGTGGCGCCGGCGCTGCGCGCCTGGCACGCCGCCGGCACGCGTCTGGCGGTCTATTCCTCGGGCAGCGAGGAGGCGCAGCGGCTGCTCTTCGGCTTCTCCGAGGCCGGCGACCTTTCGGCCCTGTTCGAACGCTTCTTCGACACCCGCGTCGGGGTGAAGCGCGAGGCCGAGAGCTACAGCCACATCGCGATCACGCTGGGCCTGCCGCCCTCGGACATCCTCTTCCTGTCCGATGTCGCGGAGGAGTTGGACGCGGCCAGCATGGCCGGCCTGCGCGGCTGCCAGCTGGTTCGCCCGCAGGACGGCACCCGGGCCACCGACCGCCACCCCACCGCCGCGACCTTTTCGGAAGTGGCACAAATTTTCGCGTTGCAGCAGCCGGCGTGACAGTCCGGACAAACCCGGTCTAGAAGCGCGCGGCCGTCACGCGGAGCAGCCCGATGATCCAAGCCTATACCGTTGAACACGGCCACATGGTGCTGCGCGAGGGGATGCCCAGCGCGGCCGAGCTGCGCGGCGCGGTCTGGATCGACCTGCTCAACCCGAGCGCCCCCGAGGAACACGCGGTGCAGGACGCGCTGCGGGTCGAGGTGCCGACGCGCGAGGAAATGCAGGAGATCGAAAGCTCCTCGCGGCTCTACAAGGAGGGCGAGGATCTCTTCCTCACCGCCAATTTCCTCTACGGCATGGATGCCGGCGAATTCGGCTCCACCGCCATCTCCTTCGTGCTGACCAACACCACGCTGATCACGGTGCGCTACGCGACGCCCAAGGCGTTTCCCACCTTCGCCGCGCGCTGCCAGAAGGCGCCGATGATGCTGCACAGCGCCGATGGGGTGATGCTGCATCTGTTCGAGCAGATCGTGGACCGGCTGGCCGATATCCTCGAGCGCATCGGCGGCGACATGGACCGCGCCAGCAGCAAATCCTTCGCCGCCGCGCGCGGCGACATGAAGGTGAACCAGCGCAGCCAGGCGCTGAAGGATGTGCTGATCACGCTGGGCCAGGTCGGTGAAGTGACGACGCGCGCGTCGGAGACGCTGCTCGGCCTCAACCGCATCCTCACCTTCGTGGGCGCCGAGAAGGGGGCGACCATCCGCAAGGAAAACCAGGGCATCATCAAGACCCTGGTGCGCGACGTGCGATCGCTGGTCGAGCACGCGAATTTCCTCAATTCGCGCGCCACCTTCCTGCTCGATGCCGTGCTCGGCATCATCAATGTCGAGCAATCGGGCATCATCAAGACCTTCACCGTGGCCTCGGTCGCCCTGATGCCGCCGACGCTGATCGCCAGCATCTACGGCATGAACTTCGAATTCATGCCGGAGCTGAAATGGGCCATGGGCTACCCGATGGCCTTGCTGATGATGATCGCCTCCGGCGTGCTGCCGGTGCTGTTCTTCAAGCGCAAGGGCTGGCTTTAAGCCCAGCTTTACAATGGCTGTATAGGCAGGGCGGTCACGGCTATTGGGCGTGCCGGCGGGTGCCGCCGTGCTACAGAGGCCGCATCCGGGAGACCCTGCCTTGCCCAAAGCTTTCGACGCGAGCCGGCTTGAAGCGCTGCGCGACACCATGACCGCGGAGAATTTCGTCCGCCTGGTGCGGCTCTTCGGCGACGATCTGGGCCTGCGCCTGGGGCTGCTCGATCGCGCCCTGCGGGAGGGTGACCGCGCCGCGACGCAGGCGACGGCGCATGCCATCCGCGGCCTTGCCGGCAATATGGGGGCGGTGGTGCTCTCCGCCCTCGCCGCGGCGATGGAGGCGGACGCCGCCAGCGCCAGCCCACAGACCCAGGCGACGCGCTTCGACGCACTACTGGCCGAGGCGCTGGCGACCCAGGCGGCGCTCGACCGGATGATGTCCTGAGGCGGGCGCTACCCCGCCTCGGCCAGCAGCGCCTGCAGGTCCAGCCGCTTCGTCGTCATCGCCAGCCCGCCCTCTGCGTCCCGCGGCCATTCCGTCTCCGGCCGGTCGCGGTACAGCTCCACCCCATTGCCGTCGGGGTCGGAGAGGTAGAGCGCCTCGCTCACCCCATGGTCGGAGGCGCCTTCCAGCGCCACCCCCGCATCGAGCAGCCGGCGCAGGGCAGTGCCCAGCGCGGCACGGTCGGGGTAGACCAGGGCGACATGGAACAGCCCGGTGCTGCCCGGCGCAGGCGGCCGGCCGCCCTGGCTTTCCCAGGTGTTGATGGCGATGTGGTGGTGATAGCCATCGGCCGAGAGAAACACCGCCTGGGGCATGCGCTGCATGACCGTCAGACCGATCACATCGCGCCAGAACGCGAGGGAGCGTTCCAGCTCGGCGACCTTGAGGTGGACATGGCCGATGCGCAGCCCGACAGGCGCGGTGAGCGGTCGGTGGGGGAGGGGTGCGATATGGTTCATGCCCACAACATCACCCACTCCGCCTTGTGCCGCCAATCACCGGTGGTGATGGCGGCCATCATCCTTCAGCCGACCGCGAGCCTGCGCTCGACGATCTGCTGCTTCATGCTCTTCTGCAACTTCTCGAACGCCCGGACCTCGATCTGCCGCACCCGCTCGCGGCTGATGTTGTATTGCTGGGAAAGCTCTTCCAGCGTCGTCGGCTCGTCCTTCAGGCGGCGCTCGATCAGGATATGCCGCTCGCGCTCGTTCAGCGTCTTCAGCGCGTCGCCGAGAAGCTGCTTGCGGTTGCCCATATCCTCGCTTTCCGCGAGCACGGTCTCCTGGCTGTCGCTCTCATCGACCAGCCAATCCTGCCATTCGCCCTCGCTGTCGGCGCGGACGGGGGCGTTCAGGCTGTTATCCGGCGCGGTCAGGCGACGGTTCATCGAGATCACGTCCTGCTCCGGCACCTGGAGCGAGTGGGCGATCTTCGCCACCTGCTCGGGCTGCAGATCGCCGTCATCCAGCGCCGCCATCTGGCCCTTCAGCCGGCGCAGGTTGAAGAACAGCTTTTTCTGCGCCGCCGTCGTCCCCATCTTCACCAGCGACCAGGAGTGCAGGATGTATTCCTGGATGGCGGCACGGATCCACCACATGGCGTAGGTCGCCAGCCGGAAGCCGCGATCGGGGTCGAAGCGCTTGACGGCCTGCATCATGCCGACATTGCCTTCGGAGATGAGTTCGCCGACAGGCAGGCCATAGCCGCGATAGCCCATGGCGATCTTGGCGACGAGACGCAGATGCGAGGTGACGAGCTTATGCGCCGCCTGTTCGTCGGCGCTTTCCTTCCAGCGGCGGGCGAGCGAGAGCTCTTCCTCCGGCTGCAACATGGGGAATTTGCGGATGTCCTGCAGATAGCGGGAGAGATTGCCCTCGGGGGCCATCGGGATAGCGAGGGAAGCCATAAGGATCTTGCCTTCCAATTGCCTGCAATACGCCCCGTGACGGCGGCGCCGTTGCCGGCGAGTGCGGTACTCTGCTGCCCGGGCCCTCCCGGTCACCCGCCCCGGTCACGTCGGGGCAGATTCTCGACCTGGGGTTCGCGCGGCACCCGGGCTTGGTTACCGTGACAAGTCTTATAGCGGCTGGCGGGTTTCAACGCAAGTAAATCGGACTGCAACGGTCAGGTTACCCTCGGAGACAATCCAGCAACAATGCCATGTCCGGCGGCGGGCCGGCCTCGAAGAACATCGCTTCGCCCGTCACGGGATGGGCGAAGCCCAGCGAGGTGGCGTGCAGGGCCTGGCGCGGGAAGGCCAGCGCCACCTCGCGTGCCGGTTTGGGCAGCCCGGCGGCCGCGGCGGGGATGCGCCGGAGATAGACCGGATCGCCCATCACGGGATGGCCGACATGGGAGAGGTGGACGCGAATCTGGTGGGTGCGTCCGGTGGCGAGCTTGAGGCGCAGCAGGCAGGCGGCGGTGCCGAAGGCCTGTTCCACCCGGTAGTGGGTCAGCGCCGTCTTGCCGCCCTTCGCCACCACGGCCATGCGTTTGCGGTCGGTCGGATGGCGGCCGATATTGCCCTCGATTTCCCCCAGCATCTCCGCCGGCAGGCCCCAGCACAGGGCCAGATACTCACGGTCGAGGTCCCGGGTGGCGAAGGCCTCGCTCAGTGCCTGGTGCGCCTGCTGGCTCTTGGCCACCACCATGATGCCGGAGGTCTCCTTGTCCAGCCGATGGACGATGCCCGGCCGTGCCTCGCCGCCAATGCCCGAAAGGTCATCGGCGTGATGCAGCAGCGCGTTGACCAGCGTGCCATCGGCATTGCCGGGTGCCGGGTGCACCACAAGGCCCGCCGGCTTGTTCAGCACGATCAGATGCTGGTCCTCGAACAGGATGTCGAGCGCGATGTTCTGCGGCAGCGGCGTGGCCGGCACCGGAGGCGGCACCACCAGGCGATAGGCGGCACCCGGGCGCACCGCGGCCGAAGGGTCGGTCATCGCCACGCCATCCACCGTCAGATGCCCGGTTTCCATCAGAGCCTTGACGCGGGAGCGCGAGAGCGAACCTATGGCGTCGGCCAGGAACCGGTCGGCGCGTTGGGTCGCGTTTTCGGGGAGGGCGGAAATCTCGTGAATCTCGGAAGGTGGCTGCAAGATGGGTGCGCTCAAGGCTCTGGTTGTGGGAATGGGCGTGCTGATCGTGGCCGGCACCGTCACGCTGGTGGTGTTGCTCATCCAGCGCAGCGGCGGCCCGGCCCGCGGGCCGGCAGATGTGACAGCGAACCTGCCAGCCGGCAACCGCATCATGGGCATCGCCGGGGTGGAGAACCGCCTGGCCGTCTGGCTGGAGGGGCCGGAGGGCGGCCGGGTGCTGCTGCTGGATGGCCAGGGGCGCCAGGTCGGCGAATTGCGGGCGCGCTGATGGCGCATCGCAAGCCGAACCTGCCGGAAAAACCCTGCGCCGCCTGCGCCCGGCCCTTCGCCTGGCGGAAGAAGTGGGAAAAGACCTGGGAGCAGGTGAAATTCTGTTCCGACGCCTGCCGCGAGGGGCGCCACCCCCGGGCGCGGCCCGGCAAATAAACCCAAACCCCGGTGCAGCCGCGCGGCTTCGCCCGGTGTTCTCCTTCCCACAGGCCGTATCGGAGGTTTCATGCGCACCCAGTCTTTCCTGCTGCCGGCCGGCATCCTGGCCCTCGGCCTCAGTCTTTCCGTGCCGGCCATGGCGCAGCGCCGGGATGGCGGCGAGCATCGCGGCCATGGTCGCGGCGGCGAGTATCGCGGCGAACATCGCGGCCCGGGCCCACGCGGCGGCGATTGGCGCGGTGGCGAGCGCTGGCGTGGCGATGGCGGCCGCCGCGGCTATGGCTATGGCTATGGCCCGCCCGTGCTGGGTGGCGCGCTGCTCGGCCTGGGGCTGGGCGCCGTGCTGGGGGGTGCTCTGGCGCCGCCGCCGGTCTACGCGCCGCCGCCCGGCATCTACTACCCGCCCGGCAAGCCCGGTTTCTACGAGGCACCCCCGCCCGCCTATTACGGCTACTGAGCTCAAGGAGCATCGCGATGTCCAAAATTCACCTGGCCAGCCTGATCCTGGCCGCGACACTCCCGCTGGCCGCCATGGCCCAGGGCCCGGCCCCCGCCGCCCGTGGCAGCGAGGCCGGACCGCCCGCCGGACGCTCCGGCGAGATGGGCCGCGGCCGCGGCCACATGGCCGAGATGACGCCCGAGCAGCGCGCCCAGCGCACCGAGCGCCATCTGGCCGAGATGCGGACGCGGCTGCGCATCACCCCCGCGCAAATGCCGCAATGGGAGGGTTTCGCCACCGCGACGCGGGAGAACGCGAATGAAATCCACGCCCGCTTCGCCGAACGCGGGGCTCATATGCAGCAGCTGAACGCGGCGCAGAACATGGACGATTACGCCCAGATCGCTGAGCTGCATGCCCGCCAGCTCACCCGCCTCGCGGCCAGCTTCACCGCGCTCTACGCCACCTTCTCGCCCGACCAGCAGCGCGACGCGGACACCCAGTTCCGCACCCGTCGGGCGCCGGGCAATTCACCCGCGCTCTGAACCCAGCGGCAAAAGCGGCCCCAGCCGCCACATCGCCCAGGCCCCCAGCAGGGGCCCGGGCGCGAGCAGGGCAAAGGCCCATTCCCAGCCCAGGGTCGGGCCGGCCCAGGCCATGAGCTGGATGGCGGGCACGGTGAGCAGGAAGCCCATGCAGGTCTGCGCCGTCAGCAGCGAGCCGGAGATTTCCGGCGGCGCGCAGAGCACGGTGCAGGCCGAGAACTGCGCCGAATCCGCCACCACCGAGGCACCCCACAGCATCGCCAGGGGCAGCGCCAGCACCGGCCACGCCCACGCCGCGGGGCCGATCAGCAACGCGCAGCCGCCCGAGACCAGCATGGCGAGGGCCGCCATGCGCGCCCGGTTGAACCGGTCCGCCAGCAGCCCCAGCCCGACGCAGCCCAGCGCCCCCATGCCGAGTGCCGCGAACACCCAGGGGCCGGCCGTGGCCACGCCGCCGGCATGGGTCAGGAACACCCCCAGCCAGGCCCACATGGCATAGAGCTCCCACATATGGCCGAGATAGCCGGCATTGGCCAGGCGCAGGCGCCGGTCGCGCCATGCCGCCAGCAGGGCGCTGGCGCGAAAACCCGGCCGGCGGCCCAGCAGCGGCCCGGGCCGGAAGGCCAGGATCACACCCGCGCCGCACAGCGCCAGCACCCCCGCCCCCTGATAGGCGCCGCGGAAATCCATCGAGCCCAGCAGCCAGGGCAGCAGATGCGGCAGGCCCGAACCCAGGGTCAGCGCCCCCACCAGCAGCCCGATCAACAGGCCCAGATCGCCCCTTGCCCAGCTCGCCGCCAGCTTCATCCCCACCGGATAAACGCCGGCCATGCAGGCCCCGGCCAGGAAGCGCAGCGCGTAGCCGGCCAGCCCTGCGGGTTCGAGCTGCGACTGGGCCAGCGCGCAAAGCCCTGCCAGCGCCGCGGACATGGCGAAGAACCGCTTCTCCGGCCAGCGATCGGCCAGGCCCAGCAGGGCCGAGGTGAGCGTGCCGGCGACAAAGCCCAGCTGCACCGCCGCCGCCAGCCATCCGGCCTGGCCCGGGGTGATCCGCCCGGCCGCCAGCAGCCAGGGCGCGGCGGCGGTGCCGGCGAACCACACCGAAAGCGGCAGCACCACCGCCAGACAGAGGATGGCGAGCTGGCGCGGCTTCATCCCGCCAGATGCCGCCGGCGCAGCCGCGCCCGCAACCCGTCATTCGGCCCCAGCAGCAGCGAGGCCGCCCAAAGCCCGCCCGCCGCCAGCACGATGGCGGGCCCGGCCGGAAGATCGCCCCAGAAGCTGGCCACCAGCCCGCCCACGACCGCCAGCACCGCCAGCGCCATGGCGGCATAGACCATGCCGCCGACCTGCATGGCCCAATGCCGCGCGGCGATGGCGGGCAGCATCATCACCCCCACCGCCATCAGCGTGCCCAGGGCCGAGAAGGCCGCTACAAGGTTCAGCACCACCATGCCCAGGAAGCCCAGATGCCAAAGCCCGCCGCGCGCGCCCACGGCCTGGCCGAAGGCGGGGTCGAAGCATTCCAGCACCAGGGGCCGCCAGGCGAAGGCCAGGAACAGCCAGGTCAGGCTGGCCGTGCCGGCCATCAGCAGCAGGGCGGTGTCGTCCACGCCGAGCACCGAGCCGAACAGCACCTGGGTCAGCTCCACCGCCGAGCCGCGCCAGGAGAGCAGCGCGACGCCGGCCGCCAGCGCCACCAGGTAGAGCGCGGTGAGCGACGCATCCTCCCGCCCGCCGGTGGCGCGCGACAGGGCGCCCGCCCCCAGCACCACCAGCAAGCCCGCCGCCATGCCGCCGGCCGCGAGTGCCGGCACCGAAAGCCCGGCCAGGATGAAGCCCAAAGCCACCCCGGGCAGCATGCCATGCGCCAGCACATCGGCGGTGAGCGACATGCGGCGCAGCATCAGGAACACCCCCAGCGGCGGGGCCGAAAGCGCCAGGGCCAGCCCGCCCACCAGCGCGCGGCGAAGAAAGCCGAATTCGGTGAAGGGCAGCAACAGGGCATCGGCCATGGCTGGGCTTAGCGCGAAGCCCGGCCGCTTGGCGATGGGGCTTTGTTAAGCAGTCCCGGCCGATGATGCGAACCGCCCGTTACCTTCAAGGACATCCCATGCCGCTCTGGCCCTTCTCCTCCCCGGCTCGCGCCGAGCTCGACGCCGTCCGCGATGCCCATGCCGTGATGTCCTTCGACATGGAGGGCCGCGGGCTGGAGGCCAATCCGGCCTTTCTCGCGCTGATGGGCTACCGGGCGGAGGAGGTGGTGGGCCAGCCGCACGCCATGTTCCTGCCGCGGGGCGAGGCGCAGACGGAGGGGTATCGCGCCTTTTGGGCAGCGCTGCGCGACGGCAAGCACCAAAGCCGGGAGTTCCGCCGGATGGCCAAGGGTGGCCGCGAGGTCTGGATCCAGGCCAGCTACTGCCCGGTGCTGGGCGCCGGGGGCAAGCCGGTGAAGGTGGTGAAATTCGCCCAGGACGTGAGCGGTGCCAAAAGCCTGGCGGCCGAACAGGCGGGACAGGTGGCCGCCATCAGCCGCAGCCAGGCCGTGGTGGAATTCGACCTCAACGGCAATCTCCTCGCCGCCAACCAGAATTTTCTCGACCTGATGGGCTATCGTCTGGAGGAGGTGGCGGGCCGCCACCACCGCATGTTCATGGAGCCGGCGGAGGCTTCGAAGCCGGGCTACAGTGAATTCTGGGCCAACCTCGCGCGCGGGCATTTCCACACCGACGAGTACCGCCGCCTCGCCAAGGGCGGCCGCGAGGTCTGGATCCAGGCCAGCTACAACCCGATCCTGGACCGCGATGGCAAGCCCTGGAAAGTGGTCGAATACGCAGTCGATGTGACCAGCGTGGTGAATGACCGGCGGCGCCGGGCGAAGCTCGGCCAGGATGTGGCCGGTGAACTCGGCGCGGTCAGCAATGCGGTGGCGGAGACCAACAGCCGCGCCAGCGGCGCCGTCGAGACCTCGCGCGCCACCTCGGTCAATGTCCAGGCGGTGGCGGCGGGGGCGGAGGAACTCGCGGCCTCGGTCGCCGAGATCGGCCGGCAGATCATCGACGCCTCGCGCTCCACCTCCGCCGCCACGGGCGAGGCGCAGCGCGCCACCCAGATCGTGACCGAGCTGGTCGAGGCCGCCAACCGCATCAACGAGGTGGTGCGCCTGATCACCGACATCGCCGGGCAGACCAACCTCCTCGCACTCAACGCCACCATCGAGGCGGCGCGGGCGGGCGAGGCCGGCAAGGGCTTCGCCGTGGTGGCGTCCGAGGTGAAGGGCCTGGCCAGCCAGACGGCGCGGGCGACGGAGGATATCTCGTCGCAGGTCGGCCAGGTGCAGGCGGCGGTGAGCGGCGCGGTCAGCACCATCAAGTCCATCGCCGACGCCATCGCGCGGATCGACAGCATCACCAGCACCATTGCCGCCGCGGTGGAGCAGCAGGGCAGCGTGACGCGGGAGATGTCGGCCAACATGCAAAGTGCCGCAACCGCGGTGGAGCGGGTGGGGCGCGACCTGGAGCAGATCGCCGAATCCGCCACCGAGGCGGATGGCAAGGCGCGTCAGGCGGCCGCCAGCTCTCGCGCGCTGGCGGCCTGAGCGGGGTTCAGCGCGCCGCCGTGGCCACCGCCAGGAAATTCGCCTGGCTGTCCTCGGCGATGCGGAACCATTGGGTCTGGTCCAGCCTGAACGCATCCCAGCCCTGGTGGATGCGGCGGAAGCGCGGATTGGCGGCGCCCACCTCGCCGTAGAATTCCTGCGCCGCGCGGTAGCAGGCCAGCAGCACGTCACGCGGGAAGATGCGCAGCTGCGTGCCCGAAGCCACCAGGCGGCGAAGTGCCGCGGGGTTCTGGCTGTCGTATTTCGCCATCATCCAGTGCCAGGCCTCGGAGCAGGCGGCTTCCAGGATGGCCTTGTAATGGGCGGGCAGCGCCTCGTAGGCGGCGGGGTTGACCATCATGTCGATCGACGGCGCGTATTCCCACCAGCCCGGCGCGTAGTAGAATCGCGCGACGCGCTGGAAGCCCAGCTTCTCGTCATCGAAGGGGCCGACCCATTCGGCGCCGTCGATCACGCCGCGCTCCAGTGCGGGGTAGATGTCGGCGCCGCCGATCAGCTGCGGCACCACGCCGACCTTCTGCAGGATATTGCCGCCGAAGCCGGCGATGCGGAATTTCAGCCCGTTCAGATCGGCCACCGAGTTGATCTCGCGCCGGAACCAGCCGCCCATCTGCGCCCCGGTATTGCCGGCGGCGATGCCGACCACGCCCTGGTCGCGATAGACATCGGCCAGGGCCTGCTTGCCGCCGCCTTCCTGCAGCCAGGCCCAGAGCTGGCGCGAGGACATGCCGAAGGGCAGGCAGGTCGCGATGCACAGCGAGGGGTCCTTGCCGAGATAGTAATAGGCCGAGGTGTAGCCGCATTCCACGCTGCCATTGGCCACGGCGTCCATCACCTGCAGGGCGGGCACGATCTCGCCCGGGCCGAAGGGGGTGATCTCGAAGGCGCCATCGGTCATTTCGCGGACACGGCGGCAGATCCGCTCATGCGTGCCGTAGAGCGTGTCCAGGCTCTTGGGGAAGCTGCCGGGCATGCGCCAGCGGATGCGCGTCTGCGCATGGGTGATCGCCGGGATGGCAAGGACGGGGGCGACGGCACCGGCGGCGAGAAGGTTGCGGCGATCCATGGGGCGGTTCCTTGTTGGTTTCTTGTGAGTGAAGATTGCGCGGGCTTGGATGCGGGTGCAACTGGGACATTCGGCTCGACAGGGGAAACGACATGGAAAAGATCGGCTTCATCGGCCTGGGCAATATGGGCGGCGGGATGGCGAGCAATTTGCGCCGCAAGCAGTTTCCGATGATGGTCTATGACATCAACCCCAGGCCCGTGGCGATGCTTGTGGAGATCGGCGCCGAATCGGCTGATGACGTGGCGTCTCTCGCACGGGCCAGCAGCATCGCCATCACCATGCTGCCCGGGCCCCGCGAGGTCGCGGCCACCGCGGCGGCGCTGCTGGCCAACATGGCGCCGGGCAGCCTGCTGATCGACATGTCCACGGTGGACCCGGAGACGACCGACGCCCTGGCCGCGGCCGCGGCGGCGAAGGGGGTCGGCTTCGTCGATGCGCCCGTGGGCCGGCTGGCGGCGCATGCGCAGCGCGGCGAGAGCCTGTTCATGGTCGGTGGTTCGCCGGCGGATTTCGCGCGTGCGATGCCGCTGCTGGAGGCGATGGGCAGCACCATCCATCACTGCGGCGGCCCGGGGGCCGGCACGCGCACCAAGCTGGTGAACAACTATCTCGCGATCATCCTGTGCCAGCTCAATGCCGAGGCGCTGTCCCTGTCGCAGGGCTTTGGCCTCAATCTGGAGACCACATTGGAGGTGCTGCACGGCACCACCGCGACGAACGGCCAGCTGAAGGTCAATTGGCCGAACAAGGTGCTGAAGGGCGACACGGCGCCAGGGTTCGCGATCGACCTGGCGCATAAGGACCTGTCGTTGATCCTGCAGGCGGCGAATGCGGCGCGGGTGCCGCTGCCGGTGGCGGCCGCGGCGCGGGAGGCGTTTTCGGCGGCGCGGGCACAGGGACATGGGGGTTTGGATTTCTCGGCGATGCTCGATGTGCAGTGCCGCCTGGCCGGGGTTACGCCGCCCCGGCTGGGGTGACGCCGGGGAGGAAGTTTGCGGCCAGGCACGCGGGGCGGCGCCGGTCCACCGGGATGGACATTTCCGGCGGAAAAGTGTGCTTTGCGCGCGCGGATTCTTGCTCGCGTCGGGGGATGGCATGGCAACCTTAAATTTCGATCAGAACAGCATCCTGGCCGACCCGGCCGGTGAGGCCATCACCACCGGCATCTATCTCGGATCATTCGGAACCGGCCAGATTCCGCATCGCGTGCTGCGCTATCTCAACGGCCAGAACGGCAACGACACCCTGATCGGCGGCGCCAACGACCAGGTTTCCGGATTCGTCGGCAGCACGCCCTATACCGTGACCTATCTCGGCGATGACTTCATGTCCGGCGGCGGCGGCAATGATCTGATTTCCGGCAATCAGGGCGATGACCAGCTCAGCGGCGGCACCGGCCTGGACAGCCTGAATGGCGGCACCGGCAACGACATCCTCTATGGCGACGAGGATGACGACCAGCTGAACGGCGATGACGGGCAGGACTACCTCGATGGCGGCTCGGGCAACGACGTCCTCGATGGCGGCGCGGCGAATGACCTGCTCGATGGCGGCCTGGGCAATGACACGCTCAATGGCGGCGCCGGCAACGACATCCTGCAGGGCAGTTCCGGCGCCGATGCCATGTTCGGCGATGGCGGCCGCGACACGCTCTATGCCGGCACCGCGGACACCACCATCGATGGCGGAGCGGATCTGGACACGCTGATCGTGCGATCGGACATCAGCACCACCACCCTGCTCAACATCGAGAATCTGCGTGCCGTGGGCAATGTGACCGTCACCCTGACGGCCGCCCAGTATAATGGCTTCACCACAGTGGGCACGCTGAGCGACCAGTTCGGGCCGCAGGCGGCCATATTCGTGCTGGCGGGCGGCGGCAGCGTGGGCGGCAATTTCCTGCCCGGGCTGTACGGGCCTTCGGAGTTTCGTGGCTCCGCCCTGGCTGACACCATCAACCTCGGCGCCAGCGGCGTGGGCTGGTTTGTGCGCGGCTACGACGGCGCTGACAGCATCACCGGCGGGGCGGGCAACGACAATCTGGTCGGGAACGACGCGAACAATGGCGCGGACGGCGATGACACGCTGGACGGAGGCGCCGGCGATGACGTGCTGACCGGCGGCGCCGGCAATGACCAGTTGCATGGCGGCGGCGGCAGAGACACGTTGGATGGCGGCGAAGGCCTCGACATTGCCAGCTATGCGCTCGCCGCTGCCGGCGTGACGGCGCGCCTCGACTACGCCTTTCTCAATACCGGCGACGCCGCCGGCGACGGCTACACCGCCATCGAGGGACTGATCGGTTCGGCCTTCTACGACTTCCTGGTGGGGGATGACGGCGCCAACACCATCCTCGCCGGCGCCAGCTTCGACTACGTCGCCGGCAACGCTGGAAACGACATGATCCATGGCGAGGAGGGCAACGACACCATCGATGGCGGCGCCGGCGATGACACGCTGCTGGGTGGTGCCGGCGCCGACAGCCTGATCGGCGGCGGCGGCGCCGACTTCGCCAGCTACGCCAATGCCACCATCTTCGGTGTGATCGCCCGGATGGATTTCCCCACGCTCAACCTCAACGAAGCCGCCGGCGACAGCTATGCCGGCATCAGCGGCCTGATCGGCAGCGCCTTCTCCGACCAGCTCGTCGGCACCACGGGCAGCCAGACGCTGCAGGGTGGCGCCGGCATCGACATCCTGATCGGCAACCAGGGCAGCGATGTCTTTTCCGGCGGCGCCGACCTGGATTTCTTCGGCTTCGCGCGGCAGGATTTCGAGGTGGGCGTCTGGGACGTCATCACCGACATGAACACCGGCGGCACGGCGGATTGGCTGGTGACCTCGGGCGTGGACCGGTTCAATGTCTGGGCGCTGGACTGGCAGGGCGGCGTGATCTTCACCATCGCCGAGCTGGGCTTTGGGTCCGGCGGCGGCGGGGTGTTCATCGAGAATTACTCCACCGCGCAGTTTTGGAACCAGCTGCTGAGCTATTGAAGCGAGGCAACGCCTTGAATCGGCCGCCCTCCTGGCGGCCGCGCAGGAGATGACGCCCCCGATGAAGCTCTTCATGGCCGCCTTGCTGACCGAGACCAACACCTTCGCCCCCATGCCCACCGGCCATGCCGGCTTCCATGGCGACAGTTATCGCCGGCGCGATGCCAGCCTGGAGCCGCCGGCCTGGGGCAATATCCCACTCATCGCCTGGCGCCGGCTGGCGGGGGAAGCCGGTCTCACGGTGATCGAAAGCCTCACCGCCAACGCCCAGCCCTCCGGCACCACCATCCGCGGGGTCTATGAGGAGTTGCGCGACACCATCCTGGCCGACCTCGCCGCCGCCGGGCCGGTGGAGATCGTCCTGCTCAACCTGCATGGCGCGATGGTCGCCGAGGGCTATGACGACTGCGAAAGCGACCTCGTCGCCCGCGCGCGGGGCATTGTCGGCCCCGACACCATCATCGGCGTCGAGCTCGACCTGCATTGCCATCTCGACGAGCGGCTTGCAGAGAACGCCAACCTCGTCATCACCTACAAGGAATACCCGCATATCGACATGACGGAGCGCGCCGAGGAGCTGTTCGCCCTCGCCCTGCGCGCGGCCCGCGGCGAAATCCGGCCCGTCATGGCCACTCGCCGCATGCGCATGATCAACATGTGGCACACCCCGGTGGAGCCGATGAAATCCCTCATCGCCGAGATGCAGGCCGAGGAGCGCTCGGGCAAAATCCTCTCCCTTTCCTTCGCCCATGGCTTTCCCTGGGGCGATGTGCCGCATGTGGGTGCGGTGATGCTGGCCATCGCCGATGCCGATGCGGCGCACGCCCAGAACGCCGCCGACCGCTGGGCCAGCCGCATCTGGGATCTGCGCGAGGAGACCCGCAAGCGCTTCGACACCCCCGACCAGGCGATCGACGCCGCACTCGCCGGCGAGGGGCTGACGGTGATCGCCGAGACCTCCGACAATGCCGGCGGCGGCGCGCCGTCGGACTGCACGGCCATGCTGGCGGCCATGCTGCGTCGCGGCGTGACCGACGCCGCCATCGGCGTCTTCTGGGACCCCATCGCGGTGCAGTTCTGCCGCGACGCCGGCCTCGGCGCCCGCTTCCCGCTGCGCCTGGGCGGCAAATGCGGCCCGATGTCCGGCGATCCGCTGGACCTGGTGGTGACCGTGCATGCGCTGGCCGACAGCCACATCCAGACCGCGCTCTCCGGCGGCGTGCGCGATTTCGGCCCCTCCGCCTGGATCGAGGCCCCAAGTGGACGTGGCTCCATCCACATCATCATCGGCTCGGACCGCAACCAGGTCTTCAACCCCGATGCCTTCACCGGCCTGGGCTGCATGCTGGCCGACAAGCGCATGGTGGTGGTGAAGTCCAGCCAGCATTTCTATGCCGCTTTCGCCCCCATCGCGGCCCGGGTGCGCTACTGCGCCGCCGAGGCCGGCATCCTGCGCGATTTCGCCGCCATCCCCTATGTCAATTTCAGGGAGCCCTACTGGCCCAAGGTGGAGGACCCCTTTGCATGATCCCCCGCCCGCCGGGGCAGTGCCGCCAGCCCGATGCGTGGCGCCAGGGCCTCGTGGATATGGTCAGAGGGGCAGTACCTGTGCTTTGGAACATCCGGCGGTCGGTCTGACCGCGGGACAGGGCAGGGGGCGTACGTGACGCAGGATTGGGATGGCGGCTACACCGCCGAGATCAGCTATGTGCATGATTATTTCCACGACATGTCGCCCAGCCATCTTGGCCTGGCCATGGTGCTCAACGGCGATGTGGCGCCCGACACCAGCGGCCCCTTCACCTATTGCGAACTGGGCAGCGGCCAGGGGCTGACGGCCAATCTACTGGCCGCCGCCAATCCGAATGGCGAGTTCTGGGCGACCGACTTCAACCCGGTACACGCCCACAACGCCACAAGGCTGGCGGCCGAGGGTGGCGCCGGCAATATCCATTTCCTCGACCAGGATTTCGCCGCGATGGGGGCGCGGGAGCTGCCGCAATTCGACATCATCGCGCTGCACGGCATCTGGTCCTGGGTGAATGACCGGGCCCGCCAGGGCATCCTGGATTTCATCGAGCGGCGGCTGAAGATCGGCGGGCTGGTCTATGTCAGCTACAACACCCTGCCGGGCTGGGCGGCGGCCATGCCGCTGCGCGAGATGATCGTGCGGCACGGCCATGGCCGCACGATCACCGAGCGCGTGACCCAGGGCCTGGCCATGGCGCGCCGGGTGCAGGCGCTCAAGCCGCAGGGCTTCACCGAGAACCCGATGCTGGGCGCGAAGCTCGACAGCCTGGCCGACAAGCCCATGGCCTATCTCGCGCATGAATATTTCAACGCGGTGTTCGATCCCAATTACTTCCACGAGGTCGCGGCGGAGATGGCCCGCTCCAGGCTGTCCTATGTCGCCTCCGCCCATATCCGCGACAATCTCGACACGCTGAATTTCAACGCCGAGGCGCTGGCGCTGCTGGCCGACATCCCCGATCCCGGGCTGCGGGAGGGAATGCGCGATATTCTCTCCAACCGGCAGTTCCGGCGCGACCTGTATGTCCGCGGGCCGCTGCGCATGGCCCCGGTCGTCCAGCTCGAGGCGCTGATGCGCCAGCGCCTGGTGCTGTTCGAGCCCGACCCGGCCAAGGTGGCGATGAAGGTGCGCTTCCCCGCCGGCGAGGTGGCACTCAAGCCCGAGATCTACCAGCCCATCCTGGCCAGGCTGGCCGAGGGCCCGGCCAGCCTGGCGGAGCTGCTGACCCTGCCGGGCATGGCGCAGCTCGGGGCCCGGGTGTTGCAGCAGGCCACCGGGGTGCTGAGTGCGCGCCGCGCGGTGCTGGCGGCCTTGCCGGAGGAGGGTCAGGAGGCCCGGTTGCAATCCACCCGGCGCTTCAACGCCGCCGTGCTGGCCCGCGCGCCGGCTTCCGATGAGGTGCGCTACCTCGCCTCGCCCGTGCTCGGTGGCGGCGTGCCGGTCGCAAGGCTGGATCAGCTGCTGCTGCTGGCCGGGGTGCGTGGGCGCGATCCGGTGGATTTCGCCTGGGAGACGCTGCGCGCCCAGGGCCAGCGCGTGGTCCGGGCCGGCGCGTCGATCGAGGGCGATGCCGAGAACCGCGCCGCGCTGGCGGAGATTCACGGCGAGTTCACCGCCCAGCGCCTGCCGTTGCTGCGCCGGCTGGGGGTGGCCTGATCAGCCCCGCCCGAACATCCGGGCGAAATCCCCGGGCCCCAGCCGCAGGAAGGTCGGCCTGCCATGGCTGCAGGTGGCGGCGCGCGGCGTGGCTTCCATCGCCCGCAGCAGCGCGTCCATCTCGGGCAGGGTGAGGCGCCGGCCGGCGCGAACGCTGCCATGGCAGGCCAGCCGCGCCACCGCCGCGTCCAGCCTGCGGGTCAGCGCCGTGTCCTCGCCCCATTCCGCCAGCTCGGCGGCCATGTCAGCCAGCAGGGCGCGGGGCTCGGGGTTGCCCAGCAGCGCCGGGATGGCACGCAGCAGCAGGGCCGGGCCGCCGAAACCCTCGATCTCCAGCCCCAGCCGGGCCAGGGCAGGGGCCTGCTCCAGCAGCCGGGCGGCATCGGCGGCGGGGAGTTCGACCACGGCGGGGATGAGCAGGGGCTGGGCGCGCACCTGGCCGTCGATCAGCTGGGTCGAGAGTTTTTCGTGGGTGAGGCGTTCATGCGCGGCGTGCTGGTCGACCAGCACCAGCGCGCCATCGGGGGCCTCGGCCAGGATGTAGCATTCCAACACCTGGGCCAGGGCACGGCCGAGCGGGCCGGCGGGGGCGGGGGTGGCGGCGAAGCCCATGGGCAGGGGGGGCGGCGCGCCGGGGGGGGCGGGGGGAGGCAGCAGGTCCAGCCCGACCTCGGCAAAGCCGCGCGGGGCGAAGCTGGCGGGCAGGGCGCCCGGCCCGCCCCTCTGCTGCCGCCCTGGGCGGGGCTGCCATTGGAAGACCGGGCGCGGCCCGGCCTCGCCCGCGCCCACGCCGAGTGCCGCACGCAGCGCCGAGATCAGCGCGCCGCGCACACCGGCCGAATCGCGGAAGCGCAGCTCGGTCTTCATCGGGTGGACATTCACATCCACCGCCTCGGGCGCCACTTCCAGGTATAGGGCGGCGACGGGGTGGCGCCCCGCCTCCATCACGTCGCGATAGGCCACGCGCAGGGCCGCGCGCAGCATCGGGTCGCGCACCGGGCGGCGATTGACCACCAGATGCTGCTCGGCGGCGGTGGCGCGGGAATGGGCGGGGCTGGCGATCAGGCCGGAGATGGCCGGCTCGCCGGCGCGGGAGACGGGCAGCGAGGCGCCGGCGAAATCCTCGCCCAGCACCGCCTTGATCCGCGCCTCGCGCGTTTCCGGCGGCAGGTTCAGCGCGACGCGGCCTTCGGAGGTCGCGTGGAAGGCAACCTCGGGCCAGGCCAGGGCGAGGCGGCGGAGGACCTCCAATGCGTGTTCGGCCTCGGCGCGCGGCGTGCGGAGGAATTTGCGGCGGGCGGGGGTGGCGAAGAACAGGTCGGCGACCTCGACCCGCGTGCCGGGCGGGCCGGCGGCGGGGGAGACCGCGCCGACGCGCCCGCCTTCTACATGGATCGCATGGGCATCGCCGGTGACGGGGCGGGAGGTGATGGTCAGACGCGCCACGGCGCCGATGCTGGGCAGCGCCTCGCCGCGAAACCCCAGCGTGGCGATGGCGAAGAGCGTGGCCTCGTCGGGCAGTTTGGAGGTGGCGTGGCGTTGCACGGCCAAGGCGAGGTCGGCGGCGGCCATGCCGATGCCGTCATCCTCGACCAGGATGCGCGTCGTGCCGCCGGCCTCCAGCGTGACGGCGATGCGCCGCGCGCCGGCATCCAGCGCATTCTCCACCAGCTCCTTCACCACGGCGGACGGGCGCTCCACCACCTCGCCGGCGGCGATGCGGTTGGCGGTGGTCTCGGGGAGGATGCGGATGGGGTTCATGGCGGGAATCGGAGAAGTATAGCCGAAGAAGGCTTGCGATTACCCATCACCCATGGCCGCCGCGAAATATCCCTCCGCCGCTTCCGTCTCGACCAGCCGCCCGCGCTCGATCAGCCAGAAGCGGTTGGCCACGTTCTGCACGAAGCGGCGGTCATGGGAGACCAGCAGGCAGGCGGCCTCGCCGCGGTTGAGTTCGCCTTCCAGGGCCTCCTGACCCTCGATATCCAGATGATTCGTTGGTTCGTCGAGGAGATAGAAATTCGGCTGCTCCAGCCGCAGGATCAGCATGGCCAGCCGCGCCCGCTGCCCGCCGGACAGCACCGCCACCCTTTGCCCCTGCCGTTCCACCGCGAAGCCCGCACCGGCGAGCAGCGAGCGGATGCGCTGCTCGCCGACGCCGAAGCGGTCCGCGATGGCCCCTTGGAGCGTCTCCTCCGGCCGCAGATGGCTCAGGCTCTGGTCGCAAATGCCGGGGATGATCGAGGGGTTCAGGCGCAGGCCCTCATGCGCCTCGCCGCGCATCGCCCGGGTGAGGAGTTGCAGCAGGCACGACTTACCCGCCCCGTTGCGACCGAGCAGCACCACGCGGTCGCCGGGATGGACCCAGAGCTTGCCCATGGTGAAGAGCGGCTTCCCGCCCGGCGCCGTCACGGCCAGGTCGCGCAGCGCCAGCAGGACCCGGGCCTCGGTGCCGCTCTCGGCCAGCATGATGCGCCCGGCCGAGGCCTCGCGATGCGCCGGACGCGCCGCGGCCTCGATCCGCTCGGCCCTTTCGCGCAGCTGCTTGGTTTTCACCGTCAGCAGGTCGGAGCCGGAATTGATGCCGATATTGTGCAGCTTGGCCGCCTGCCGGCGAAGCTGGTCGGCCTGGCGCAGTTCGGTCGCATGGGCGCGGGCTGTGGCGGCGTCGGATTCGTCCAGGCTGGCGCGGGCGGCCGAATAGGGCCGCGCGAATTGCGGCGAGGCGGCGGCGCGCAGGAACAGCGTGCGCGTCGTCACGGCGTCGAGGAAGGCGCGGTCGTGGCTCGCGATCATCACCGCCGTCGCTTTCGGCAGATCGGCGATCCAGCGTTGCAGCTGGCCGATCCGGCTGAGGTCGAGATGGTTCGTCGGCTCGTCCATCAGCAGCAGATCGGGCTCGGTCAGCCAGGCCCGGGCGAGCAGCGCCATCCTCTGCCAGCCACCGCTGAGTTCGCCCAGGGGGCGATCGCGAAGCCCGATGGGGAGTTCGAGCGCATCGAGTGCCACATCCACCCGCCAGGCCTCCCAGTCACGGGTTTCCGCCGGCAGCGCCTCCAGCACCACGTCGCGGGTCGGGCGGGAGAGGAGTTCCGGGCCGGGATCCTGCACCATCAGCGTGACGCGCGCGCCGCGGGCGATGGTGAAGCCTCCCTCGGTCGGCGCCGCCAGGCCGGCCAGGCATCTGAGCAGGGTGGATTTGCCGCGACCATTGGCGGCGACGAGGCCGATGCGGTCGCCCTTCTGGATGACGAGGTCGAGATGGGAGAAAAGCCGGCTGCCCAGCGTCATGCCGAGCGAATGGGTGGAGATCAGGGTCACGATGTGGTCTTCCTCGGCCCCGGCCGGACGCTGTGTCCAGGCGCGAAAAGGTTGGTTCGGGGATGAGCCGACCGGGAAGAACGACGCTGGCGTGCCTTACCTGATCAGCCCTGCAAACGCATTTGCAGGGCGGGCACAGGTCCGCGCTTGCGATAGTGAAGGAAGGAGGCCATGGCGCAACCTACCCAGGCGGGGCGGCCGCGGCAAGCGGGCTACTTCGCCCGCAGCTTGGCCAGCTCTGCCTTCAGCGCCTCATTCTCCGCCCTGAGCGTGTCCACCTCATTCACCGGCCGGCCCTGAAACGGCGTGAACAGGCTCATCGCCCGCTCCATCATCGCCATGTTCCGCTGCCCCAGCTCGGTCAGGTCGAAGGGCATGTCGAAGGGCTTGAAGCCGCCGATCGCGGTTTCCATCCCGCGCCGCCACTGCTCCTGCTGCTTGGCGAAGCCGGTCATGGCGAATTCCAGATAGCCTGGCAGCATCTGGCCCATGTTGTTGCCGTAGAAGCCGATCATCTGCCGGAGAAAACTCTCGGGCAGCAGGTTCTTGCCCTTCGATTCCTCCTCCACGATGATTTGCGTCAGCACAGAGCGGGTGATGTCGTCGCCGCTCTTGGCGTCATAGACCACGAAATCGCGCCCGGCGCGGATCATCGCGGCGAGGTCCTCGAGCGTGACGTAGCTGCTGCTCTCGGTGTTGTAGAGCCGGCGATTGGCGTATTTCTTCACCACCACGGGCTGGCTGGGGGTGGCCTCGCCCGCTTCGCCGTCGCCTGGGCCACCCTGATTGGGTGTCACGATCCGGGCCGTGTGTTGTGCCATCGCCGCCATCCCTGCCAAACCTGCCTGACGAGACTAGCACGGATGCGCTGTCCAGTGTCATGCCCCGAAAAGACAAGCTATACGCTTGGCCCCCGTCGCACAGAATGTCTGGAATGAATGGACCCGCCGCCCGAACCCGATCGCCACGGCCTGGAGCAGCTGGCCGAGGACTGGATCACCCTGTGGCAAAGCGAGCTGGCGGCGATGGCGGCCGACCCCGAGCTGGCCGAGGCCTGGGCGGCCGCGGTCGCGCTGGGCGCGGCGTGGTGGCGCGCGCAGGCGGCCGGGCTGGGCCGTGCGCCTTTCCCGCCCGGGCTTTTCCCCGGTTTCGGCGCGGCTGATGGCCTCGGGCCTTTCCACCCCTTTGGCGCGCCGTGGCCCCCGGCCGCTGGCCCTGCACCTGATGGGCAGCACGATCCGCGCCATGGCGGCGATGAGCCAGACGCCCTCGCCCGCCGCCTGGCCGAGCTGGAACGCCGGCTGGCCGAGATCGAAGGCGGGCCGCGCGGAGGCGGCCAGGATCGCCCACGCCCTGTCCGCCGGAAAGGCAAGCCATGACGCCTTCCGCGCCGCCATCTGGCGCCGGCTGCTTGACCAGGACCGCGCGCTGCTGGCCGGCATCGCCGCCTATCGCCGCCACCCGCACAGCCGCGGCCTGGCCGACCCGCCGGTGTTCTGGCGCGAGGGCTCGGCGCGCCTGCTCGATTACGGCCGCGCATCCGACCCGCCGGTGCTGTTCATTCCCAGCCTGGTCAACCGCGCCCATGTGCTCGATCTCGACGAGGGGGCGAGCATGCTGCGCTGGTTGGCCGGGCAGGGGTTTCGCCCGCTGCTGCTGGATTGGGGCTGGCCCGGTGCCGCCGAGCGCCGCTTCACCCTGACCGACCACATCGCCGGACGGCTGGACCGGGCGCTGGCCGCCATCCCCGGCCCTCTCGCCATGGTGGGCTATTGCATGGGCGGGCTGCTGGCCCTGGCCGCGGCTGTACGACGGCCGGAGAAGATCGCCGCCCTGGCGCTGCTGGCCACGCCCTGGGATTTCCACGCCGCCGGCGCCGCCCAGCCGCGTGGCCTGGCCGCCTGCCTGCCGGGCTTCGAGCCCATGCTGGAAGCCCAGGGGGCGCTGGGCGTGGACGCGCTGCAAACCCTCTTCGCCACGCTCGACCCCTTCGCCATCGCGGAGAAATTCCGCGCCTTCGGCCGGCTCGACCAGAACAGCGCGCGCGCCCGGCGCTTCGTGGTGCTGGAGGATTGGCTGAATGACGGTGTGCCGCTGGCCGCTCCCGTCGCACGCGAGACCCTCGGCGGCTGGTATGGCCGCAACGAGCCCGGGCGCGGCGAATGGCTGGTGGCCGGGTTGCCGGTGCGGCCGGAGGGATTTTCCGGCCGCTGCTTCATCGCGGTGCCCAGGCGCGACCGCATCGTGCCGCCGGCCTCGGCGCTGCCGCTGGCGGCCATGCCCGGTGCCACGCTGCACATGGCGGCCTCCGGCCATATCGGCATGGTGGCGGGCGAGCGGGCAGAGGCCGCGCTGTGGCGGCCGCTGCGCGACTGGCTGCTGGGCTAGCCCCGGAATGCCGCGCTTTCCGGCTTCGCAAACCCGTGGCCCCGGGTGCTAGGCTGGCGTCATGCTGGCACCTCTCCCCCTGCCCCCGGGCATCCGCACACGCATGGTCGAAAACGGCCGCGGCCTGAGCATGCATTGCCTGGAGGCCGGTGCCCCGGGGCGGCCGCTGGTGCTGCTGCTGCATGGCTTCCCGGAGATCGCCTATTCCTGGCGCAAGGTGATGCTGCCGCTGGCGGCGCAGGGCTTTTACGTGGTGGCGCCCGACCAGCGCGGCTACGGCCGCACCACCGGCGGCACCCCGGGCTATGATGTCGATCTGAGCGAATTCGGCCCGCTGAACTATGTGCGCGACGTGGTGGGGCTGGTGGCGGCGCTGGGCGCGCGGCAGGTCGCCTGCGTGATCGGCCATGATTTCGGCGCGCCGGTCGCCGGCAATTGCGCGCTGATCAGGCCAGACCTGTTCCGGAGTGCTGTGGTGATGAGCGCGCCATATGGCGGGCCGCCGCCGATCAATTTCGGCCCACCCCCGCTGGGGCTCAACTCGGCCTCGATGAATGCCGCGTTGGCCGCCCTGCCCAGGCCGCGCAAGCATTACCAGTGGCACTACTCCACGCGTGGCGCGGAGGCCGAGCTGATGAACCACCCCGCCGGGCTGCACGCCTTCTTCCGCGCCTATTACCACCACAAGAGCGCCGACTGGACCGCGAACAAGCCGCATCCGCTGCCCGGCTGGGACGCGGCGGTGATCGCGGAAATGCCCACCTACTACATCATGGATCTGGACCAGGGCATGGCCGAGACCGTGGCGGCCGAGATGCCCTCGCCAGCCGAGATCGCCGCGAATACCTGGTTCACCGATGCCGAGGTCGCGGTCTATGCCGGCGAGTATGCCCGCACCGGCTTCCAGGGCGGGTTGCAAAGCTATCGCTGCACCACCTCGGGCCTGGCCGGGCGGGAGATGCAGCTTTTCGCCGGCCGCGCCATCGAGGTGCCTTCCTGCTTCATCGGCGGTGCGGCGGATTGGGGCGTGCATCAGAAGCCGGGCGAGTTCGAACGGATGCAGGGAATCGGTTGCGCCCATATGCTGGGCTGTCACCTCGTGCCCGGCGCCGGGCATTGGGTGATGCAGGAGCAGCCCGGGGCGGTGCTGGCGATCCTGGAGAAATTCCTCCATCGCCTGCTGACATGAATCTTTGCGCCTTCGGGCAAACCGCCTAATAGATTTTCCAGGATTGATCAGAGAAGCGCATGCCCCCTCCGCACCTCGCCGTCCTCAATGTGCAGGAGCCGTCGAAAAAACTGGCGAAACAGCCGGCGCCCAAGCCGGAAGCCAAGCCCGCGCGGGGACGGATCGGTTGGTTGCGCGCGACGGTGACGCCGCCCGAACCCGCGCCGCAGGTGCCGCGTCGCCGCCCGCCGGCGCCCGATGAGATCAGCCTCGAAGCGCTCCAGCCCGCCGCTGCGGAGGCAGTCAGCATGCCCCAGCCCGATCCTGAACCGCAGCCGGCCCCGCCGGTCCCGCCGGTGCCGCCGCCCCTGATCCAGGCGGTGCCGCCGCCGCCGGCCGCCCCGGAGCGGGTGGAAAAGCCGGCAGAGCGCCGCCCGCCGCAGGAGGACCTGCTTGCCGACCTGCCGCCCGCGCAGGTGCCGCTGAAGATCGATGTCTCGCTGCTGCCGGCGATGCCGCCGGCAAAGCCTGCCGCGCCCGAACGCCAGGGCCGCAACGCGGCGGCCGAGCGCGCCTTTCGCATCGGCCGGCTGGGCAGCCGCCCGGCGCATGCCATGTCGGCGGCCGAGGTCGCGGCCTGGCGCGAGGGCGCGATGGAGGCGGGCCGCTCCCGCGACCGGCTCTGGGGCCGGCCGAGCCTGTGGTGGTGGCTGGCGCTCTCCGCCCTGCTGGTGATGCCCATGGCCTATGCCGCGCTGTGGCTCGGCCTGGCCAGCAATGGCGCGGAATTCCTCTCCACCGGCCTGGGGCAGGAGGCCTGGATCATCTTCGGCGGGCCGGAAGCGGGGATGGTCTATTGGGGCGTTGTTTTCGCCCTGGCGATGCTGCTGCAGATGCTTCGGCCGCTGGAGCCGGTGCTGATCATCGGCGCCGCCAGCTACTGGGGCTGGCTTGGCCTGCACGCGGCCTGGGAGGTGGGGCTGCTGGCGCAGCGCATTCCGCCCCTGCCCATGCCCTGAACGGCCGGCTTCGCCGCGCGGCCCTCTCGGTACCAGCCGTCCGGCCTATGGCCAAGCCGCCCTGATCGGCGCGGGCAGCACCGCCCCCGGCCCCTGATAGCTGCCGCGGATCACCACCGCGCTGTCATCGGCGCGCCAGAAGACCGGCCCGTCATAGCGCGCCAGCAGCGCCTCCAGCCCGATGCGGATGATGCCCAGCCCCTGTTCCTCGGCGCTCTGGTCGGTGCTCGCGCCGAGATTCTTCCGCAGGCCCCAGCCCGAGGGCTCGCCGCCGAAGAAATAGGTGTAGGTGCCCCGTCCCTTCAGCTTCAGCTCGAAATCCAGCACCGAGTAGTCGCGCATCAGCCGCCCGGGGGAGGAGAAGCCGCTGCTCGATCGCAAATCCAGCGCGCCTTCCGTCCATGGCCCGTCGCGGCCGGTCACCCTGCCCAGGATGCCCCCCAGCGCCGCCAGCGGCGTGTAATGGTAGAGCATGTCGAAGCCCAGCTTGCGCAGGAGCATCCGGGGCAGGGGGAGGGCGATGGGCATGGCAACTCCTTTGCCGTAATCCTGCCACGCCGGGGCTCGGCCCGTCTTCACGTCAGGCCCGGCCCGCGCTACCCCACGCCATCAAGTTTTGTCACGAAGGCCCGCCCCCCGGCATGACCAGCAGCAACGATATCCGCGCCACCTTCCTCGAATATTTCGCCCGCAATGGGCATCAGGTGGTGGAGTCCAGCCCGCTGGTGCCGCGCAACGACCCCACGCTGATGTTCGCCAATTCCGGCATGGTGCAGTTCAAGAACGTGTTCACCGGCCAGGAACGCCGGGCCTATTCCACCGCGACCACGGCGCAGAAATGCGTGCGCGCGGGCGGCAAGCACAATGACCTCGACAATGTCGGCTATACCGCGCGCCACCACACCTTCTTCGAGATGCTCGGGAATTTCTCCTTCGGCAACTACTTCAAGGAACAGGCGATCGAGCATGCCTGGACCTTGCTGACGCGCGATTTTGCGCTGCCGAAAGACAAGCTCCTCGTCACCGTCTATTCCGAGGACGAGGAGGCGCCGGTCTTCTGGCAAAAAATCGCCGGCCTGCCGGACAGCCGGATCATCCGCATCCCCACCTCCGACAATTTCTGGCGGATGGGCGATACCGGCCCCTGCGGCCCCTGCTCGGAAATCTTCTATGACCACGGGGAAAAAATCTGGGGCGGCCCGCCGGGTTCGGCCGACGAAAACGGCGACCGGTTCATCGAGATCTGGAACCTCGTCTTCATGCAGTTCCTGGAGGAGCCTGCCGGCACGCGAAACCCGCTGCCCAGGCCGTCCATCGACACCGGCATGGGGCTGGAGCGCTTCGCCGCCATCCTGCAGGGCGTGCACGACAATTACGACACCGACACGCTGCGTGCGCTGATCCTGGCCAGCGCCGATGCGACGGGGCAGGGCGCCGATGGCGAATTCCGCATCAGCCACCGCGTGGTGGCCGACCACCTGCGCGCCGGTTCGTTCCTGCTGGCCGATGGCGTGCTGCCGTCCAATGAGGGCCGCGGCTATGTGCTGCGCCGCATCCTCCGCCGCGCCATGCGCCACGCCCATATGATGGGTGCGAAGGAGCCCCTGCTCTATCGCCTCTTCCCCGCCCTCGAGCGGCAGATGGGCGTGGCCTATCCCGAGCTGGGACGCGCCGGCGCGCTGATCACCGAGACCCTGCGGCTGGAGGAACAGAAGTTTCGGGGCCTGCTGGAGCGTGGCCTCGGTTTGCTGGCCGAGGAAACCGCCCGGCTGGCCGAGCGCGAAACCCTGCCCGGCGCCATCGCCTTCAAGCTCTACGACACCTACGGCTTCCCGCTCGACCTGACGCAGGACGCGCTGCGCGGCGAGGGCCGCGAGGTGGATCTGGAAGGCTTCAACGCCGCCATGTCGGAGCAGAAGACCCGGGCCCGCGCCGCCTGGGCCGGCACCGGCGAGGCGGCGACGGAAACCCTGTGGTTCGACATCAAGGAGCGCACCGGCGCCTCCGAATTCCTGGGTTATGACACCGAGCAGGCCGAGGGCGAATTGCTGGCCGTGGTCAGCGGCGGGGTGGAGGCGATCGCCGCCGCCCCGGGCGCCGAGGTCTCCCTCGTGCTGAACCAGACGCCCTTCTACGCCGAAAGCGGCGGCCAGGTCGGCGATGCCGGCGTGATCACCGGGCCCGACGGGTTGCGCATCGCCATCACGGACACCCAGAAGAAGCTCGGCCTGTTCATCCACAGCGGCGTGGTCGAGGCCGGCCACCCCAGGCCGGGACAGGCCGTGGTCGCCACCGTGGACCATGCCCGTCGCGGCGCCATCCGCGCCCACCACAGCGCCACCCACCTGCTGCATGAGGCGCTGCGGCGCAAGCTCGGCACCCATGTGGCCCAAAAAGGCAGCCTGAACGCGGCCGATCGCCTGCGCTTCGATGTCAGCCATAACAAGCCGATGGATCCGGCGGAACTGGCCTGGGTCGAGGCCGAGGTGAACGCCCGCATCCGCGAAAACGCCGAGGTCAGTACGCGGCTGATGACGCCGGAGGCCGCGGTGGCCGAGGGCGCCATGGCGCTCTTCGGCGAGAAATACGGCGAGGAGGTTCGCGTGGTCTCGATGGGCCGCGACGGTGACCGCGCCTTCAGCGTGGAGCTGTGCGGCGGCACCCATGTCCGCCGCACCGGCGATGTCGGCCTCTTCCGCATCGTGAGCGAAGGCGGCGTGGCGGCCGGCGTGCGGCGGGTGGAGGCGGTGACGGGCGAGGCCGCGCTGGCCCTGATCGACGAGAACATGGCGCAGCTGCGCGAGGCGGCGGCGGTGCTGAAGGTCAGCCCCGCCGACCTGCCCGGCCGGATCGCCACGCTGCTGGAGGAGCGCCGCAAGCTCGAACGCGATGTCGGCGAGCTGCGGAAAAAACTCGCCACCGGCGGTGCCGCTTCCGAGGTCGAGGCGATCGCCGGCCTGCGCGTGGCGCTGCGCGACATGGGCGATACGCCGGCCAAGGATCTTCGCGGCATTGCCGAGGCGATCCTCAAGGGCGGCTCCGCCGATGTGGTGGTGCTGGCCAGCAATGAGGGCGGCCGCGCCTCCATCGTGGCGGGACTGGGCGAGGCGGCGAAGGGCCGCACGGATGCGCCCACGCTGGTGCGCGCGGCGGCGGCCGCGGTGGGCGGCAAGGGCGGTGGCGGCAAGCCGGACATGGCCCAGGCCGGCGGCCCCGATGGCGACAAGCTGGCCGAGGCGCTGGACGCGGTGCGCGCCGCGCTGGCCGGATAGCTATAGCGTCAGCAACTGCCCGCCCGCGGTGTCGGCCAGCAGTCCGACCACGCCACCGATGACCGTGCCCGCCAGCAGCGGCGCCTGGGCCAGACCCTCGGTCAGCCGCCCGGCCTCGCAGACCCGCATCTCCACGCCCATCTCCAGCGCCGCCTCCAGCAGGTCATGGATGCCGGCGACGCCGGTTGCGGTGACCGCCGCCTCGCGCGCATCGGCCTCCAGCGGGCGGCCATCCAGCAACAGGCGGATGCCGGCATTGGTGGCGAAGAGGATCACCGGGCGACCGAGCGCCGCGGCGCCCGTGGCCAGCACCAGGGCGTAATGCGCCCGTTCATGCCCGGGCGAGATCAGGATGATGCCCAGCGTGGTCATGCCAGGGAGGTGATCGATGGCGTGTCGCCGCACAGCGCGCAGGCCGGATCGCGCCGAAGCTTTATGGTGCGCATGCGGGCGTCCAGCGCATCCCACAGCAGCAGCCGGCCGGTCAGCGTCTCGCCGATGCCCATGATCAGCTTCAGCACCTCGGTGGCCTGCAAGGTGCCCATCACGCCGGTCACCGCGCCCAGCACGCCGGCCTCGGAGCAACTCGGGATCATGCCCTCGGGCGGCGGTTCGGGATGCAGGCAGCGATGGCAGGGATGCCCGTGCACATGGCTCTGGAAGACCGAAAGCTGGCCCTCGAAGCGCAGCACCGCCGCCGAGACCAGGGGTTTTTTCAGCAAATGACAGGCATCGCCGAGCAGGAAGCGGGTGGCGAAATTGTCGGTGCCATCGCAGATGATGTCGTATTGCGGGATGAGGGTGGCCGCGAGTGCCGCGTCCATCCGCGCGGCGTGGATGTTGACCATCGTCGCAGGGTTCAGCGCCTGCAACGCCTGGGCGGCGCTCTCCGCCTTGTTCTGGCCGATCCGCGCGGTGGTGTGGGCGATCTGGCGTTGCAGATTGGAGAGTTCCAGCCGGTCGTCATCCACCAGGCCAATGGTGCCGACGCCGGCTGCGGCGAGGTAGAGCGCGAGGGGCGAGCCCAGGCCGCCGGCACCCACCACCAGCACCCGGGCGTCGCGCAGCCTGGACTGGCCCACGCCGCCGACCTCGGCCAGCAGGATGTGGCGGGAGTAGCGCTGGATCTCCTCCTCGGAGAAATCAAGGTTCATGCGCCGGTGCTGCCGAAGCCGCCATGGCCGCGCTGGGTTTCCGGCAGCACCACCACCTCCTCGAACACCGCGCGCGTGACCGGAGCCAGCACCGCTTGCGCCACGCGCATGCCGCGCTCCACCGTGAATGGCTCGGCGCCCGTGTTGAGCAGGATGATTCCGACCTCGCCGCGGTAATCCTCATCGATCGTGCCCGGGGAATTCACCAGGGTGATGCCGTGCCTGAGTGCCAGGCCCGAGCGCGGGCGCAGCTGCCACTCATGCCCCGGCGGCAGCGCCACGCGCAGCCCGGTGGGGATCAGGGCGCGGCCTCCCGGTGGCACCACCACATCGGCGGTCACGGCGGCCAGCAGGTCCATCGCCGCCGCGCCGGGCGTGGCGTATTCGGGCAGGGGCAACCCCTCGGCATGGGGCAGGCGTTGCACCAGGATGGTCATGCGGAAAACTCCTCGGCGATGCGGGCGGCGAGGCGGCGGGCCACCTCCTCCTTGGGTAGGCGCGGCCAGTCCTCCACGCCCGTGGCCGTGACGAGATGGACGGTGTTCTCCGCGCCGCCCATCACATCGCCCGAGACGTCATTGGCGACGATCCAGTCGCAGCCCTTGCGCAGCCGCTTGGCGGTGGCGTGTTCCACCACATGCTCGGTCTCGGCGGCGAAGCCCACGACCAGGCGCGGGCGGATGGCGTGGCGGGAGAGGGTGGCGAGGATGTCCGGGTTCAGCGCCATGGTCAGGATGGGAGCGCCGGCACCCGGCTCCTTCTTCATTTTTTGGCCGGCCTCGGCGGCGCTGCGCCAGTCGGCGACGGCCGCGGCGGCGACTAAGATATCGGCGGGCAAGGCGGCCTCGCAGGCGGCCAGCATGTCCCGCGCGGTCTCCACCCGGGTCACCGTCACGCCCACCGGGTCGGGCTGGTGCACCGGGCCGCTGACCAGCGTGACGCGGGCACCCAGCGCCGCCAAAGCCGCGGCAATGGCATGCCCCTGCTTGCCGGAGCTGCGGTTGGCGATGTAGCGCACGGGGTCGATCGGCTCATGCGTCGGCCCGCTCGTCACCAGCGCATGCCGCCCCGCCAATGGCTTCGGGCCGGAGATCGCCGCCAGCAGATCGGCCGGCTCGATGAAGCGGCCGGGGCCGGATTCAGGCTCGGCCATCGCGCCCGAGACGGGGCCGGCGAACACCACGCCGCGCGCCCGCAACAGCGCGGCATTGGCCTGGGTGGCCGGGTGTTCCCACATCGCCGGGTTCATCGCCGGCGCCACCAGCACCGGCGCCCGGGTGGCCAGCAGAACGGTGGAAGCGAGGTCGGTCGTCAACCCATGCGCCATGCGGGCGAGCATGTTGGCGCTCGCCGGCGCCACCACCACCTGGTCCGGCCAGCGGGCCAGCCGGATATGCCCGATACTCTCCTCGGCCGCCCAGAGATCCTCATGCACCGGCTGGCCGGTGATGGCCGCCAGCGCCTCACGCGTGACGAACCGCGCGCCGCCGGCGGTGAGGATCGCCCGCACCTCACGCCCCGCGGCACGCGCCGCACGCACGAAGACCAACGCCTTGAAGGCGGCGACACTGCCGGAGACGATGAGCAAAATCCTCATGCCACCCCCATCATGGTGGCGAGCATGGTGGCGACCAGCACCTCGCGCCCCAACTCATCCACCACATGCACGTCGGCCGCACAAAAACTCAGCGTCTTGCCCGGCTTCAACACCCGCCCGGTGGCCCGCGCCAGCATCCCCGCCGCCGGACGCAGGAAAGACATCTTGAACTCCACACTCAACACCTCCTGCCCCTCCGGCATCAAACTCAACGCCGCGAAACCACAGGCATTGTCGGCCATCGTCGTCAGCACCCCGGCATGGAAATAGCCGACATGCTGCGTCAAATGCGCCCCGAACGGGACCTCGATGACACAATGCCCGGGCTCACTCTGCGCCAGGCGCAGGCCAAGATGCGTGGCCAGGCCCTGGGCGGCGAAACGTGCCTCGACCCTAAGCATGGTGGGTGGTGAGCGTGGCCCTTGGGGAAGGCGCTGCCTTCCCCAAACCCCATCCGCCAGGGGCGAGCCGCCCCTGGACCGTCGTGGAGTCATGGCGCAGCGGAGGGAGGGGCCGGTCATGCCCTTCATCCGGGTCGCGACCGTGAGGCCCCTCCCTCCGCTGCGCCATATTCATGGGTTCCAAGGGCCTTTCGGCCTTTGGCGGGTGGGTTTGGGAGGGCAGAGCCCTCCCAAGGGCCGCGCTCACAACCTCCACCCCGAGTGGATCGCCACGATCCCGCCGGACAGGCTGCGCCAGCCCGTCTTTTCCATGCCTGCGTCGCCCATCATCGCGGCCAGTGTTGGCTGATCGGGGAACATGCGGATGCTTTCGGCCAGGTATTGGTAGCTTTCGGCATCCTTGGCGATGCGTTCGCCCAGGCGCGGCAGGACCTGGAAGCTCCAGAGGTCGTAGAGCCTGTCGAGGGCGGCGACTTCGAGCTTGGAGAATTCCAGGCAGAAGAAGCGTCCACCGGGCCGCAGCACCCGGCGTGCCTCGCGCAGCACGGCCGCCTTGTCGGTGCAGTTGCGCAGGCCGAAGGCCATGGAGATTTTCTCGACGGAGCGATCGGGCAGGGGGATTTTCTCGGCATCCACCACCATGAAATCCACGCCGGCGGCGAGGCCCATGTTCAGCCCGCGGTCGCGCCCGATGGCGAGCATGGAGGGGTTGATGTCGGTGCAGATGACGCGGCCCATGCCCATTTTTTTCGCGCCCAGGCCGATATCGCCGGTGCCTGAGGCGAGGTCGAGCAGTGTTTCATTGGCGCGGGGGCCGATGGCGTTGAGGAAAACGCGTTTCCAGACCCGGTGCAGGCCGAGCGACATGACGTCGTTCATTACGTCGTATTTGGGGGCCACGCTGTCGAAGACGGCGCGGACCATGGAGGCTTTTTCCTCCCGCGGCACGTCGCGGAAGCCGAAATCGGCGGTGTTCTTCTCATGGAAGGGAGCGTCGGACATCATCGCGGCGTTGTAGCACAGTGATTCGCATGCCCGAACTCCCCGAGGTCGAAACCGTGATGCGTGGCCTGGCCGCGGTGCTGGATGGCACGGTGATCGAGCGCGCGGAGGTGCGCCGGCCGGATCTGCGCTGGCCCCTGCCGCCGGGGCTGGCCGCGCGGCTGACCGGGGCGCGGGTGCTGGGGTTCCGCAGGCGGGCCAAATACATGTTGATGCGGCTGTCGGGTGGGGACTCGCTGCTGATCCATCTCGGCATGTCCGGCCGCATGGTGGCGCGCAACCGGCATGAACCTGTCGTGATCCGGCTGGAGCCGCAGGGTGCCGCCTCCGACGCGCGGGGTCATAACGCGCCGCCCGAGTTGCATGAGCATGTGGTGATCGAGACCGCCGACTGGCGGGTCGGTTTTGTCGACCCTCGGCGCTTCGGCGCCATGGACCTGGTGCCCACCGCGGCCGAGGATGGCCATAAATTCCTGGCCGGGCTGGGGCCCGAGCCGTTGGAGGATGCCTTCAACCCGGTCGTGCTCTCCGCCGCCCTGGCGGGAAAGCGCACCCCCATCAAGGCTGCGCTGCTGGACCAGAAGGTGGTGGCGGGGCTGGGCAACATCTATGTCAGCGAGGCCTTGTTCCGCGCCGGCATCTCGCCCCGCCGCCTGGCCGAGAGCATTCCCGGCGCCCGCGCCGCGCGGCTGGTGCCCGCCATCAAGGCCGTGCTGGCCGAGAGCATCGCCGCCGGCGGCTCATCCTTGCGCGACTATGTGCGTGCCGATGGCGAGGTGGGGTTCTTCCAGAACAGTTTCGACGTGTATGACCGCCAGGATCAGCCCTGCGCGAGCTGCCCCGGCGTGCCGCCCTGCCAGGGCATAGTCCGGATTGTGCAGTCGGGCAGGGCGAGCTTCTATTGCCCGCGACGGCAGAAATGACGCTGGCTTGCGCCGCCAGCCCCGCCGCCCGAAACTGCGGCCAACAAGGGAGCCATCGCATGTCCACCGAAATGATCCTGGTCGAGACCCACGGGCCCACCGGGGTGATCCGCCTCAACCGCCCCGCGGCGCTGAACGCGTTGTGTGACCAGCTGATGATCGAGCTGGGCGCCGCGTTGCGGGCCTATGACAATGACCCGGGCATTTTTTCTGTCATCATCACGGGGTCCGAAAAAGCTTTCGCCGCCGGTGCCGACATCAAGGAGATGAAGGACCGGACCTATCCGGCGGTCTACCTCAATGATTTCATTGGCATGAACTGGGAGGTGGTGCCGACCATCCGCAAGCCGGTGATCGCTGCCGTGGCCGGCTTCGCGCTGGGCGGTGGGTGCGAGCTGGCGATGATGTGCGATTTCATCATTGCCGCGGAGAACGCCAAATTCGGCCAGCCCGAAATCAACCTCGGCATCATCCCCGGCGCCGGCGGCACCCAGCGCCTGACCCGCGCGGTGGGCAAGGCCAAGGCCATGGATTTGTGCCTGACCGGGCGGATGATGGACGCGGCCGAGGCCGAGCGCTCGGGCCTGGTCGCCCGCGTCGTGCCGCTGGAAAAGCTGATGGAGGAGGCGCTGAAGGTGGGCGAAAAGCTCGCCACGCTGAGCCAGCCCGCCACCGCCATGGCCAAGGAGGCGGTGAACCGGGCCTTCGAGACCACCCTGGCGGAAGGGGTGAAATTCGAGCGCCGGCTGTTTCATGGCCTTTTTGCGACAGCGGATCAGAAGGAAGGCATGGCGGCCTTCGCCGAGAAGCGGCGGGCGCAATTCCGTCATCAGTGAGTCGCAATCGCGCCTTGACGCTGCCTGGGGGGCGGCGATAGATACCGCCTCCCGGTTGCCCGGCCCGCCCATCCTCCATTCCCAAATCGGCTTCGCAGCCTGAGAAACCTTCGGTAAACATCATTCATGGCCAATAACCCCTCCGCCGAAAAGCGCATTCGTCAGACCGAGAAGCGCACGGAGCGCAACCGCGCCCGCCGTTCGCGCGTGCGCACCTTCCTGCGCAAGGTCGAGCTGGCGCTGGACGCAGGCAAGAAGGCCGAGGCCGTGGCGGCCTTCCAGGCGGCGCAGCCGGAAATGCAGCGCGCCGTGGGCAAGGGCGTGCTTCACCTGAACACCGTCTCGCGCAAGCTGTCGCGGCTCTCCGCCCGCATCAAGGCGCTTGAAGCCGCCTGAGGCGGCTGGCTGTCTCCACAATACACTGTGTAGTTCTTATGCCTGCTGTTCTGGCGGGCGTAAGTAAATTTGTGTCTCTGTTGTGGCTTGGATTGTTCTGCTTTGTTGATCTATTTGCAACAATCGACGAGGAACCGCGGCGGCAGTCATTTACCATTTGCGCTCCATTTGCCGTCCGCCCTAACATCTGAAACAAGCGGTAACACCTCTGTTTCCCCCCGCCGGCACAGGTCGCGAGGCAATGATGTCGGTCGAAACGGTTTGCCCACCGCTTGAGAATTGTAACGCGTGCGGAAAAACGACCCCCGAGGCTCCCCAGCCTAGGCAAAAAATGAAGAGGCAGGTGTTCTGTATGACCACGGAAACCGGCAATCTCCCCCCCGATGCCGGCAAGTTGGCCGCCCAATGGGCAAGCTTGCGAGCCCGCCTCCGCGGTGAGGTGGGAGAAGTCGAATATCGCAACTGGCTCCGCCAGATGGTGCTCGCGGGCATCGATGGCGAGGTTGTAAAAATCGCCCTGCCCTCACGCTTCCTGCGGGACTGGGTGCGCGATCACTATGGCGACCGCCTGCGGGTGCTCAGCCAGGCAGAATGGTCGCAGGTGAAGCGGCTGGATTTCCGCGTGTCGGCCAGCGCGGCCGTCGAGGCGGATAGCGACGACGACGCGGCCTCCGCCCCCGAGCGGGGCCTGGCCGAGAGCCTCAGCCAACCGCCGCGCTCCGCCAGCACCGCCCGCCTGCCCGAGACACGAGACACGGAATGGCTGGCGCCGCTCGACAAGCGCCTGACCTTCGAGACCTTCGTCGTCGGCAAGCCCAATGAATTTGCTCATGCCTGCGCCCGGCGCGTGGCCGAACGCCCGGCCATGGCCGGTTTCAACCCGCTCTTCCTCTATGGCGGGGTGGGGCTGGGCAAGACGCATTTGATGCATTCCATCGCCTGGGCGATCCGCGGCGCCCATCCGGAACGCCCGGTCGCCTATATGTCGGCCGAGAAATTCATGTACCGCTTCATCGGCGCGCTGCGCGGCGGGAATACCATGGAGTTCAAGACTCAGCTGCGCTCGGTCGACGTGCTGATGATCGACGACCTGCAATTCCTGATCGGCAAGGACAACACGCAGGAGGAGTTCTTCCACACCTTCAACGCGCTGGTGGATGCCGGCAAGCAGATCGTCGTGTCGGCCGACAAGTCGCCCAATGACCTCTCGGGGATCGAGGACCGACTGCGCACGCGCCTGGGTGGCGGAATCGTCGCCGATCTTCACGCCACCACCTATGAATTGCGGCTGTCGATTCTCCAAGCCAAGGCGGCGCAGGCCGGCGTGGAAGTGCCGCTGAAGGTGCAGGAGCTTCTCGCCCATAAGATCGCGTCCAATGTGCGCGACCTGGAGGGGGCGCTGAACCGGCTGGTGGCACACTCAAAACTGTTCGGCCGGCCGCTGACGTTGGAGACTGTGCCAGAGGTGCTCAACGACCTGCTGCGTACGCATGAACGCCGCATCACCATCGACGACATCCAACGCAAGGTGGCGGAACATTATTCCATCCGCATGACCGACATGTTCTCGGCCCGCCGCGCCCGCGCCGTCGCCCGGCCCAGGCAGGTCGCCATGTTCCTGGCCAAACAACTCACCTCGCGCTCACTGCCCGAAATCGGCCGCCGCTTCGGCAACCGCGACCACACCACCGTGATGCACGCCGTCAGCCGCATCACCGAACTGATGGTCGAAGACCGCGTCCTGGCCGAAGACGTGACCCTGCTGCGGAAAATGCTAGAGACCTGAGGGAGCCGGAGGTTGTGAGCGCGACCCTTGGGGAAGGCTCTGCCTTCCCCGCACGTTCATCGCCTTCGGCGCTGAACCCGCCAAGGGCCTTAGGCCCTTGTATCCCATTGAGTTTATCGGAGGTGGGGGGAGGGGGCTTGCGGTCGCACGGGCCGGGCGGTGGCTCTGGCCCCCACCCCCCAACTCCGATCAAAAACCCACGGCGGTCCAGGGGTCCCTGACCCCTGGTGGATGGGGGTCTGGGGGAAGGCAAAGCCTTAACCCAGGGCAGCCCGCGCTACAGCCCCAGTTCACTCAGCCCCGGATGTTCCGCGGGCCGCGCCCCCGGCGCCGGCCAATGGAATTTGCGGTCCGCCTCGCGGATCGGCACGTCATTGATGCTGGCCTCGCGGCGCTGCATGTAGCCGTTCGCGTCGAATTCCCATTGTTCGTTGCCATGGCTGCGGAACCAGTTGCCGCTGTCATCCCGCCATTCATAGGCGAAGCGCACGGCGATGCGGTGGCCGGAGGCGGCCCAGACTTCCTTGATCAGGCGGTAGTCGAGCTCGCGGGCGTACTTGCGGGTCATAAAGGCTTCGATGGCCTCGCGGCCGGCGAAGAACTCGGCGCGATTGCGCCAGCGGCTGTCGGGTGTGTAGGCGGCGGCCACGCGGGCGGGGTCGCGGCTGTTCCAGGCATCCTCGGCGGCGCGGGCTTTTTTCGCGGCGGTGTCGAGGTCGAAGGGGGGCAGGGGGGGGCGGGGGTTTTCCATGGCGACCCAATCTAGCCTCCCCGTGCCGCGGCGCGCGAGGCGAGAATTCGCAACACGCCACGCGGCTTAACGCGCGGCCGGCGAAATGCGATGATCGGTTCAAGAAAACCGGAGGAACCATGTCGCTCTCTCGCCGCACCCTGCTTGCCACCGCCCTTGCCACGCCCGCCCTGGCGCAGGGCTGGGCGCCCAGCCGCACCGTCACCATCCTGATCCCCTTCGCCGCTGGCGGCGCCACCGACGTGATGGGCCGCCTGATCGCTCAGCCGATGAGCCAGAAGCTGGGCCAGACCGTGGTGGTGGAAAACATGGCCGGCGCCTCGGGCGGGGTGGCGGCGGCGCGTGTCGCACGCACCGCGCCGGATGGGCATTTGCTCTTCCTCGGCCATATCGGCGTCTTCGCCTTCAACCAGCATCTGTTCACCCGGCTGGCCTATGACCCCGCGGATTTCGTGCCCGCCGGGCTGGTCGCGACCAACCCCATGGTGCTGATCGTCAGCCGGCAATCGGGCATCACCAGCATGGATGAGCTGAAGGCGCGCGGCCGCGCCGGCCGGCTGTCCATCGGCAGTTCGGGGCTGGGCACAACGCTGCACATGGGCGGTGTGATGGTGAACAAGGCGCTGGGTGGCGGCAACACGCTGGTGCCCTATCGCGGCGGCGGGCCGGCGATCAACGACCTGCATGCCGGCGTGCTGGATGTGGTGGTGGACCAGGCGTTGACCGCGCTGCCGGCGGTGGAGGCGGGCGCGCGGGCGATCTGCGTCACGGGTGCCACCCGGCTGCCGCAGATCGCCGCCACCCCCACCTCCCGCGAGGCGGGTCTGGCGGAGCTGGACCTTGAAGTCTGGAACATCCTCACCGCGCTGCGCACGACGCCCGCGCCGATCCTGGCGGCGGTGACGGAGGCGCTGAATGGCGCGCTCGATGACCCCCATGTCCGCACCCGGTTCGAGGCTGCCTCCGCCCGCGCGCCGGCGCCTGCTGAGCGAGGCCCGGCTTTCGCCGCGAATCTGGTGCGCACGGAGCAGGTGCGCTGGGGTCAGTTCATCCGCGAGGCCGGGATCGAACGGGAGTGACCCCCGGTAAGCCCCTCGAGGGCCTGCTGGTCGTCTCCATGGAACAGGCGGTGGCCGCCCCCACCTGCTCGGCCAAGCTCTGCGATGCCGGGGCGCGGGTGATCAAGATCGAACGCGCGGAGGGCGATTTCGCCCGCGGCTATGACGCCGCGGCGAAGGGTCTCTCGACCTATTTCGTCTGGCTGAACCGGGGCAAGGAAAGTGTGTGCCTCAACATCAAGGAGCCTTCCGACAAGGCGCTGTTGCAGGCGCTGGTCGCGAAGGCCGATGTGTTCATCCAGAATCTGGCACCCGGCGCCATGGCCCGTGCCGGCTTCGGCTCCGCCGCGCTGCGCGAAAAACACCCCCGCCTGATCACCGTGGACATCTCCGGCTATGGCGAGGAGGGCGAATACGCAGCAATGAAGGCCTATGACCTGCTGGTCCAGGCCGAATCCGGCCTCGCCAGCGTCACCGGCCGGGCAGAGGGGCCGGGGCGCGTGGGTTTTTCGGTGTGCGACATCGCCTGCGGCACCATGGCGCATGCGGCGGTGCTGGAGGCGCTGATCGAGCGTTCCATCACTGGCACCGGGAAAGGTGTTGCGGTGTCGCTGTTCGACGGCATGGCGGATTGGATGAATGTCCCGCTGCTGTATTTCGAAGGCACGGGGAAAACCCCCGCCCGCATCGGCATGGCCCATCCCAGCCTTTGCCCCTATGGCGCCTTCGAGACCAGCGACGGCGCGCAGATCCTGATCTCGATCCAGAACGAGCGGGAATGGGCCGATTTCGCCACCCATTTCCTGAACGACACCGGGCTGATCACCCGGCCGGAATTCGCCACCAACATGGCCCGCGTGGCCAACCGACCGATGGTGGATGCGCATATCGCCGCGGTCTTCGCCGCGCGCAGCCGCGGGGCATGCGTGGCCGCCCTGGCCGCGGCCAATACCGCCTATGGCTTCATCAACGGTGTCGATGGGCTTTCGTCCCACCCCGCGCTGCGCCGGGTGACGGTGGAGACGGAGCGCGGCCCGGTCTCCATCGCCGCGCCGGCGGCGCGCTTCTCCGACGGCGCGCGGGCACTGGGCCCGGTGCCCAGCCTGGGCCAGCACACCGAGGCCGTCCGACAGGAGTTCCTGCCATGATCCCCCGCCGCGCCCTGCTCGCCACCCCTCTCGCTGCGCCCGCCTTGGCCCAGGCGCCCTGGCCGCGCCGCCCCATCACACTCATCGTCCCCACCGCCCCGGGAGGTGCGACCGATGTGCTCGGCCGCGTCATGGCGCAGAGCATCGGCGCCACGCTGGGCGCCACGGTGGTGGTGGAAAACCGTGGCGGCGCCGCCGGCGTCATCGGCACCGAGCAGGCGGCGGCGGCCAATCCCGATGGCCACACCATCGCTGTGGGCATGATCAGCACGCTGACGGTCAACCCGCACATCTATCCGCGCCTGCGCTACGACCCGCTGCGCGACTTCGCCCCCATCGGCCTGATCGCCCAGGTGCCCATGGTGCTGCTGGCGCAAAAACGCCTGGCCGAGGGCGGGCTGGCCGGCTTCATCGCCCGGGTCCGCGCGGCCCCCGATACCATCACCTATGGCTCGGCCGGTGCGGGCTCCAATGTGCATATCGGCATGGTGGCCTTCCTCGACGCCGCCGGCCTCAAGATGGTGCATGTGCCCTATCGCGGCTCGGGCCCGATGGCGATCGACCTCGTCGCCGGCACCATCGACAGTGGCATGACCGGCACGCCCACCGCCCTGCCGCTGGTCCGCGACAACCGCCTGGCCGGCCTGGGCAGCACCGCCGCCGCGCGCCTGGCGGCCACGCCCGATGTGCCGGCGATCAGCGAGGTGATCCCGGGCTTCGAGGTGATGCAATGGTATGGGCTGGTCGCGCCCGCCCGCACGCCGCCCGAGATCGTGGCGCGGCTGCACGAGGCGACGAATATCGCCCTGGCCGATGAACAGGTGCGCCACCGCCTGGCCGATGAGGGCGCCATCCCCGACCCGCGCACGGCCGAGGAGTTCCGCGCCTTCATCGCGGCCGAGCTGGCGCGCTGGCAGGTGGTGGTCCGCCGCAACAATGTCCGGCCGAATGACTGAGGACCGGCCATGAAGACCGCCATCGTCACCGGCGCCGCGCGCGGCATTGGCCTGGCCACAGCCCGCAAATTCCTGGCCGAGGGTTGGGCCGTGGCGCTGCTGGACCTGGCCGACGCCACCCAGCCGGATGCGCCGGAGACCACGCTGGCGCGGCACTGCGATGTTTCCGACCCGGCTTCCGCCGCAGCCGCCGTGGCCGCGGTGATGCAGAAATTCGGCCGGATCGACGCGCTGGTGAACAATGCCGGCATCGCCATCTTCAAGCCGCTGTTGGAGACCACGCTGGAGGATTGGAACCAGGTCCTGGCGGTGAACCTGACCGGCCCCTTCATCATGGCCCAGGCGGTGGCGCCGCTGATGACCCGGGGTGGGGCGATGGTGAACATCACCTCGATCTCCGGCCTGCGGGCTTCGACGCTGCGGGTGGCCTATGGCACTTCCAAGGCGGGGCTGGCGCATCTGACCAAGCAACTGGCGGTGGAGCTGGCGGGCTTGGGCATCCGGGTCAATGCGGTGGCGCCGGGGCCGGTGGACACGGCCATGGCAAAGGCTGTGCACACGCCCGAGATCCGCGCCGATTATCACGACGCCATCCCGCTCAACCGCTACGGGTTGGAAAGCGAGCTGGCGGAGGTGATCGTGTTTCTCTGCTCGGACAAGGCCAGCTATCTGACGGGGCAGGTGATTGCCGTCGATGGCGGGTTCGACAGCACGGGGATAGGGCTGGCCACGCTGCGGGCGGCCAGGCGGAACCTGTAGCGTCAGCCGCCGCGCAGCACGGCCAGATCCTCGGCATCGAGTTCCACCGGGGTGCCGGCGCGGATCAGGCCAGCGAAATCCTCGTCCGGCACCATCATGGTCAGGCAGTAGAGTTTGCCCGGCCCCGGGTTGCGGACCAGGTGTTCGGTGCCCGGCTTGAGCATCAGGCAGTCGCCCTGGCGGATTGGTTGCTCCACCCCATCCGCCACCGCCACGCCCTGCCCATGCAGCACGTAGAACACCTCCTGCGCCCGCGTGTGGGTGTTGGGCGGCGTGGCGCCGCCGGGGGCGAAAATCTCCACCACCATGGTGAAGCCCGCCCCTTCCGCGATCGGGTCGAACAGGCAGGCGAAGTAGTTGGTGTCCTGGGGCGAGATGCGGAAGGCCTGCACCTTCCCGGCGGGGCGGAAGATCATGGCTCAGTCCAGCCGGATATCGCGCACGGAGAACTGGTTGTCCGCCCGGTGCGTCAGCGCCACGCCCTGGCGGTGCGCCCAGGGGATCATCATGTGGTAGATGGGCAGATGCCCGACATCGGCATTGTGCAGCCGGTGCATGCGAAGCATCGTCGCGCGCCGCGCCGCCGGGTCCAACTCGCTGTCCAACGCTGCCAGCAGGCCGTCAAACTCCGCATTGCTCCAACCGCCCATGTTCCAGCTGGCCGCGCCGCCCAGGCTGCGCGAGGCCATCACCGCGCGCAGCGTGTAGCTGGCGTCGAATGTCGGCACCCCCCAGCTCAGCGCGTAGAAGCTGCTCTCCTGCCGGCGGATTTTCTGGGTGAACTGGGCGTTGGGGATGAGGTTCAGCTGCGCCCGGATGCCGATCTGGGCCAGCATGGCGGCAATGGCCTGGCAGGCCTCATCATAGGTGCCGACGGGGCAGTCGAAGGGCACCGAAAAGCCGTTCGGGTAGCCGGCCTCGGCCAGCAGCGCCCGCGAACGCGCGCGGTCCAGCGGCAGGCGGGCATCGGTGCTCTGGTCCCAGCCGTTCACGAACTGCGTCCACATGCTGCCCGTCGGCACCGCCTGGCCACGCAGCGTGGCGCGGCGCAGCGCCTCCACATCGATGGCATGGGCCACGGCCTGGCGCACCCGCAGGTCGCGGAACGGGTTGCGGCCGGGGGTGTCGGCGTTGGGCAGCTCTTCCACATCCTGGCGGAAGGCGAGGAACACCGTGCGGTTCTCCTGCCCGTCCAGCACCCGCAGGCGCGGATTGGCGCGGATGCGCGTCACATCCTGCACCGGCACGACATGCACGAAATCGACCTCGCCCGAGAGCAGCGCGGCGACCCGGGTGGAATCCGAGGTCAGCGTGATGTGGTGGTATTCATCGACATTGCCGCGCGCCACGCCGGCCGCCGCGCCCCACCAGTTGGGGTTGCGGACCATGATGGTGCGCTGATCCTGCTCACGCGTGCGGATCATGTAGGGGCCGGTGCCATTGGCGTTGCGTACCGCGAAAAGCTCCTCGCGCTGGGCGAAATTCTGCGGGACCGTCGAGCGGTTCGCCTCCGACCATCCCCGATCCATGATCATCACGCGGGTCATCTTGTCCGGGATCACCGCGTCGGGGACGCGGGTGATGATATCGACGGTGTTGGCGTCCACCGCCTCGGCGCGGATGACGGTGTCGACGAAGATGCCGTAGTTGGAGGTGGGTGCCAGGGCGCGGGTGATGGAGAAGACCACGTCATCGGCATCGAAGGCCTCGCCGCCGGCGAAGCGCACGCCGGGGCGGAGGTGGAAGCGCCAGCGTGTCGGCTCCGGCTGTTCCCAGCGCGTGGCCAGGCCCGGGGCGATCTTCAAATCGTCGCCACGATGGGTCAGGCTTTCATAGATCTGCTGCACGACCAGGAAGGTGAAAAGCGCGTTGGTGGCATGCGGGTCGAGCGTCGCCGCATCCACGCTGGTGGCCATGCGCAGCACGCGCGGCGGGGTGGTCTGGGCCATCGCTGGCGCGGCGGCCAGCAGGGCGGCGAAAAGCAGCGGGATGCGCATGGGGGTCCTCCGGAAGGGGCTGGTATCAATTGTGTGGCCACCCATCGCAATCCCGCAAGCTTGCCCCTATATTGCGGTTTGGACAGAAACGCCCTGGAGCCAAACACATCATGTCTCGCTTTGCCCGTTTTCTCGCCGTGACCGCCGTGGCCGCGCTGGCATTCGCGCCGGTGCTGGCCGAGGCGCGCCCCGGCGGTTCCTCCTCCTCCGGCAGCCGCGGCAGCCGGACCTATTCGGCGCCGCCCGCCACCAACACCTCGCCCGGCACCGCGCAGCCGATGCAGCGCACCACCACCGAGCCCTCGCGCGCGGCGGCCCCGGCCACCGCCGGCGCGGCCACCGCGGGTGCGGCCGCTGCGGCGCGGCCCGGCTTCTTTCAGCGCAACCCGCTGCTGGGCGGGCTGATCGCGGGTGGCCTGATCGGCGCCATGCTGGGCGGCGGCTTCTTCTCGGGCCTGGGCTCGCTGGCCGGCATGCTGGGCTTCCTGCTGCAGATCGCGCTGATCGGCGGCCTGGTCTACCTGGCGGTGATGCTGTTCCGCCGCCGCCAGCAGCCGGCCATGGCCGGCATGCCGCGCGAAATGGCGCCGCAGGGCGCGCGGCCGATGTTCGGCGGCGGCGGTGCGCCCGCGGCACCCCCGGTGACCATAACGGCCGCCGACCAGCACGCCTTCGGCGAGACGCTGGTGGCGATCAACCGCGCCTGGAGCGCGGGCGACACCAGCACCCTGGCGCGGCTCTCCACGCCCGAAATGGTGCAGTATTTCCGTGACGACTACGCGGCGCTGGCGGCGCGGGGCTGGAAGAACGAGACCAGCGATGTGCGGCTGGAATCGGGCGACGTGGCCGAGGCCTGGAATGAGGGTGCGCGTGACTATTGCACGGTGGCCATGCGCTTCTCGCTGGTCGACGTGACGCGCAACCTGGCGGATGGCGCTGTGGTGGAGGGGCATCCTTCCAACCGGCAGACCGTCACCGAGGTCTGGACCTTTGTGCGGGTGCAGGGTGGGCCCTGGCAGCTTTCGGCTATTCAGCAGACGGGTTGAAGGTGGATTGAGAGGAGCTTTGCCCCTCTCAAACTCTCCCCACCAGGGCCGACCCGGCCCTGGACCGTGGGCTACCGGACCTCTGTGCGGAAGGCTTTGCTGACGATTTGCCAGCCATTGGCGAGTTTCAGCAGCACAAGCACATCGGTGAAGAAGCGAGGGGGGATGGCGCAGTTGAGCTTCACCACCGCCAGCTCGGGGCCGGCCAAGTCTATGGCCAGGATGCGGTCATGTCTTGGCAGGTTTTGGGAGGCGGCGCTGGGGCGGGTGCGCACGGCCTCGAGCCAGGCCTGGCGGGGGAGGATGACCACCTCGCCGTCCTTTTCCGAGCGAAGCTCGGAGGCGGGGTGGAAGGCGGCGGCCAGCTTCTCGGTGTCGCCTTCGTAGAGGCCGTCGAGATAGGTCTGGACGACGGACTGGATGGCGGCGAGGGACTGGGTGTTGGGGATGTTCGTGTCGGGCATGGGGTAACTCCTTTCATCCACTCTGCCCGGCTGCGCATGCTTCTTGCAATGGCATCGCACTGGGTTGATGCAGCGCCCCACCCCGCGCACACTCCCGCCCCCGGGAGAATCACCATGTCCATCCAC